>CAIMBE010000025.1 GCA_903839085.1 uncultured beta proteobacterium | reverse complement strand
GCCACCTGCACCGGCGCGAGCCAGGCGGGCAAGGCGCCGGCGCTTTCTTCGATCAGGATTCCGATAAAACGCTCCAGGCTGCCCACGATCGCGCGGTGCAGCATGACCGGCCGATGACGGGCGCCGTCTTCTCCCACATACTCGGCGTCCAGGCGCTCGGTCATGAAGAAGTCAACCTGCATGGTGCCGCATTGCCATTGGCGTCCCAGCGCGTCCTTGAGCGTGTACTCAATCTTCGGTCCGTAGAAAGCGCCCTCTCCCGGGGTGATCTCAAACTCGCAGCCCGACAGGCGCAAGCTTTCCATCAAGGCATGCTCCGCCTTGTCCCAGCTTTCGTCCGAACCGATGCGCTTGTCGGGCCGGGTCGCGATCTTGTAGATGATGTGCTTGAAGCCAAAATCCGCGTACACCTTCTGCAGCAGCGCCGTGTAATTTGAGCACTCCTGCAGGATCTGGTCCTCGGTGCAAAAAATGTGACCATCGTCCTGCGTGAATCCGCGCACCCGCATGATGCCGTGCAGGCCGCCCGAAGGCTCGTTGCGATGGCATTGACCAAACTCGCCAAAACGAAGCGGCAGGTCGCGGTAGCTCTTGATGCCCTGCTTGAAGATCAGGATATGGCCGGGGCAGTTCATCGGTTTCAAGGCGTACTCGCGCTTCTCCGACTCGGTGACGAACATGTTCTCGCGGTATTTTTCCCAGTGCCCGGTCTTCTCCCAGAGCGACTTGTCGATGATCTGCGGCCCCTTGACCTCCAGATAGCCGTTGTCGCGATAAACCTGTCGCATGTATTGCTCGACCCCCTGCCACAGCGTCCAGCCCTTGGGGTGCCAGAACACCAGTCCGGGCGCATGGTCGTCGATGTGAAACAGATCAAGCTCGCGCCCGAGTTTTCGGTGATCGCGTTTTTCCGCCTCCTCGAGCATGGTCAGATGCTGCTGCAGTTCGTCCTTCGTCGCCCAGGCGGTCCCGTAGATCCGCTGCAGCATTTCATTGCGATGGTCGCCGCGCCAGTAGGCCCCGGCAAGCTTCATCAGCTTGAAGAACTTCAGCTTGCCGGTGCTCGGCACGTGCGGCCCGCGACACAGGTCTTCAAACCTGCCTTCACGGTACAGGGACACGTCTTCGCCGGCTGGAATGCTGGCAATGATTTCAGCCTTGTAATGCTCACCCAGGCCCTTGAAATAGGCAACCGCCTCGTCACGCGGCAGGACCCTTCTGGTCACGGCCTCGTCCCGTGCCGCGAGTTCGGTCATCTTCTTCTCGATCGCCGTCAGATCTTCCAGCGTGAACGGGCGCTTGTAGGAAAAGTCGTAGAAGAAACCATGCTCAATGACAGGCCCGATCGTGACCTGTGCATCCGGGAAAAGTTCTTTCACCGCGTAGGCCAGCAAATGGGCGGTCGAATGGCGAATGACTTCCAGGCCTGCCGCGTCCTTGGCGGTGATGATGGCCAGCGCGCTGTTGGCGGTCAATTGAAAACTGGTGTCCACCACCTTGCCATCGACCTTGCCCGCCAGCGCGGCCTTGGCAAGCCCGGCGCCAATCGACGCTGCCACCTCGGCCACGGTCACCGGACCGGAAAAATCGCGCTTGGAGCCGTCAGGAAGTGTGATTTGAATCATGTTCTGCAAAAAATCGGTTAAGGACAACGCCAGTTCAGCGATCGCACCGCTGGGTTCTAAGCCAAGGCGGCTCCGCAAAACAAAAAAGCGCGGACGAACCGCGCTTTGACAAGCTGAGGCCGGAGCGGCGCAATTTTACGCTGCTCCAGGTGAGCGGCGAAGATCAGTGAAACTGCTCCTCTTCGGTCGATCCGGTCAGCGCCGTGACGCTGGACTTGCCACCCTGGATCGCGGTCGTCACTTCGTCAAAATAGCCGGTGCCAACTTCCTGCTGATGCGAGACAAAGGTGTAGCCGCGGTCGCGTGCGGCGAATTCCGGCTCCTGCAACCTCTCCACATAGGCCGTCATGCCGCGTTGCACGTAGTCCTGCGCCAGGTCGAACATATGGAACCACATCGAGTGAATACCGGCCAGCGTGATGAACTGGTACTTGTAGCCCATGGCGCCGAGTTCCTTCTGGAACTTGGCGATGGTGGCATCGTCCAGATTCTTCTTCCAGTTGAACGACGGCGAGCAGTTGTAGGCCAGCATCTTGCCCGGATGCACCTTGTGCACGCCTTCGGCAAACTTGCGCGCGAAGGCCAGGTCGGGGGTGCCGGTCTCGCACCAGACCAGATCGGCGTAGTCGGCATAGGCAATGGAGCGAGCGATCGCCTGGTCCAGGCCTTTGCGTGTCTTGTAGAAACCCTCGGCCGTACGGGCGCCCGTCAGGAACGGCTTGTCGATGGCGTCGTAGTCGCTGGTCAGCAGGTCGGCCGCTTCGGCATCGGTGCGCGCGATCACCAGAGTGGGCACGCCGCAGACGTCGGCCGCCATGCGCGCCGCAATCAGCTTCTGGCAGGCTTCTGCCGTCGGCACCAGCACCTTGCCGCCCATATGGCCGCACTTCTTGACCGAAGCCAGTTGGTCTTCCCAATGCACGCCCGCAGCGCCCGCCTTGATCATGTTCTTCATCAATTCGAACGCATTGAGCACGCCGCCAAAACCGGCTTCGGCGTCGGCCACAATCGGCGCGAAATTGTCGATGTAGCCCGCGTCGCCGGCATCGATGCCCTTGGAATGCTGAATTTCATCGGCCCTGCGGAACGTATTGTTGATGCGCTCCACCACCTTGGGCACCGAGTCCACCGTGTACAGCGACTGGTCCGGATACATGGACGCGGAGTTGTTGTTGTCGGCAGCGACCTGCCAGCCCGACAGGTAGATCGCCTTGACGCCGGCCTTGACCTGCTGCATGGCCTGACCTCCGGTCAGCGCACCCAGACAATTGACGTAGGCCTCGGTATTGAGCAAATGCCAGAGTTTTTCTGCGCCGCGGCGCGCCAGCGTGTGCTCGATCGGGAAGGACCCGCGCAGACGCACCACGTCGGCGGCGCTGTAACCGCGTTTGATTCCCTTCCAGCGCGGGTTGGTGGCCCAGTCTTTTTCCAGTGCTGCAATTTGCTGTTCGCGGCTCAGTTGTTCGGTGAGGGTTTGGGGCATGAAATAACTCCTGGGTTGGTTGAAACGCTCTGCACTGGGACCTGATCAGTCCGGTGCCGATGGTGTAATTTTAGGTCTTGTATAAGACATAAATTGAATCTTATGTCTTATACAAGACATAATTTAAACCAACAAAATCAATGCGTTATGCAGCACAACTCACAATATGAAATACTTTTTTCTGATTTGATAAAATTTGCCGCGCTGCAGCATAGGCAACTTTTGTCAATGAAAAAACGTTTTCACATAATGAAACGCTAGAACGCGTCAGCGTAACGCCGCATTTCCCACGCGCTCACCTGAAGGCTGTATTCGTCCCACTCCTGTTTCTTGAGCCCGATGAACTCGCTGCAGAACGCCTCACCAAGGTCTGCGATCAACACCCCGTCCGCAGCCAGGGCATCGACAGCCGCGCCCAGATCAGACGGCAGTCGCGCCGGCAGGACTGCACCGCGGGACTGCAGTTCGTACAAATCCTCATGGCATGCCATCGGTGGCAACAGCGCCTTGTCGATGCCGTCGAGTCCGGCCGCCAACGTGCCCGCGATCGCCGCGTACACATTGCATGAGGGATCGGGCAGGCGCCACTCAACGCGACCTGCGACCGTGCGCACCAGACAGGTTCGGTTGTTGTCGCCAAAGGCCTTCCACACCGGCGACCAGGTGGTGCCGGACGCGCTGTTGCTCACGGCAAGGCGTTTGTAACTGTTGACGGTCGGCGCGCACAGGGCACTCAGGGCGTCGGCATGATGCAGCAAGCCAGCCACAAACTGGTACCCGCTCCCGCTCAGTTGAAGGGGATCGGCAGCGTCGGCAAGAAGCGCCGCGCCCTGCGCATCGGTGATGCTCAGATGAAAGTGAAGGCCGCTGCCCGGCGCACTGGCAAAGGGTTTTGGCATGCAGCTGAAGGTCAGGCCATGCTTTTGAGCCACCGCGTGGGCCGTCATCTTGAACAACATGTAGCGGTCCGCCGCCGCGAGCGCATCGTCAAAACGGTAGTTGATTTCATACTGATCGTGCGCGTCCTCATGGTCCATCTGCTGCAGGTCAAAGCCCAGTTCTGTCAGGCTTGCGCGCATGTCCTCTAGGAAGCCGCTGTTGCGATGGATGGCCTTCAGGTCATAGGAGGGCTTGCCCAGGTGGTCGTGCCGGTCAGCACCCAGCCACTGACCACTCTCGGCCTGCTTGAGCAGGAAAAATTCGGGCTCGATCCCGACCCACAGGGTCCAGCCACGCTCGGCCAGGCGCTTCGTCTGGCGCTTGAGCAACTGTCGCGAACAGGTCGAGAGCGGCTCGCCGCCGGCGAAGCCGTCACAAACCGCGTGCGCCACGCCCGGCATGAAAGGCAAGGGGCGCAGTGACTCGATCTGGACCCGACCGTAGTATTCGCTGCGCTTGCCATGACGGCCCAGACCGGTCCCGGCAATGCTGGGACCGGCAAAGCCGGCGCCGACCTCGACCCACTCCTGCAAATAGCGCAGGGGGACCAGTTTGCCCTTCGCAACGCCATGGATATCGCAGAACTGGGTCAAGACGCTGTGAATGCCTTGGGCCGTCAGCGATTCAATGATCGATGCGATTGACATAGTGAGCCTCAGGCAGCGATGGCGTCATCAATGATGCCCAGGGCTTCATCGAATACAGCGTCTTCGATGGTCAATGGAAACAGGAAGCGCAGCACGTTGGCGTAGACGCCGCAGGACAGCAGCAGCAAGCCCTTCTTCAGCGCCGCCTGCTGGATCTGCCTGGTGCGATCAGCATCGGGCGCACCGGTCTGCGGATTGACGAACTCGCAGGCGATCATGGCGCCCAGGCCGCGCACGTCGGAGATGGTCGGGTTGGTCGCCTTCAGTTTTTTCAGGCGTGCCAGCAGGCGCGCACCCAGCACGTTGGCCCGATCGACCAGATTTTCTTCCTGCATGATGTCGAGCACGGCGTGCGCCGCGGCGATCGCCAGCGGGTTGCCGGCGTAGGTGCCACCCAGGCCGCCGGGTGCGGGGGCATCCATGATCGATGTCTTGCCGACCACGGCAGAAAGCGTGGTGCCTCCCGCCATGCTCTTGGCCAGCGTCATCAGGTCGGGCGAAACACCGTAGTGCTCGAGCGCAAACATCTTTCCGGTGCGCGCAAAGCCGGTTTGCACTTCATCGGCGATCAGGACGATGCCATGCTGGTCACAGAGTGCGCGCAGCCATGTCACCGCCTCTTTCTGGATGACATTGAAACCGCCCTCGCCCTGCACCGGCTCAAAGACGATGGCGGCGACGCGCGATGGTTCGATGTCGCACTTGAACAACTGCTCCATGGCATGGCGCGTCTGCTCCAGCGAAGCACCCTCGCCGGGGAACGGGACGTGATAGATCTCCGCCGGAAACGGTCCGAAGCCTGCCTTGTAGGGCTGCACCTTGCCGGTCAGGGAAACCGCAAGCAGGCTGCGCCCGTGAAATGCGCCGCCAAAGGAAACGACCCCCGCGCGCCCGGTGGCGCAACGGGCGATCTTGATTGCATTCTCGATCGCTTCGGCACCGGTCGAAAAGAATGCGATCTTCTTCGGTCCGGCGATCGGCGCGATGGCGATGATGCGCTCGGCCAGCGAGACGTACTCGGTGTACGGCACAACCTGGTAGCAACTGTGCGTAAAGCGCTGCAACTGCGCCGCGATCGCGGCCTGGATCTTGGGATGGCAGTGACCGGTGTTGAGCACCGCGATGCCGCCGGCGAAATCAATGAAGCGGCGACCCTCGATGTCCCAGAACTCGGCGTTCCTGGCATGGTCGATGAAGAAGTCGCCCATCACCGCGACGCCGCGCGGCGTCGCTGCGAGGCGGCGGCTGTGCCATTCGGCATTGGAAGCTTTGGCATCAATTTTCATCACTGCGTTCATCGTCATTTCTCCAGAGTTACAGACGCATCATTTCAAACCGGGCTGTCGATTCGAATCCAGGTGGTCTTGGTTTCAGTGTATTTGTCCATGGCATGCAGCGACTTGTCGCGCCCGACGCCGCTCTGTTTGAAGCCGCCGAAGGGCACCGTAATATCGTCTTCGTCGTACTGGTTCACATGCACCGTTCCGGCGCGCAGGGCGCGGGCCACGCCGTGCGCCTTGTTGATGTCCCGCGTCCAGACCGCCGCCTGCAGGCCATACACCGACTCGTTGGCCTGTCGCACCACCTCTGCCGCGTCGGTGAAGGACAGCACCGAGAGCACCGGGCCGAAGATCTCTTCCCGTGCGATCGTCATGTCGTTGCGCACCCCGTCAAAAACAGTGGGCTGAACATAGAAGCCGCCGCTCTCGCGCAAGGCCTGCTCACCGCCGCAAAGCAGCCGCGCGCCCTCCTTGTGCCCGCATTCGATGTGGCGCAGCACTGAATTCATCTGCGTCTGGTCGACGATCGCGCCCATGATGGTGGCCGGGTCCAGCGGATTGCCGGGCGCGTAGGCCGGCACCAGCGCCAGCGCTTTCTGAAGGAAGCGATCCTTGATGGCGGCCTCGACAAAGAGGCGCGAAGGCGCATTGCAGCTCTCGCCCTGGTTGAAGAATATGCTGCCGACCGCGGCCTCGACCGCCTTGTCCAGATCCGGGCAATCGGCAAACACGATGTTGGGCGACTTGCCGCCGAGTTCGGTCCAGGCGCGCTTGATATTGCTCTGCCCCGCCATGACATGAATCTGCTTGCCGACCCGGGTCGAGCCGGTAAAGGCGATGCAATCGACGTCCATATGCAGCGCCAACGGCGAGCCGGCCTCCGGGCCGTAGCCGGTCACGACACTGAAGACGCCGGGCGGGATGCCTGCCTCGAGCGCCAGTTCAGCCATGCGCAGGGCCGTCAGGGGCGACTTCTCGCTCGGCTTGAGCACCACCGAATTGCCAACCACCAGCGCCGGCGCGATCTTCCAGGCGGCCATGATCATCGGGTAATTCCAGGGCACGATGACGCCGACCACGCCCATCGGCTCGCGCGTGATGAGGGCCAGGGCGGTTGCGGGCGTCGGCGCGATTTCATCGTAGACCTTGTCGGCAGCTTCACCGTACCAGCGGATGCAATTGGCGGCGCTGTTGACGTCCAGAGCGCGCGCGTACTTGATCGGTTTTCCCATGTCCAGGGTTTCTGTCAACGCCAGTTCATCGCCGTGCGCCTGCAGCAGGTCAGCAAACCGAAGCATGATGCGCTTGCGCTGAAGCGGTGCCAGGCCGCGCCAGCGGCAGTCTTCAAAGGCGCTGCGCGCTGCCCCGACGGCGGCATCGACATCGGCCTCGGCGCAGCGGGCGACGCGGGTCAACAGTCGGCCGTCGACCGGTGAAATGCAGTCAAAGGTGTGGCCGCTCAGGGCGCTCACGCGCTGACCGTTGATGAGGGCGCGGCCGTCAAACTCTGGCAAGGGTGCTGCTTCTTTGCGTGTCATAAGAATGCCTGATTGATCTGCCGCCGGGGTGCCAGGATGGCAGCGGCACCTGCCACAAAAAGAAACGGGCCGGCATGGCTGCCGGCCCCGCGGGCCGGAGCCGCCCGGTGCGGTCCGTCCATCCCCGCTCCGTCAGAATGACACGACGATGGCGGTCCCCAGCAGAATGTTGTTGTTCTTGAAGACGAGGTTGCCACCGGTCGGGTCGTTCCGGTAGTCCTGGAACACATCCTTGTTCGCGCCATCGTAGCGCAGTTCGAGCTTCCAGGTGGTGGTCGGATTGACCAGGTAGTTCAGTCCCAGTGATAAGGCGTAGCGATTGGCGCCCGTCAACTCGCTGATATTCCCGAGCCTGTAATCGGCGATATCCTGTTGCGACGCGCCAAAACCATTGCGAGAATCGTAGGCGATTGGATCGGCGAGCGTGGTCGCTGAACCATTCGCATAGCCAAAGACGCCGCCGCCGTTCTTCGAGTTGTTGATGAAGTCGGCTCGCGCTATCGCTTGCAGCCGCGGAGTCAGCTTGTAGCCCGCAAGCGCCGACAGGCCCCACCATTGCGCATCGGTCGGCCCATTGAGCTGATCTGCCCCCTGACCGTTCCAACGGCCAACGCCAACCTGCCCCTGGAAGGTCCAGTCACCCCGCGTGAAATAGCCATCGACTTCAAAAAGGTTCAGCGGACTAGCGCCAAAAGTGTGGGTGCCGGCAAAGCCGAAGCCGCTGAATTCACCCTTGCTGTAATCAACCCGGTAGTTGATGGATGGATCCTTGTCCCCGGACGCGCGCGCCACCTGGTTCATATTGCCGACGAGGAATTTGGCAATCCACTGCCCCCGCGTGATTTCCATGCCGGCACCGCTGTAGAAGCTCGGAATGGTGAAGTCAAACAGCATGTTGTGGGTGATCAGCGGTTGCTGGTTGGCGGGAAGATACTCGTAGCCTGACCAGTCCGGTATCTGGCCGGCGATCAGCCGTGTCGTGGCGTCGATCAAAGGAATTGAAACGGAAGCTTCGTGCACGATAGAGCCGAGGTTGTAGGCCGAGCTTGCTGCTTTGTGCGGCGCCAGCGTCAAACGCCATTTGTTGCCGCCCTCGGTTTCCTTCTGAATGTCAAGCATGGCCTGGCCGAAATTGCCGTTGTCGAAGGCATAGGGCGACTCGCCATCGCGTGCATCGAAGTTATTCAGGAAGATGAAGCCGGACCGATCCTGGTTCTGACTGTAGATGTAGGTCGGATCGATCATGCCGCTGACCTTGAAGCCCTTCAGGCCGGCCGCCTCGAAATTATCCTCGGTCGATTCGGCCTTGATCTTGACGCGGTTGAATTCCTGCTGATCGACCGCGGCAGCGGCGTCGGGAACCGCCGCAGAAACTGAATCGACTTTTTTCATGAGGACTTGCAGTTGTTGCCTGAGCAGTTCAATTTCCTGCTTCAACTCGGCATTGGTCTGCGCGTGCGCGGTCTGCATCATTGGAAATGCCGTGGCAACCGCCACAGCCAGCAAAGACAGTTTGTTTTTCATTTTTACTCCTAAAAATTTGAATTGAAGCCCTAAGCGCCAGCGCCCCGGAACGCTGCCGACATCTCTTGCGCCCGCCGGCGCTGCGCGCGGGAAAGCCAGACACTCGCTAACACAACCCCGACACTGACCACCGCCACGGTCAGGGTCGCCACCGTATTGACACTGGGACTGAGCCCAAGACGGGCCCGGCTGAAAATCGTGATCGGCATGGTGGTGGAGCCCGGCCCGGAGAGGAACGCCGACAGGACCACATCATCGAGCGACAGCGTAAACGTCAAGAGCCAGGCCGATCCGATGGCTTGCGAAATCAGCGGCAAGGTGACCAGAAAGAAAACCTGCCAGGGGCGGCAACCCAGATCCTGCGCCGCCTCCTCGAATTGGGGGCTCATCTCCTGCAGTCGCGACTGCACGACGACAGTGGCATAGGCCATGCCCAGCAGGCTGTGGCCAAACCAGATCGTCAGCAGGCCGCGCTCTGGGAAACCGAAGGCGCGCTGGACCGACACCAGCATCAACAAAAGGGACAAGCCAATGATGACCTCGGGCATCACCAGGGGAGAGTTCACCATGCCGGCAAACAGCGTGCGCCCCGGAAAGCGCTTGAAGCGGGTCAAGGCCAGCGCGGCCAGGGTGCCCAGAACAACCGAGGTGCAGGCAGTCAGGAACGCGACCTCCAGCGACAGCTTGAAACCGTTGATGATCTCGGTATCGCGTGCCAGGGCCGCGTACCAGCGCAGGGACCAGCCGCCCCAGCTCGTCACCATCGGGCTGGCATTGAAGCTCAGCACAATGAGGGTCAGAATCGGAAGGTAGAGAAAAAGAAAGACGCCAGCCATCCAGGCTTTTGACGTGACTTGCGCGGCATTGAATTTCATGCCTGGCCCCGACCCGTGCTTTCGGCCTGGTACTTGTTGAACAGGGCCAGCGGCACAATGATCAGCAGCACCATCACCACCGCCACGGTGGCGGCCATCGGCCAGTCATTGTTGCTGAAGAACTCGTCCCACAGCACCCGGCCGATCATCAGGGTTTGCGGCCCGCCGAGAAGTTCGGGAATCACAAACTCCCCGACGCAGGGGATGAAGACCAGCATCGAGCCGGCAATGATGCCGCTCTTGGAGAGCGGCACCGTGATGCGCCAGAAGGCCTGCCACGGCGTCGCGCCCAGATCGAGTGCCGCCTCCAGCAGGCTCAGGTCCATCTTGACCAGGTTGGCGTACAAGGGAAGGATCATGAAGGGAACGTAGGTATAAACCATTCCCAAGACCAGCGAAAACGGCGTGTTCATCATTTTCACGGGCTCTGACAGCAAGCCCGTGGCCATGGCGATGTTGTTGAAAACGCCGCTGTCCGCCAGCAGCATCTTCCAGGCATAGACGCGCAGCAGGAACGAGGTCCAGAATGGCAGCATCACCAGCATCAGCAAGGCCGGCCGCTTGTCGGCCGGGCTGCGCGCCATGAAGTAGGCAAAGGGATAGGCGATCAGCAGGCATATCAGGGTTGTGACCGCGGCGAACTTGAGCGAACTGAGGTAAGTCTGGAAGTAAAGGTCGTCCAGGGCGATAAAGATATAGTTGCCCAGCTTGATCCGGAGCAGCAGAACACCGTCGGCCCAGTCAAAGAGGTCCTTGAAAACCACGTTGTCCATCTCGGACACGCTGATCTTGAATACGACGAGAAATGGAAACAGGAAGAAAACCAGCAGGAACGCCAGCGGAATTCCGATGACGGCCTGCCGACCCCACGCGCCGGTCAGCTTGTCATGCAAATAAGACGCTGATTTGACCGAGGTGCTCACGCCGCCCTCACCCTGTCAAAACCACGACGTCACTGCCGCACCACCATACATAGACCCGGTCGCCCCAGGTCAGATGGCTGGCATCGTGCCTGGCGGCATTGGTATGTGTCACCTTGACCACGGTGTTGCCGCCGTCCAGCTGCACATGGTAGGTGGTGAGGCTGCCCAGATAGGCCAGGCCCTTGATGACGCCCTGGGCCAGGTTATACCCAACCTGCTCCAGCGATTCACGCTCCTCGTCAGCAGGTTGGCTGGTCTGGATGGTCATCTTTTCCGGACGCACGGCCACGTGCACCGTCATGCCGCTGGTGCCCGTGATGCCGTGACTGACGTAATGACGGCACTCGGACGAGGCAATGACGACGTGATCCGGTTCGTCGACTTCAACCGTTCCCTTGAACAGATTGACACTGCCGATGAAATCGGCGACGAAGCGGCAGTTCGGCGTCTCATAGATATCCGAAGGCTTGCCAATCTGCAATATCTTGCCTTCGCTCATGACGCCGATGCGTGTCGCCATCACCATCGCTTCTTCCTGGTCGTGGGTCACCATGACGCAGGTCACCCCCACCTGCTCGATGATGTCCACCAGTTCAAGCTGGGTCCGCTCGCGCAACTTGGCATCGAGCGCGCCCAGCGGCTCATCGAGCAGCAGCAACTGCGGGCGCTTGGCCAGACTGCGCGCCAATGCCACGCGCTGCTGCTGTCCGCCCGAAAGCTGATGCGGCTTGCGCTTGGCGTAGGCCTTGAGTTGCACCAGATCGAGCATCTGTCCGACACGGGCCTCAATTTCCCCCTTCGACAGCTGGTCCCTTCGCAAGCCGAACGCAATGTTGTCCCAGACGCTGAGATGCGGAAACAGGGCATAGCTCTGAAACATCATGTTGATCGGCCGCTGATAGGGCGCCAGGCCAACAATGTCCTTGCCGGCCAGCAGGATCTGTCCGGATGTCGGAACTTCAAAGCCGGCGAGCATTCGCAGCAGCGTGGACTTGCCGCAACCCGACGAGCCAAGCAGGGCAAATATTTCGCCCTGACTGATATCAAGCGACACATCGTCTACGGCAAATACCTCATCAAACTGTTTGACAACGCGCTTGATCTGCAGAAACGGCGCAGCACCCTGCTTCGTCGGGGGCACAGTGGGGGCTGCGGCAGTGACCACCGATGAATCCTCGCTGAATCAGGGCAGGACGATCAGAAACCGGTCTTGAAAGCCGTGTAGACGCGCGTGATCTGGCGCCGGATATCGTTGTTCAGCGCCTTGGGCGGCACCATCGTGGCCATCTCCGCCGACGTCGGGAAGACCGACGGGTTGTTTGCCACTTCGGCCTTGATGAACTTGCGCGACTCCTTGTTCGGATTTGCGTAGAAAACCTTGTTGGTCAGCGACGCATGCACCTCGGCCCGCATGATGTAGTTCATGAACAGGTGGGCATTCTTCGGATGCGGCGCGTCCGCCGGGATGGCCATCATGTCAAAAAACAGAAGACCGCCATTTTTTGGAATCAGCGCCACAATGTCCTGACCCGTCTTGCCCTCGATCGCGCGTTGGCGCGCAATATTGATGTCGCCATTCCAGCCCAGCGCCAGACAGATCGAGCCGCCGGCCATGTCGTTGATATAGCCCGACGAACTGAACAGGGTGATGTACGGACGCACCGACTTCAGCAGCGTGCTGGCCTCCTGGTAATCAGCCGCGTTCTTGCTGAACGGATCCTTGCCCAGGTAATGCAGCGCCGCCGGCAGCACTTCGGAGGCGCTGTCAAGGACCGACACGCCGCAACTCTTCATCTTGCTGACGTACTTGGGATTGAAAAAGAGTTCCCAGACGTTGGCGGGCATCGGCTCGGCGCCCAGGGCTGCCTTGACCTTTGCGCTGTTGATCCCGATCGTCGTGTAGCCCCACAGCCAGTTGACCAGGTACTGGTTGCCCGGGTCCAGGCTGGCGATCTGCTTCTGGATGTCGGGATCCATGTTCTTCATGTTGGCAAGCTGGGCTTTGTCGAGTTTGCGCAGCAGTCCACCCTCCATCTGCAGGCGCGCCCAGCCTGAGGACGGCACCACGATGTCGTAACCGGTCTTGCCGGCGACCAGTTTCGCGTGCAGGATCTCGTTGTTGTCGAAGGTGTCATAGCGCACCTTGATGCCGGTTTCTTTTTCGAAATTCTGGATCGTGTCCTCGGCGATGTAGTCCGACCAGTTATAGATGTTGAGAACTTTTTCCTCCTGAGCAAGAGCCGAGGTGGCGGCAAAAGTCATCAACCCGGCCAGGGCCAGACCCGTCATCAATTTGCCCAGCAACGCGCGTCCAAATGAAGTACCCAATTTATTCTCCTGAAAATTGACCGATCCAAAGAAAAGGGGATGGTAAACCCGTTTTCCAGAGACTTTACCCCATGCAATCCCTATGCCAACCAGCCGTTCTTCTTGACGTCCTGATAGGTCAAATCAAGACAACGAAGAACCAGCGCGACCATTTCATCAATCTGGGCGTGGGTCATGGTGAGCGGCGGCGCAATGATCATGCGGTCGCCGACGGCGCGCATGATCAGGCCATTCTTGAAGCAATGCGCCCGGCACAGCATGCCGACCGACAGGTTCTCTGCGAAAGCCTCCTGGCGTTCCTTGTCTCTGACCAGGACCAGGCCCGCCATGAAGCCGCAGGTCTGGGTTGACCCGACCAGCGGATGCTGGCCAATCACCTCGAAGCAGCGCGCCAGGTACGGACCGACATCAGACGCCACCCGCTGCGGCAACTGCTCCCTCTCCATGATCGCCAGATTGGCCAGACCGACCGCACAGGCCACCGGATGGCCGCTGTAGGTGTAGCCGTGGTTGAATTCACCGCCCTTTTCGATCAGGACCCTGGCAACCCGGTCCCCGACCATGACGCCGCCCAAGGGGATGTAGCCGCTGGTAACGGCCTTGGCAAAGGTCACCAGATCGGGCCTGTAGCCAAACTTCTCATAGCCGAACCATGTGCCCAGACGGCCAAAGGCGCAGATCACCTCGTCGCTGATCAGCAAAATTCCATACTTGTCGACAATCCGCTGAATCTCGCCCCAGTAGTTCGCTGGCGGAATAATGACGCCGCCGGCGCCCTGGATCGGCTCGGCGATGAAAGCCGCCACCTTGTCGGCGCCGATCTCAAGAATCTTCGCTTCCAGCCAGCCGGCGGCGCGCAAACCAAAGGCGGACTCGTCTTCGCCCGGCAGGCCGTTTTCAAAAAAGTAGGGTTGCCCGATGTGGGTGATGTTCGGAATCGGCAAATCGCCCTGCGCGTGCATGCCGCTCATGCCGCCGAGGGAGGCGCCGGCCATGGTGCTGCCATGGTAGGCATTGAGCCGGCTGATGATGACCTTGCGCTGCGGCTGCCCCAGCAGGTCCCAATAGCGGCGCACCATGCGCACATTGGAGTCGTTGCTTTCGCTGCCGCTGGAGGAGTAGAAGACATGCTGGAAGCTGCGCTCGCCCGCCTTGGGCGCCAGCGCCGCCAGTTTGGCAGCGAGTTGCACCGCAGGCACATTGGTGGTCTGAAAGAAGCTGTTGTAGTACGGCAGTGTCATCATCTGCCGATGCGCCGCATCGGCCAGTTCCCGTCGGCCATAGCCGACATTGACGCACCACAGACCGCTCATCGCGTCGAGGATCTTGTTTCCCTCCGAATCCCAGACATAGATGTCCTCGGCCCGGGCCATCACGCGCGCGCCGCGCGCCGCCAGGTCCTTGAAATCGGTGAAAGGGTGCAGAAAATGCGCGCTGTCCAGCGCCCGGATCTGTGCTGTGTCAATAACCGTGCTCATCGATATTCCCATCCTTCAAATCTGCCAAACGGACCACGCGCTGCGCGGCTTCACACATGAAGCAAGAGGTGCTCACGCTCCCAGGGCGAGATCACCTTCATGAACTCATCGAATTCGAGCTCCTTGATCTCCGAATAGACGGTAATGAACTCCTTGCCGAGCACATCGTGCAGATCGGACTCCTTGCGCAGCCAGTCCAGCGCCTCGCCCAGACTGCGCGGCAGCGAATACGGCGCCAGGTAGGCGTCGCCCTTCATCTCCGGCTTGGGCTTGATCCGGTTCTTGATCCCGAGATAGCCGCAAGCCAGCGTCATGGCCATGGCAACGTAGGGGTTGGCGTCAGCGCCGATCACGCGGTTCTCGACCCGCCGCGCCGCCGGCGACGAAATCGGGGAACGGATGCCCACCGTCCGGTTGTCGTAGCCCCATTCGATGTTGATCGGCGCCGCGGTGTTGCGCGACAGGCGCCGGTAACTGTTGACGTAGGGCGCCACCAGCACCATGGCCGCCGGAATGTAGCGCTGCAGACCGCCGATGTAATGCATGAAGGTCTCGGAGGCGGTCCCGTCCTCGTTGCTGAAGACATTCATGCCGGTCGCGATGTCAAGCAGGCTCTGGTGCACATGCATGGCGCTGCCGGGCTCGCCGGCAATCGGCTTGGCCATGAAGGTCGCGTACATGTCGTGCCGCAGCGCCGCCTCGCGAACCGTTCGCTTGAAAAAGAACACCTCGTCGGCCAGTCCCAGCGGTTCGGCATGGAAGAAATTAATCTCCATCTGGCCCGCACCCACCTCGTGAATCAAGGTGTCGACGTTGAGTTCCATCTTGTCGCAGTAATCGTATATCTCCTCGAACAGCGGATCAAACTCGTTGACCGCGTCGATGCTGTAGGCCTGGCGCGAGGTCTCGGCGCGGCCGCTGCGCCCGATCGGCGCGCGCAGCAGCGTATTCGGATCGGTATTGCGCGCGGTCAGGTAGAACTCCAGTTCCGGCGCCACGATCGGCTGCAGTCCTTCCGCGGCAAACAAGTCACAGACCCGGCGCAGCACGGTTCTGGGCGCAAACGGCACCAGGTTGCCATGATGGTCAAAACAGTCGTGAATCACCTGCGCGGTCGGGTCGGTGGCCCAGGGGACGATGCGCACTGTCGACGGATCGGGGCGCAACTGCATGTCCTTGTCGGTCGGATCGATCACGTCGTAATAGGGGCCGCTTTCCGGAAACTCGCCGGTCACGCCCATGGCCACGATCGCCTGCGGCAGCCGCATGCCGCGGTCTTCGGTGAATTTCCCGCGCGGCAGGATCTTGCCGCGTGCCACACCGGTCAAGTCAGGCACCAGACACTCGACCTCGGTGACCCGGCGCTCATTGAGCCACTGCTCCAGGTCGTTGAAGTTCATCGTTTTCTTGTCGTCCATACAGTGCTCCCGGCTGTGCGCCTCATTGTGCGCGCCCGATTGGCTCAAAATTTGAGCCATTCAAACCAAGTATAAGGTGGCACCTGATGCTTGCAGCGCGGCTGCTGACCGAACTGGCGGGCCCGTGCCTGCGCCGACCGGACGACGCCGAGCTCGCCCCGGCCGCATCGAAGCACGCTGATCACAGCGCGTCGAGCAAACGGTGATACAGCATCCCCAGCACCAGGCTGGGTGTCCTGAGCAGCGCTCCGCCGGGAAATGCGTGATGCTGCAGCCTGGCGAACAGGTCAAAACGCTCTGCCTGCCCTGCCACCGCCTGCGCCACCACGCGACCAGCCAGCCCGCTGAGGGCCACGCCATGGCCGCTGAAACCCTGCAGGTAATACAGATTGCCGCCCAGACGGCCGAAATCGGGTGCGCGGTTCATGCTGATGTCGACAAAGCCGCCCCACACATAGTCGACCGGAACCTGGCGCAGGTCTGGAAAGACCTGGCCCATGCGCCGCGCCATGATGGCTTGCAGGCCGCCCGGCGTTCGCGTCGAGTAGCTGACGCGTCCGCCGAACAGCATGCGATGGTCGGCGCTGAAACGGAAATAGTCGAGGATGAAATTGTTGTCGCAGACCGCGGCATTGGCGGGAATCAGGCGCCGGCACAGTTCGGGCTCCAGGGCGCGCGTGCCGATGATGTAGGTGCCCACGGGCATGATGCGCGGGGCGATGTCGGGCGCGAGACGCGGGCCATGCTCGGCCAGCGTGCAGTTGCCCGCCAGCACGCCATAGGGCGCGCTCACCTGGCCGCGCGCGGTCCGCGCCGTCAGCCGGGCGCCGCGCTGCAATTCGAGCACCGGCGAATTCTCGAAAATCCGGACCCCGAGTTGCCTTGCCGCGCGGGCCAGGCCCAGCCCGTACTTGAGGGGATGCAGGTGGCCCGATCGCTGCTCGAAGGCGGCCGCCTGGTAGAGCGGGCTTTGAATGTGGCGCTGCACCTCGGCGCCGCGCACAAAATCGGTCGCAAACCCGTAGTTCCTGGACAGGGCCAGCATGTCGGCTTCCAGCGCCCGCGCCTTTTTGGCCGAGTCGGCGACATAGAGGTAGCCCTTGACCTGATCGCATCGGATCGCGAAGGCGGCGATGCGCTCATCGATCAGGTCGAGCGCTTCGAGCGTCATGTCCCAGGCAAGGCGTGCATCGGCCATGCCAAGCTGCTGCTCGAAAGGCTGCTGGCCGCTGGAATAACCGACGATCGCCTGACCGCCGTTGCGTCCGGAGGCGCCGCTGCAGACGCGGTCGGCCTCCAGCACCACCACCTGATAGCCGCGCTGCGCGAGTTCAATCGCGGCCGAGAGCCCGGTGAAGCCAGCCCCGATCACCAGCACATCGGCGCTCAGGGGCTCTGACAGCGTCGCCGTGGCGGCCTCGCGCTGTACGCTGGCCTCGTAGTAGCTATTCTGGTTGAGCTGGGTGTCGGAGCGCAGCAGCATGGATCAGGGCTCTGCCGGCAAAGACGCCGCATTCTTCGCCACCTGAGCGCACAGGTAGGTCCAGACCAGGGTCGCCGCAGCCAGGCTGGTGAGTTCGGCATGGTCATAGGCCGGCGCCACCTCGACGCAGTCCATGCCCACCATGTTGAGCGGCGAGAGCTCCTCCATCAAGGTCAGCAGCTGCGAACTGCTCAAACCTCCGGGCTCCGGTGTCCCGGTGCCCGGTGCGAACGCCGGGTCCAGGCAGTCGATGTCGAGCGACAGATAGCAGGGTCGCTCGCCGATCCTCTCCAGGATCTGCTGGACCACGCCCTGCAGTGCGGCGCCGTCGAGCCCGCGCAATTGCCGCGCCGTGAATATGAGACCACCGAGGTCCTGCACATGCTCGCGAACGGAACGCTCGCCACTGGAGCGCAGGCCGATCTGCACGGTGTGCAGCGGGCTCACCAGCCCCTCCACAAGCGCCTCGCGGGTCCAGGTGCCGTGCCCCGAAGGTTCGCCGAAGTGGTCTGGCCAGGTGTCGCAGTGGGCATCGAAATGCAGCAGGGCCAATTCACCGTGGCGGGCGCGGGCGGCGCGCAGCAGCGCCAGCGTGACCGAATGATCGCCACCGAGAAAAACACAGTGATGCCTGGCCATCAGCTGCGCCGCCTGGGACTCGATCTGCTGTCGCACACCAGCCAGCGGCGACGCGTTGGCCAGGCGCATGTCGCCGCCGTCGCCAAGCTGATCGATCGGTGATACGCCGAACAGGGGATGCAGGCCATCGCACAGCATCAGGCTGGCGCGCCGAATCTCCTGGGGACCGAAGCGCGCGCCCGGCCGATGGGTCACGGCGCCGTCGAACGGCACGCCGACCACGGCATACGGTTGCGCCGCCAACCCGGCCGCCGCAAGAAAGCGATTGCTGTTGCTGGCATATGCAAATTGACCCGTGCTCATAAGGATGTTGCCCCGCTTTGATCTTTAGGCCGACGCTAGCGCACTTCACCGGTTTGACCAGCTGCCAATTTCACCCCTTGGCAGCAAGCCATAGCGTCGGGTCGGCCTCAGGCATGATAAGGGCTTTGGACCTGTTTGCCTTGGCAATCCCACCGCGCATGATGCCCAAACGCCTGCTGGCCTACCTTTCGCTGGCCTTGAGCATGTCGCTCGTCGGCAGCTACGTGGCGCTGTCCAAGCCGCTCGTAGCCGTTCTGCCGGTCATGCTGCTGGCCTGGATGCGCTTTGGCATCGGCGGTCTGGCGATACCGCACTGGCTGATCAAGCCCGCGGCCGAGCCGGTAATGACGGCGGCCACCCGAAGGCTCGTCTTCCTCGAGTCCTTCCTCGGGAATTTTCTGTTCTCGATCTGCATGCTGTACGGCGTCAGCATGACCAGCGCGGTCTCCGCCGGCGTCATCATGGCGTCGATTCCAGCGGCCGTCGCGCTGCTCAGCTGGCTGTTTCTGCGCGAGCGCATCAGCCCGCGGGTCTGGGCGGCGATTGCCTGTGCCGCGGCGGGAATCGCACTCTCGGCGCTGTCCGGACCGCAAGCGGCGACGAACGCCACGGTCAGCCTCGACCTGAACCTGTCCTCTCAAACGTTTTGGGGCAACCTGCTGGTCGTTGCCGCCGTGCTGTGCGAAGCCGCGTACGCCGTTATTGGCAAGAAGCTGACCGGTACGCTGACGGCCAGGCGCATCACGGCGCTGATCAATCTCTGGGGCTTCGTGCTGATGACGCCGATGGGCCTCTACCTGGCGCTGCAGTTCGATTTCGGCAGCCTCTCGCCGGGCATCTGGCTGCTGCTGCTGTTCTACGCGCTGGCGGCCAGCGTCTGGACCGTCTGGCTCTGGATGACCGGGCTGAAGTCCGTGCCAGCGGCCCGAGCCGGTGTCTTTACCGTGATGCTGCCGATCTCCAGCGCGCTGGTCGGCGTCCTGGCGCTCGGGGAGACGCTGCGCGGCGTGCAACTGCTGGCCTTCGCAATCGCTCTGCTGGGCGTCGTGCTGGCCACCCTGCCCGCTCGCGCTGCCTTCATGTCAGGCGCTCGCCGCTGATCACCATGCCATCGGCGTCGGCATAAAGCCAGTCGCCCGGTCGCACCCAGAGCCCCTGGATCCGCACGGCCACGCCGGTCTGGCCTTCGTTGCGCTTCTCGGTCGGCAGCGGCATGCTGGCCAGGGCTCGAATTCCGACCGCCAGCCCAGCGAGTTCTTCCACGTCGCGCACGCAGCCGTCGATCACCACACCGGCCCAGCCATTGCGGGCCGCCGCGGCGCCCAGGTTGCCGCCCAGCAGGGCGCGCCGCAGGGAAGCGCCGCCATCGACCACCAGAATCTTGCCGATCCGCCCCGTGGTGCTCTCCTCGAAACCGGCCGAATCCAGCGCCGCCTTGACCAGCGAGTTGTCCTCGAAGCACCGGATGGTGACGATCGGACCGCAAAACTTGCGCACTGCACCATAGTCGCGAAATACGGGCGGCAGCACCCGAAAATCACCGGATGCGTCGTTTTTCTTGGCATCGCACAGGTCGCAGGTGGCAAATGTCAGGCTCATGTTTGGGCTCCTCGGATGGTCAAAATTGTAGGGTTTGGGTTTTCAGAGACAAAAGCGGCTCAAAAACCCTGTGAAAAAAACAACACGCAAGAATGAAATAAACACATTTTCACTAGGAAACAGGCAAATTCTCCAGTAGCATCCCACTTGCCAGCGAAGAAGCAGTTTTTTGCTGGTGATTAATCAACTTCGAGAAGGAAAATAAATCATGGCAACTGCAACCAAAGCTCCGGCAAAGAAAGCTGCTCCCGCAAAGAAGGCAGCCCCCGCTAAAAAAGCACCGGCAAAGAAAGTAGCGGCTAAGAAGGCCGCCCCGGCGAAAAAGGCGCCTGCAAAGAAAGCCGCTCCCGCCAAAAAAGCCGCCCCCGCCAAGAAGCCTGCTGCAAAGAAAGCGCCCGCCAAAAAGCGCACTCCCAATGCAGCGTTCATGAAGGCAATGACACCCAGCGCCGCTCTGGCGGCCGTGGTCGGCGCCAACCCGCTGCCACGCACTGAAGTGGTCAGCAAGCTGTGGACCTACATCAAGAAGAACAAGCTGCAGGATGCGGTCAACAAGCGCATGATCAACGCCGATGCCAAGCTCAAGGAAGTCTTCGCCAAGGCGCAGGTCTCCATGTTCGAGATGGCCGGCCTGATCGGCAAACACCTCAAGTAAGCAGCACCTGCTGACTGCCACAAGGGCCGGCGCAAGCCGGCCTTTTTTGTTCTGGCATGATTGCGCAAGAGCCCTGACAACCCGTCCCCCTCCATGCTGCGTTTCCTGCTGACCCGCCTCAGTCTGATCGTGCCCACCTTCATCGGCATGACACTGGTGGCGTTCTTCCTGATTCGTCTGGTGCCGGGCGACCCGATCGAGACCCTGGCCGGCGAGCGCGGCATCGACGCGGCGCGACACGCGCTGCTGCTCAAGGAATACGGGCTGGACCGTCCGATCCTGGTGCAATACGGCATCTACATCGCGCGCGTGCTGCAGGGCGATCTTGGCAAATCGATCATTACCCACGAGCCGGTGCTGAGCGAGTTCCTGGCGCTGTTTCCAGCCACCATAGAACTCGCGCTCAGCGCCATTTTGTTCGCGCTGGTGCTGGGCCTTCCGGCCGGCATTCTGGCGGCGGTCAAGCGAAATTCGGTGCTCGACCATGGCGTCATGGGCATCTCACTGACCGGCTACTCAATGCCGATCTTCTGGTGGGGACTGCTCCTGATTCTGCTGTTCTCGGTCCAACTGGACCTGACACCGGTCTCCGGCCGACTTGCCTTCAAGCATTTCATCGAACCGGTCACCGGCTTTCTGCTGCTCGACACCCTGCTGGCCGGCAACCGGGATGCCTTCTGGTCGGCGGCAAAGCACCTGATCCTGCCGACCATCGTGCTCGGCACCAATCCGCTGGCCGTCATTGCGCGCATGACGCGCTCGGCGATGCTCGAGGTGCTGGGCGAGGACTACATCCGCACGGCGCGCGCCAAGGGCCTGTCCAGCCTGCGGGTGGTCGCGCTGCACGCACTGCGCAACGCGCTGATTCCGGTGGTCACCGTGATCGGGTTGCAGGTCGGCGTGCTGTTCACGGGCGCGATCCTGACCGAAACCATTTTCTCCTGGCCCGGCGTCGGCAAGTGGATGATCGAGGCCATCGGCCGGCGCGACTACCCGGTGCTTCAGGGTGGCATGCTGCTGCTGGGCATCATCGTGATGATGGTCAACCTGCTGGTCGACCTCACCTACGGCATCATCAACCCCAAGGTGAGGCACTGATGGAGGCCACGATATTGCCTGAACCGTTGGCGGCGGAACCGCCGCGGCCCTTGCGCGAGTTCTGGAGCTACTTCAGCGAAAACGGGGGCGCCGTCGCCGGGCTGCTGGTTGTGGTGCTGGTTCTGCTGCTGGCCGCGCTGGCGCCGCTGATCGCACCCTACGCGCCCGACCTGACCGACACGGCCGTGTTTCTGAAGCCGCCCGCCTGGCAAGCCGGCGGAACCAGCGCGCACTGGCTCGGCACCGATGCGATCGGTCGCGACATCCTCTCGCGCCTGATCCACGGCGCGCGCCTGTCGCTTGCCATGGGCCTGGCGGTGGTGGCGCTGTCGGTACTGGTCGGCACCGTGCTGGGTTTGACGGCCGGCTATTTCCGAGGCGTCTTCGAGATCGGCGTGATGCGCCTGATGGACATCATCCTGACGCTGCCCAGTCTGCTGCTGGCCATCGTCATCGTCGCCATCCTGGGTCCGGGCCTGATGAACGCCATGCTGGCCGTGGCGGTCGTGGTGCTGCCGCACTACGTGCGCATCACGCGTGCCGCCGTCATCAGCGAGATGGCCAAGGACTACGTGACGGCCGCGCGCATGAACGGCGCCAGCCACCTGCGCCTGATGTTCAATGAAGTGCTGCCCAATTGCACGGCGCCGCTGATCGTGCAGGCCTCCCTTGGCATTTCAACGGCGATCCTGGACGCGGCGGCGCTCGGCTTTCTGGGCCTCGGTGCGCAGCCGCCGGCACCCGAATGGGGCACCATGCTGGCCGATGCGCGCGAATTTGTCATGCGCGCCTGGTGGGTCGTGACCTTTCCCGGTCTGGCGATCCTGATCACGGTGCTGGCGTTCAATCTCATGGGCGACGGCATGCGCGACGCGTTTGACCCCAAGCTCAAACGCTGAAAGCCCCGCTCCATGGCCCTGCTCGAGATTGAAAACCTGTCGGTCGAGTTCCCCTCGAAAAACGGCGTCATGCGCGCGGTCGAGGGCGTCAGCCTGTCGCTCGAAGTCGGACAGGTGCTCGGCATCGTGGGCGAATCGGGCTCGGGAAAAAGCGTCACCATGATGGCGCTGATGGGCCTGGTGCCCTACCCCGGACGCATCAGCGCCGAGCGGCTGCGCTTTGACGGCCATGACCTGCTCAAGCTCACTGCCAGTGAACGCAGCAAGCTGACCGGCAAGGACGTGGCGATGATCTTTCAGGATCCGACCACCAGCCTGAACCCCTGCTTCAGCGTCGGCTTTCAACTGGCCGAGACCTTGAAGCTGCATTTGCACATGGATGGCCGCTCCGCGCACAAACGCTCGATCGAACTGCTGGAGCAGGTGGGCATACCGGCCCCGGAGCGTCGCCTGAAGGATTTCCCGCACCAGATGTCGGGCGGCATGAACCAGCGCGTCATGATCGCCATGGCGATCGCCTGCAACCCGAAACTGCTGATCGCCGATGAACCGACGACGGCGCTCGACGTCACGATCCAGGCACAGATTCTGGATTTGCTGCAGACTCTGCAAAAAGAACGCGGCATGGCGCTGGTGCTGATCACCCACAACATGGGGGTCGTCTCCGAGATGGCGCAGCGCGTGGCCGTGATGTACGCCGGACAGATCATGGAAGAGCGCAGCGCCGAAGAACTGTTCGCGACACCCCAGCATCCCTACACGCAGGCCCTGATGGCGGCGCTGCCCGAGCGCAGCGACGGATTGAGCCGCCTGGCCACCATTCCGGGCATTGTCCCGGGCATGTACGACCGACCGCAGGGCTGCCTGTTTGCGCCGCGCTGCGCCTTCACGCAAGACAGTTGCCGCTCCAGCCGGCCGGGCCTGCAATCCTGGCAGCGAGGCATGGTGCGCTGCCAGTTTCCCCTCGGGAGCACGCCATGAGCGCTGCCGAAAGCCCGGTGGTCGTGGCGCGCGACCTGCGCCAGGTCTACAGGATCAGCCGCGGCTTCCTGCGACCAAGCGACCACCTGCAGGCGGTGGGCGGCGTGTCCTTCACGCTGCAACCTGGAAAGACGCTGGCCGTGGTCGGCGAGTCGGGATGCGGCAAATCGACGCTGGCCCGGATGGTTTCCCTGATCGAGACGCCGACGGCCGGCGAGTTGCGCCTGAACAATGTCGATGTGGTGAACGCGCCGCTGGCCGAGCGTCAGGCCTTGCGCCGCACGGTGCAGCTGGTTTTCCAGAATCCCTACGGCTCGCTCAACCCGCGCAAGAAGATCGGCACGATCCTGCAGGCGCCGCTGCAGATCAACACCAGCCTCCCGGCTGCCGAGTGCATGGCGCAGGCGCGCGCCATGCTGGCGCTGGTCGGCCTGCGCCCGGAGCACTACGACCGCTACCCGCACATGTTCTCGGGCGGCCAGCGCCAGCGCATCGCGATCGCGCGCGCACTGATGCTCAAGCCCTCCCTGATCGTGGCCGACGAGCCGGTGTCGGCGCTCGATGTCTCGATCCAGGCGCAGGTGCTTAACCTGCTGGCCGACCTGCAGCAGGAACTCGGCCTGGCCTATCTTTTCATTTCGCACGACCTGGGCGTGGTGCGCTACATCGCCCACGATCTGTTGGTGATGTACCTGGGCCACGCCGTCGAGCAGGGCGAAAAGAAGATGCTGTTCGCGCAGCCTCTGCACCCCTACACCCAGGCCCTGCTGGCCTCGACTCCCGGTATCATGGGCCGCGGCCCGACCCGCAAACGCATCGTGCTCAAGGGCGACTTGCCCTCGCCCCTGAACCCGCCCAGCGGCTGTGTCTTTTCGACCCGCTGCGCCAGCGTCACGCCGCGTTGCCAGGCCGAGCGCCCGGTGCTGCGCGAACTGGCCGGGCGACAGGTCGCCTGCCATGAGGCTGAACAATTTATCCAAACCGCTGCCTAGCAGCATCAACCGCAAAGGAGTCCACAAGATGACAAGAACCTTATCAGAGAGCCGCCGCAAACCATCGGCCAGGCGCGCGCTGCTGTGCGCCGTCGCGCTGCCCGCGCTGCTGGCACTGGCGCCGGTTTCCGCCAAAACGCTGGTCTACTGCTCCGAAGGCAGCCCGGAGAACTTCTACCCCGGCATCAACACCACCGGCACCTCGTTCGATGCAAACAGCCAGATCTACAGCCGTCTGGTCGACTTCGAGCGCGGCGGAACCGCCGTGGTGCCGGGTCTGGCCGAGCGCTGGACCGTCTCGCCCGACGGCAAGGAATACACCTTCTTCCTGCGCAAGGGCGTCAAGTGGCACAGCAACAAGAACTTCAAGCCGACGCGCGAGATGAACGCCGACGACATCATCTTTGCCATCGAGCGCCAGTGGAAAGAGAGCAACCCCTACTTCAAGGTCACCAGTTCCAACCACACGTATTTCGGCGACATGGGCATGGACAAGTTGATCAAGTCCGTGGACCGGGTCAACGACATGACGGTCAAGATCACGCTGAACAAGCCCGAGGCGCCGTTCCTGTCGGGCTGGGCGATGGAATACGCCGGCGTGCAGTCCAAGGAGTACGCCGACGCCATGCTGAAAGCCGGCACACCCGAGAAAGTCGACCAGGAACCGATTGGCAGCGGGCCGTTCTACCTGGTGCAATACCAGAAGGATGCCGTCATCCGCTACAAGGCGTTTCCCGAGTACTACGCGGGCAAGGCCAAGATCGATGACCTGGTGTTCTCGATCACACCCGACGCCTCGGTGCGCTGGGCCAAGCTGCAGAAAGGCGAATGCCATGTGATGCCGTATCCGAACCCGGCCGATATGGACGCGATCCGCAAGGACCCCAAGATCCAGGTGCTGGAACAGGCTGGGTTGAACGTCGGCTACCTTGCCTACAACACCACCAAGAAACCGTTTGACGACGTGCGCGTGCGCAAGGCCGTCAACATGGCGATCAACAAGCAGGCGATCGTGGACGCGGTCTACCTGAGCACCGGTGTGGCGGCAAAGAACCCGATTCCGCCAACCCAGTGGTCCTACAACAATGCCATCAAGGACGATGCTTTCGATCCGGAAGGCGCCAAGAAACTGCTGGCCGCAGCCGGTCTGGCCGGCGGCTTCAGCACCGACATCTGGGCCATGCCGGTGCAGCGCCCCTACAACCCGAACGCCAGGCGCATCGCCGAGCTGATGCAGGCCGACCTGGCCAAGATCGGCGTCAAGGCCGAGATCAAGAGCTTCGAGTGGGGTGAGTACCGCAAGCGCATGCAAAACGGAGAGCACCAGATGGGCATGCTGGGCTGGACCGGCGACAACGGCGACCCGGACAACTTCCTGCACACCCTGCTCGGCTGCGATGCCGCGAAGACCGGTGGCGGCAATGTCGCCAAGTGGTGCTACAAGCCGTTTGAGGATCTGGTGCAGAAAGCCAAGGTCATCAGCGACCCGGCTGAGCGCGCCAAACTGTACACGCAGGCGCAGGTCGTGTTCAAGGAGCAGGCTCCCTGGTTCACCATCGCGCACGCGGTGCAACTCGGCCCGATTCGCAAGGAAGTCATGGACTACAAGCTCAGCCCGTTTGGCCGTCACAGCTTCTACGGTGTGGACATCAAGGAGTAAGGGCGCTTGACAAGAAAGGGGCCTGAACCAAGGCAGGTGTGACACCTGCCCTTCGGTTGCGAGAGAAGCTGACGGTCGACGCCCGTGTCCAGAAATCAGACGCTGCCATCGCTTGAACGGACACGGGCCACATCAAGGCCACCCCCCTTCGGCGCGGACGACTGAAAAGATTACCGAGCGCCTGGTTTGTAGGAAACCGCCTCCGTAGCGCCGTAGGAGGTTATCTTGCCACTGCTTCGATGAATCCACTCCTTGCGCAGAATCCGCAGGTTTGCCGGATTGAACCAGGTGCGGGACTCCATGAAGGTCATACCGGCCTGGCCGCGCGCTTCGCCGACACCAATGACCAGATAGGCTTTGAAGGTTCCGGCCGGCACGGTCACGGTGTCATAGCCCTGGACCCGGTACTCCCAGAAATTGGTGTCGAGCACACCATCGGGTCGCGAATTTTGAAAGGCATTGCGCCATTTCTTCCCGACCGCCATGTCCGCCGGTGCCTCAAGAATGCCCGGCGATTTGCTGCCGCTGCCACTCTTGAGCAAGGTCCCGCTCTGGTCCCATACGATCTGTCCTTGATTGAACTCGGCGCGGTTGTCATCGGCGAATGTAACTCTTGTGGTCGTGCGGCGGCGCTTCTTGGTGAAGCCGTCGATCTGATCGTTCACCAATTCGTCACCCAGTTGAAAACGCCGCGCTGAAGCTGCCAGCGCCACCACGCCATCGCGATTCGGCACCGCCACGGTCTGCGCCTTCTGCAGTTGCTCCAGCCTGAACTGAGCTTGCTCGCTCACAAAACCATTCGGGTACTTTTGCAGGTAAGCATAGAAATCGTCGGCCTTCTTGCTGTCCTTGATCTGGTCCCAGTCCGCCTTCTCGCGCGCAAACGCCTGCGCCGACTGCTGCTCCTTGCCCAGGCGTTTTTCCTCATCGCGCGCCTTCAAGGCGGCTGCGGCTTGCAGCAGGTCTTGCTGGCGGCTGGCCTCGAGTTCGCGCTCCTTCGTGAGCGCCTGGGTCAACTCGCGCTGACGTTGTTGCTCCCGGGTCTGCTCGATGGCGAGTTGGCGCTCGCGCTCGCGTGAGAGTTTTTCCTGCGCGCTGCGTTCTTCCTCGCGCGAGCGCACCTGGGCCTGCAGTCGCTGCTGCTCCTGCTGCCGGGCCTCCCCCGCCAGGCGTTCAGCTTCCCTGGCACGGGCCAGATCTTCCAGTCGCTGTTCTTCGGCGGCACGCGCCGCTGCTGCCTGCGCTTGCCGCTCCTTCTCCAGCGCCATGGCCAATTGACGTTCGCTCTCGCGTGCCTGGCCGGCTTGTGCGAGCAGTTGCTGCTCCCGAGCCTTGGCCTGCGCCGCCATGCGCTCGAGTTCCTCGGGTTTTTGGGTTAGCCACGTGCCGTCGTTGAAATAGAAGTCGTCCTCCAGGCTGGTCGACTCCCACGGGATCTGGCGCCCCTGGCTCCTTTGCCGCACATTGAGGCGCACGCGTTTGAAGACGTCTTCGATCTTGGCAATGGGCTTTCTCAGTTCGAGCAGCAGGTACTGGGTGTACAGGCCATTGCCGGGTTGACCGTCCGCGGTCCTCTCGTCGCCATCTTCGGCCACGTTGCCCGGCGCTGTGGCGTAAGCCAGGAAGGTGCCCGGGGGCGCGTCCTGCTGGGCCAGACCCTTGCCAGCGCCGGTGCTTGCAAACGGGCTGTCGCGGCAGGCGTCGAGCACCACGATGTTCATGCGGTTGCCCGCGCTCTTGAAGGCGTCGATCACGGCGTTGACGTCGATGGCCTGCGCCGGCACGTCAAGCGCGCGCCATAACCTGGCGTCCACCGGCACCATGTAGTTGTGCCAGTCGAGTTGCAGGCCGTGGCCGGCATAGTAGAGCATGCCAACACCCTGTTTGCCGTTGAGCGATGTGCGCACCTTGTCGATGGCATCGCTCATCTGGCTCTTGCCAGCGTCACGCAACTCCACCACTGAAAAGCCCAGATGTTTCAGGGTGTCGGCCATGGCCTTGGCGTCATGCACCGGGTTGGCCAGCGCGCCCTTGCCTTCATAGGCGGCGTTGCCAATCACCAGCGCCACGCGGATGTCCAGCGGCGCTTGGGCGCCAGCGGACAGGGCGGTCAGCGCCAAAGCGGTGATGCCCTTGCGACACAAGCCTGAAGTGCGGGAGGACGTGACCAGCCAGGAGACGAAAATGCCTCGACGGGTAAGGCATTGTCGCAAGTGCATGCGGAACTTTACGCTCTTCCTGCCACTTGCGCTATCGAAATGATGGATTCATGACCGCCCATGGCCGGTTGAGCGCTGTCGCCGCACTAGCGCCCGATCAAGCCAGGCCCGACCTGGCATGGTGAAGGGCAACCGACGGCAGATCGGTCAGACCGATGACTGCGACAGCATGAGGCGGCGTGCCTAGCCCAAGCGCTTGGCCCACCCGAAGCGGGAATTCAGACAGCGCCGTTCAATTTCGATATGACAAACTCGCAGCGCTCGCCGATAGGCACGCCCAGCGCGCGCGCCAAGTCGTTGACATGACTGACAACGCCATCCCTCAGCGTGCTGGCCGCCTCGCCGATGCGCGCACTGTCGTGTGCCACGGTGCAGGCCGCAAGTCCATGCGACTGCAGAAAAGGCAACGCCGCCAGACCGGCTTCGTCCTTGCCAACGCCAGCGTCGTTGAAGACGCTCAACAGCGGACGCGCCGCCAGCGCATAGCGCGCCGAACTGATGCCGCCGTGCGAGCCGCTGACGGCCAGACAACCGGCGTCCTGCGGACCGAGCTCGGTGATGGAGTCAACGACGCGAAGAATCGGCGTGTTCACTTTTGCCGGGCCAGCGCCGCCTGCCGGATCGCCGACAGCGTGCCGCGCGTCGTGATGACTTCGGGCTCGAGCAGCACCTCGATCAGCGTGCCCTGGGGCCGCGCCAGCGCCGCCAGCAACTCGGGCTCGAACTCGCTCGTGCGGCTGATGCGCACGCCGGCGTAGCCGTAGGCGCGCGCCAGCGCCGCGAAGTCCGGGTTGCTGAGTTGCGAGCCGCTGACATGCTCGGGGTACTCGCGTTCCTGGTGCATGCGGATGGTGCCGAACATGGCGTTGTTGAGCAGCAGGATGATGGTCTTGGCGCCGTATTGCGCGGCGGTTGCCAACTCTTGCCCGTTCATCAGGAAGTCGCCGTCACCCGTCATGGTGAATACCACGCGCCCTGTGGAAATTGCGGCACCGATGCCGGCGGGCACGCCGTAACCCATGGCGCCGTTGGTCGGCCCCAACTGTGTCTTGCAGCCCCTGGCCAGGCCGTAATGCCGGTAAAAGCGATGCACCCAGCTCGCAAAGTTGCCGGCGCCATTGCTCAGCACCGCGTCGGCCGGCAAGTGCCTTTGCAGCGTCGTCACAATGGCCGGCATGTCGATGTCACCGGGCAGCGTCTGCGGCTCCAGGTTGGACAGATAGTCGGCATGACAATCCTGGGCCCAGGCCGCCCAGCGGATCGCGGGCGGCGCCGACAAGGCTTCCAGAGAGCACGCCGCCGCGCCCATGCCGGCGTTGATCGCCAGATCGGCCTGGTAGACGCGGTTCAGCTCTTCTGCGCCGGAATGAATATGAACCAGTTTCTGCTTGGGTCGCGGCGCTTGGATCAGGGTGTAGCCGCCCGTGGTCATCTCGCCCAGGCGCGGACCGATCGCCAGAATCAGATCGCTGCTCCTGATGCGCGCAGCCAGTTTGGGGTTGATGCCGATGCCGACATCGCCGGCGTAAAGCGGGTGGTGGTTGTCAAAGGTGTCCTGAAAGCGGAATGCATTGCCGACCGGCAATTGCCAGTTCTCGGCAAAACGCTGCAGTGCCTGAGCGGACTGCACCGTCCAGCCGCCGCCGCCAGCGATGACCAACGGCCGCTCGGCCTGCAGCAGCATCGCATGCAGGGTGCGCAGCGACGCGGGATCGGCCCACGACTGAACCGCTTCAACCCTGGCCAGCGCGCGCGCCAACTCTGCTGTGGCTGGGTCCGGTGCAACGGTCTGCACCAGCATGTCTTCGGGCAGCACCAGCACCACCGGTCCCGGGCGGCCGTTCATGGCCGCTGCGAAAGCGCGCGCCACGTACTCCGGAATGCGTCGTGCATCGTCGATGCGCTCCACGCGCTTGGCAAAGCCCTTGGTACTGGGTCCGAAAAAACTCTGGAAGTCCACTTCCTGAAACGCCTCGCGGTCGCGCATGTCGCTGGCCACATCGCCGACAAAGAGCACCATCGGCGTCGAATCCTGAAAGGCCGTGTGAACGCCAATCGATGCGTTGGTGGCGCCGGGGCCGCGCGTCACAAAGCAGACGCCCGGGCGCCCGGTGAGGCGGCCCTGCGCCTCGGCCATGAAGGCGGCGCCGCCCTCCTGGCGGTTGATGATGAAGCGGATCTGGTCACGGTAGCGGTGAAAGCCGTCGAGCACAGCCAGATAGCTCTCTCCCGGAACGCCAAAGGCATGGGTGACACCTTGTTCAACCAGGCATTGAACCAGCAAATGGCCGGCGATTTGGGGAGCGGAGGTGATAGTCATAGACGCCATTGTGCCGAAACTGCATAATGACTTGCAACAATATCAGGAGACGACAAGATGGCAGAAATCAGCGGCGGCGAAGTCATTGCGCGCATGTTGCAGCAAGAGGGTGTCGAAAAAGTTTTCGGCATCATCGACGGCACCTACTTCGGCTTCTACGAGGCCCTGCACCGGATCGGCATCGAGATTGTCACACCCAGGCACGAAACGTCAGCGGCCCACATGGCCGGCGCTTATGCGCGCCTGACCGGCAAGCTCGGCGTCTGCATGGCCAGCAACGGGCCCGGCGTGGCCAACCTGCTGCCCGGTCTGGTGGTGGAGCAGGCCGATGGCAACCGGGTGCTGGCCATCACCAGCGCGCGCCGCCCCGGCATCATGTACCCGGATCGGGGCGGCAGCTACCAGTGCTTTGACCAGAGCGGCGTCATCGGCAAGATAGCCAAGTGGAGCGCCGCGGTGTCGGCCTTTGATCGCGTCCCGGAGCTCACACGCAAGGCACTGCGCAAGAGCTACCAGGGGCGCCCCGGCGTGGTGCATCTGGATGTCCCGGAAAACATCATGAACGGCAAGTTCAAGGCCGACATGGCGTACTGGAAGCCCGGCCAGTACCGTCCGACCGAGCCGCTGTCACCTTCTGCCGACCAGGTGGCCCGCGCAGCGCAACTGCTGATCGCGGCCACGGCGCCCATGATCCATGCCGGCAGCGGCGTCATTCATGCGCTCGCCTTTGACGCGCTGCGCCGTGTCGCAGACCTGCTGCACGCGCCCGTCACCACCAGCTGGGCGGCGCGCGGCGTGCTCACCGAGTCATCTCCGCTGGCCATTACCATGCCGCACGTCAAGCTCAATCACCAAGTGCGCAACGAAGCCGATGCGGTGCTGATTCTGGGCTCGCGCCTGGGCGAAACCGACTGGTGGGGCAGGCCGCCCTACTGGCGCAAGCCGTCTGAGCAGAAGACGATCCAGGTTGATCTGGATGCCGACATGATTGGCCTGAACAAGCCCGTGGACCTGGCCGTTGTGGCCGACGTGAAGCGCTTTCTTGAACTGCTGGCTGACGAACTGGAGCGGCGCACGGCCGACATCCGACTTGACGCCAACCGTGCGCGCATCGCGACCTATGCCAAGGCCATGAAGGAAGATCGCGCCGGCTGGGACAACGCGCTCGGTGACATGGCCATACCGATGCACCCGGCGCACATCGGCGCCGTCTGCCGCGAGCTGTTTCCACCGGAGTCGGTGCTGGTGGCCGATGGCGGCAACGCCACCATCTGGGCCATGTTCTACCACCAGGTGACGGTTCCGAACACGGTGCTCTCAACCTTCAAGTTCGGCATGCTCGGCGCCGGCATGGCGCAGGCGGTTGGCGCTGCGATTGCGCGGCCAGGCCTGCCGGTCTGTTGCATCATCGGCGACGGCGCGATGGGCTTTCACTCGCAGGAAGTCGAGACCGCGGTGCGCAACCAGGCGCAGGTGATCTACATCGTGCTGTGCGACAAGCAGTGGGGCATGGTCAAGATGAACCAGCAGTTCATGCTGCGGCCCTTCAAGACCATGATCTTCAAGCACCTCGATCCCGACGAAACGATCAAGGCCGACCTCGGCGAGATCGAGTTCGACAAGCTGGGCATCAGCATGGGCGCCTATGGCGAACGCGTCTCCGATCCCAAGCAACTCAAGCCGGCCCTGGAGCGCGCCCTGGCAACCGGCCGCTGCGCCGTGATCCACGTCGACGTCGACCCGGTCAAGCACATGTGGGCGCCGGGCCTGATCCACTTCAAGAAAATGCACGAGGAACCCAAAGCATGAGGCCTCCCCCCTGTGTCATTGCGAGGAGAGGTTCTGTCGTTGCGAGGAGAGTGCGTGCCGTTGCGAGGAGAGGGCTGTCATTGCGAGGAGAGGGCTGTCATTGCGAGGAGAGGGCTGTCATTGCGAGCGCAGCGTGGCAATCCACGACTCGAAAATGGATGGATTGCCACGTCGGCTACGCCTCCTCGCAATGACAAGAGAGACTGCCATCGCAATGACACGAGAGACAGTGCTCGCAATGACACGAGAGACTGCCATCGCAATGACACGAAAACCTGCACTCGTGATGACACGAGAGACTGCGCTCTCCATGAACCGTTCGCCATGGCGCCACTTTCGTCATCGCGAAGGCCGAAGGCCTGTGGCGATCCATCATGGATTGCCACGTCGGCT
>CAIMBE010000024.1 GCA_903839085.1 uncultured beta proteobacterium | reverse complement strand
TTCTCGGCGTCGGCCTGCACCTCGCGGTCGACTTCGGACAGCTGCGATTCGACTTCCTTGCGGTAGTCCTGCTGGCGCACGATGGCGCGCTGGCGCAGTTCGCCAATGCTGCGCTGGGCCCGGGTCGTGTTGCCCAGCAGTTCGGCGACCGAAGAGTTGGACTCCGCCACCATGCGTTCGAGCTCGAGCTGCCGGTTGCGCGGCGCGTAGCCTTCGGCCACCAGTCCGCTGGTGTTCTTCAGCTCCTCGCTCAGCAGCGCCAGCTGCTTGCGCCGGTTGCCCAGCATCGCGGTATAGGCCTGCAGCAGGCCTTCCTGGCCGGCAATGCTCTCGTCGATCGACAGCAGGTCGGCGCGCAGGCTGGCGCGGCGCGACTGGCTCAGCTGCTCCTGGGTTTGCATCATCTGGCGGATTTGCGGGTCGGTCATGGCCTCGCGCAGGTCCGCGTGCCAGTTGATCTGGCCCAGGCCCTGCTGCTCCGAGAGCAGCCGGGCCTGCATCGCGCGCAGTCCCAGGTAGCGCTGACGGGCCGCCTCAAAATTGGCCTTGGCCACCGCTTCGTCGAGCCGCACCAGGAGCTGGCCCTGGGCGACCTGCTGCCCCTCGCGCACCAGCACCTCCTTGACGATGCCGCCCGAGATGTGCTGCACCGCCTTGCTCTTGGTGTCAACCGTGACCATGCCCTGCCCCGGCACGCCTTCGTCCAGCGGCGCCAGCGCGGCCCACAGGACGAAGCCGCCAAAACCGAGCAGCAGCGCCCACAGGCCAATGCGCCCGGGCTGCACCCTGGGCTTCGGTTTGGCAATGACATCGCTGATGCTGGCAGCGGCCTGGGTCATGGGGTTGGAAGGAGCGGCTTGGGGAGGGTTTGAGTTGGCCATGGCAGTCTCGACAATGAAAATAATGGAATGAAAGCTAGGCCGGCGTGGCCACCGTTGCCACAGGCGCGCTTGCCTGCGGCGGGGCAGCTGCCCGCAGCGCGGCCAGGACCGCGTCGCGCGGGCCCTCGGCCTGGACCCGGCCGTCCTGCAGCAGCAGAAGGCGATCGGCCACCGCCAGAATGCCCGGGCGGTGCGTGATCAGCACCACGGTCTTGCCCTTGGCTTTCATGTTCTGCACGGTCTTGACCAGCGCTGCCTCGCCCGCGTCGTCCAGGTTGGCGTTGGGCTCGTCGAGCACGATCAGGGCGGGGTTGCCATAGATAGCCCGTGCCAGACCGATGCGCTGACGCTGTCCGCCCGAGAGCAGGGCGCCGGCTTCGCCGATCGGCGTGTCGTAGCCTTTGGGAAAGCGCAGGATCATGTCGTGCAGGCCGGCGCTGCGCGCGGCCTCGATCACCTGCTCCGAATTGACCTCGCCGAAGCGCGCAATGTTCTCGGCCAGCGTGCCGTCGAACAGCTCGATGTCCTGCGGCAGGTAGCCCAGGTGCGGCCCGAGTTCGACCCGGTCCCAGCTGCCAATCGGCACGCCGTCGAGCAGCACCTCGCCCGCGACATCGGGCCAGACGCCCATCAGCACGCGGGCCAGCGTCGACTTGCCCGACCCGGAGGGGCCGAGCACCACCAGCACGCTGCCTTGCGCGAGCGAGAAATTGACGCTTTTCAGGATCGGGCTGGCGCGCTCGGGCGCGGTCGCCACCACGTTGCGCAGCGCCAGTTCGCCCCGGGGCGCGACGCGCGACAGCGCGGCGTCGCGCGGCGGAAAGCTTTGCAGTAATTTCTCGAGCCGGGCAAAGGCGGCGGCCGCGCTGATAAAGCCGCGCCAGCCGCTGACGATCTGATCGATCGGCGCCAGGGCGCGCGTCATCAGCACGTTGGCGGCGATCATGCCGCCGGGCGAGAGCTGGCCGTCGATCACCAGCAGCGCGCCAGCGCCCAGGGCCAGCGACGACTGCGCGTAGCGGATGAACTTGCTCCAGGCCATGACCCGGTGCGTGAGGGCCTGCGCGACGGCGCCCTGCTCGAGCGAGGCGCTGTGGCGCTGCGCCCAGCGCCGGCGCAGGTTGTCGAGCATGCCCATCGACTCGATGACCTCGGCATTGCGCAGCTTGCTCTGCAAAAAGGCGCCCGCTTCCGAGTTGGCCGCGACCGCCGCCTCCGAGGGCGACAGCGTATGGCGGTGCCCGAGCCAGGCCAGCAGCGCCTGGATCAGCGCAAAGATCAGGCCGAGCACGCCAAGCCAGGGGTGCAGCATGAACAGCACCGCCATGTAGATCGGCGCCCACGGCGCGTCGAAGAAGGCGAAGATGCCGTTGCCGGTGAGGAACTGGCGCACCTGGATCAGGTCGCCGAAGGAGCGCGCCGGCGAGGTGCCGGCCAGGCTCAGGTGCGACTCGAAGCTGGCGTTGAAGACCTGGGTGCCCAGGCGCTCATCGAGGCGCACGCCGGCGCGCACCAGCACGCGCGAGCGCAACCATTCGGCGAAGGCCATGACGCCGAACAAGCCGAGCGTCAGCAGCGACATGGCGAGCAGCGTCA
>CAIMBE010000023.1 GCA_903839085.1 uncultured beta proteobacterium | reverse complement strand
GTCCACGTCGACAGCCAGGCTGCCCGTTTTGCACGGCAGCATTCCTTGCTTGAGTTTGGTACACTGAAGACATAAGTAATCCAAGCTAGGCAGGCTGTATGCCCAACAGGGAAGGTCCGGACGAAGTGCCGGCCACAAAAACCACCACTGATGAGTTGCTGCAGTGCCTGCAGATCATCGCGCGCGCGCACGGCGAGCTGCCGACACGCGAAGCGCTCATGGCCGGTTTGCCGGCTGAGAATGCGCGCCTGACGCCGGGTCTGTTTGCACGCGCCGCGCGGCGCGCCCATTTGAGCAGCCAGGTGGTGCGCTGCCCCTTGACGCAACTCAATGACGTCCTGCTGCCCGCCGTGGTCCTGCTCAAGAACGAACGCGCCTGCGTGCTGCTGGGCTTCAATCAAGACCGCAGCCAGGCCCGCGTGGCCTACCCCGAATTGGGCGATGCCCCGGTCGATGTGCCGCTGGCCACGCTCGAGGCCGACTACCTGGGCAGCTCGATCTACGCGCGCCCAACCCAGCGCTACGACGCGCGCACGCCCGAAGTCCGCGCCGGCCGCTATGACCACTGGTTCTGGGGCGTGATCGCCGAGAGCCGGCCGCTCTATCAGGACGTCCTGCTGGCCGCCCTGCTGGCCAACCTGTTCGCGCTGGGCATGCCCTTGTTCACGATGAACGTGTACGACCGCGTGGTGCCCAACCATGCGTTCGAGACCCTGTGGGTGCTGGCCCTGGGCCTGCTGTTGATGCTGGTCAGCGACCTGGTGCTGCGCACCATGCGCGGCCGCTTTGTCGATCTGGCCAGCAGCCGCGCCGACGTCAAGCTCTCGGCCTTCATCATGGAGCGCGTGCTGGGCACGCGCATGGAGCAGCGCCCCGCCTCGGCCGGCTCCTTTGCCTCCAACCTGCGCGCCTTCGAATCGGTGCGCGACTTCATCGGCTCGGCCACGGTGGTGGCCTTCATCGACCTGCCGTTCGCGCTGATCTTCATGGTCGTGATCGGCTGGATCTCCTGGGTCATGCTGGTTCCCCTGCTCCTCGGGGCGGTGATCATGCTGGTGTTCGCGCTCGCCGTGCAGGGGCGCATGCACGAACTCGCTGAAGTCACCTACCGCGCGGGCGCCCAGCGCAATGCCACGCTGATCGAAGGGCTGGTCGGCTTTGAGACCATCAAGGCCCTTGCCGCCGAGGCGCCGATCCAGCGCAAGTGGGAAAAGAGCGCCGCCCTGCTGGCGCGCGTCGGTGCCCAGTTGCGCCTGCTCTCGACCACCGCCAGCAACACCTCGGGCTTTGTGCAGCAGTTCATCAACCTGGCCATCGTCATCGTCGGCGTCTACATGATCTCCGAGCGCGAACTCACCATGGGCGGCCTGATCGCCTGCACCATGCTGGCCTCGCGCGCCATGGCCCCGGTCGGGCAGGTCGCCGGATTGCTGGTGCAGTACCACACCGCCGCCACCGCGCTGACCTCGCTCAATGAAATGATGGCGCGCGACGTAGAGCGACCGGCAGACACCAACTTTATCGGCCGCGGCGTGCTCAAAGGCGCCATCGATTTTCGCGACGTCAGCTTCAGCTACCCCGGGCAAAGCGAACCGGCGCTGCGCAACCTCAGCTTCAGCATCAAGCCGGGCGAAAAAGTTGCCATCCTGGGGCGCATCGGTTGCGGCAAGACCACGCTCGAAAAGCTCATCCTCGGCCTCTACCAGCCAACCGAGGGCGCGGTGCTGGTGGACGGCATCGACCTGCGCCAGCTCGACCCGGCCGAGCTGAGGCGCCAGATCGGCTATGTGCAGCAGGACGTCATGCTGTTCTATGGCAGCCTGCGCGAGAACATCATGCTGGGCGCGCCGCTGGCGGACGAAGCGGCTATCGTCAAGGCGGCCGAGATCGGCGGCATTCTGAGCCTGGTCAACCAGCACCCCAAGGGTTTCGACATGCTGGTCGGCGAGCGCGGCGAGTCGCTGTCGGGCGGGCAGCGCCAGGGCGTCGCCATCGCGCGCGCCGTCATCAATGACCCGCCGATCGTGCTGCTCGACGAGCCGACCTCGTCGATGGACCACTCGAGCGAGGAAGACATCAAGCGCCGCCTGGCCGAGTTCGCAAAGGGCAAGACCGTGCTGGTGATCAGCCACCGCACCTCGCTGCTTGACCTGGCCGATCGCATCATCGTCATGGACGGCGGGCGAATCATGGCCGACGGTCCCAAGGAACAGGTCATTACTGCGTTGCGCCAGGGGCGCATCGGAAAGGCGGCATGATGGCCTGGTTCAACGAAAAAGCCTTTCAACGCGTGGGCGAACTGGTCAAGCGCAGCAGCAGTTCGAGCCAGGCCACCTTCGGCCCATTGGTGACGCGATTGACCCCGACCGACGAGCCCGACCAACTGGATTGGGCCGGCGACGCCGACTGGGCCCGCCTGCAGCAGGAGCCGCTGCGCGCCAAGCGCCTGCTGCGCCTGGCCGCCGGCGCCCTGGCGCTGATGGTGATCTGGGCCGCTTTTGCCTCGATCGACGAGGTCACCCGCGGTGAGGCCCGCGTCGTGCCCACCAGCCAGATCCAGATCGTCCAGAGTGTGGATGGCGGTGTGGTCACCGAACTGCTGGTCAAGGAGGGGCAGACCGTCGAGGCCGGCCAGCTTTTGCTCAAAGTCGATCCGACCCGATTTGTTTCCAGCATGCTCGAGAGCCGCAGCGCCCAGCTTGCGATGCAGGCCAAGGTGTTGCGGCTGCAGGCGCTGACGCGCGGCACTGCGTTCAGCCCGCCGCCCGAACTGGTGCGCGAAGTGCCCGACGTCGTGTCACAGGAGACGCGCCTGTACGAGTCGCGCCGGGCCGAGATCAGCGCCCAGATTTCGATCGCGCAAAACCAGCTCGGCCAGCGCCAGCAGGAGCTCAACGAAGTCCGCGCCCGGCGCGACCAGGCCGAGCGCGGTCTGGAGCTGATGAACAAGGAGCTCAACGCGACGCGCCCGATGATCGCCAGCGGCGCCGTCTCCGAGGTCGAAGTCTTCCGCCTGGAGCGCGAAGTGGCGCGCCTGCGCGGCGACCGGGAACAGGCCACGGCGCAGATCTCGCGCGTGCAGTCGGCCATTCTGGAGGCCACGCGCAAGATCGAGGAGGTGCAGCTCACCAGCCGCAACCAGATGAGCGCCGAACTGTCCGAGACCATGAGCAAACTCGCCAGCCTGTCGCAGGGCGGTCTGGCGCTGCAGGACAAGGTCAAGCACGCCGACATCAAGTCGCCCATGCGCGGTGTTGTCAAGCGTCTGCTGGTCAACACCGTCGGCGCCGTGGTGCAGCCCGGCAAGGAAGTGGTGGAAGTGGTGCCGCTGGACGAGGCGCTGATTCTGGAAGTGCAGATCACGCCCAAGGACATCGGCTTTCTGCGTCCCGGGCAGAACGCGACGGTCAAGTTCACCGCCTACGACTACTCCATCTACGGCGGTCTGACGGCCGACGTGATCCAGATCGGCGCCGATTCGGTGCTCGACGAGAAAGGCAACGCGTTCTACCATATACGGGTGCGCACGCACAAATCGAGCCTGGGTCCGAATCTGCCCATCATCCCGGGCATGGTGGCTCAGGTCGACATCCTCACCGGCAAGAAGACGGTGCTGTCCTACCTGCTCAAGCCTGTGCTGCGGGCCAAAGCCAACGCCATGACTGAACGATGAACACGCAACATCTTTTTCTCAGCAGTTCGACCGCGTCAGCCACGGAACGCTGGCGCCAGGCGTTTGCGGCGGGTCAGTCGCTGGGCGCGCCGGCCCTGCTCAAGCGCCTGCAAGGCGGCGCGGTGGAGCGGAGCATGGTCTGGCTGAGCGCCAACGACGCGCAGTGGCCCGAGCATCTGCGCCAGATCCTGCAGGCCCAACCCGGCGCTCGCGTTGTGCTGCTTTCCGGCGCGCCCGAGCCGCTCGAGGGCCTGAAGGCGCTCGACGCCGGCGTGCGCGCCTACACTCATGCCTACGCCGTGCCGGCGCTGCTGCAGGAGGTTGCCACGGTGGTCGAGCATGGCGGGCTGTGGGTCGGGCCCGACCTGATGCACCGGATGGTCGGCTCAACCCAGGCCGCACTGGCCAACCGGGCCGCGCCAGCTGCTACAACGGCCAGCTCTGCCGTGCCGGCAGCCAACCCCTGGACGCTGCTGTCGGCGCGCGAGGCGCAGGTGGCGCGTAACGTTTCAGCCGGCCGCTCCAACCGGGAAGTCGCCGATTTGATGTTCATCTCCGAGCGCACCGTCAAGGCGCATCTGGGCGCCGTGTTTGAAAAACTCGGTGTGCGCGACCGCCTGCAACTGGTGCTGCGCTTGGCGGGCTTCCCCGAGCCCAGCCCTGCCCCCGCCGCCGGGTCCACGCCGTGAACGACCCCGCTGACGCCCCCAACCTGCTGAGCGAGTCCGACACCGGGCTGGCCCGCGTGCTCGAGGACCTGATCGACGTGCTGATCACGCGCGGTCTGATCCAGTTCACCGATCTGCCCGAGGCGGCCCAGGCCAAGCTGCTGGAGCGGCGCCAGACGCGCGCCAGCATGAGCAACCGGCTGGATTTGCTGCCCGACGAGAACGACAGCGGCCTGCTTTAATCTCGCAAGAGGAGACCGCAGTGGAGACGGCTCGACACTAAGTTACACTTAGTGAAACCTTTTGTTTATTCCATGTCCCATGCAAGCTATCAGGCAATTGACGCGCGCGCTGAGCGATTTGGCGAGTCCTGAGCACTGCCTCTTTACGCAGACCGACCTGCGCGCCGTGCTCCCGGCCCTGACCGACGCAGCACTCAAGACCTTGCTTAGCCGGGCAGTGACAGAAGGGCATTTGGCGCGGGTTTGCCGTGGAATCTATCTGTATCCGAGAGTGGACCACCACCGCGGCCTGTTGCTGTTTCACGCGGCGGCGCGTTTGCGTGCCGATGGCTTCAACTACATCAGCCTGGAGACGGCGCTGAGCGACGCCGGGGTTATTTCGCAGATTCCGATCAACCGGATCACCCTGATGTCGTCAGGCCGCAGCAACATTATTGGCTGCGGTTCCTGGGGCGCGATCGAGTTTGTGCATACTGGCAAGCGCCCCGATGAAATTGCCGGGCAACTGCGCTACGACGCGCGCTGCCATCTGTGGCGGGCCACAGTTGCCCAGGCCCTGCGCGACATGCGGGACACACGGCGCAATATGGATCTGGTCGATTGGAGCGTGGTCAATGAGCCTGTTTGACCAATTGGTCGACCAGGCCCTGCGCAATCAGGACACTCTGGCGCCTTTGCGCGCGGTGGTGGAGAAAGAACTGCTGCAGCACGATATCCTGCGCGAGATGAGCGGCGCCGGTCTGCTCGCGAGCCTGACCTTCATCGGCGGCACCTGCCTGCGCGCCTGCTATGGATCGAACCGCCTGAGTGAGGACCTGGATTTCACTGGCGGCGCGCAATTTACCCGTGAGAGTCTGGCGGCGCTGGCGCGGGTGCTGGTAGCGGCTTTGCAGCGCAAATATGGTTTGCGTGTTGAGGTCAGCGAACCGACGCGCGAGACTGGCAATGTGGATACCTGGAAGTTGAAGCTGCAAACACGCGCCGGGCAGGCTGACTTGCCGGCACAACGAATCAATATCGATATCTGCGCCATACCCAGCCACGAGCCCAGACCGATGATGTTGCGCAACCATTACGGCGTGGACATGGGCACGGCCGGCCTGATTCTCCAGGCGCAAAGTCGGGAGGAGATTCTGGCTGACAAGCTGGTCGCCTTTGCGCTGCGGCCCAACCGCTTGAAGAACCGCGATCTCTGGGACATTGCCTGGCTGCAACAACAGGGTGTTGTGCTGCCGCTGGCACTGTTGCCACTGAAGCTTGGAGATCGTCATTGCGACACACAGCGCTTTCTGACGCTACTGGCCGAGCGCGGCCAAGCGCTGTTGAACGAACCCGCGCTGCATGACGCTTTCCGTCAGGAAATGGGCCGTTTTCTTCCGGCAGCACTGGTTGCTGAAACAGTCGAGCAACCCGCGTTCTGGCGCTATTTAACTTCCTTGGTCGCAGAACAGTGCCAGCGGGCCAGTGATTTCCTGTCAGAAGGCAAGCCTTCACCGCTTTTCAGGATGTAGGCTGCAAATCTGGACTAAAGTCCAATGTGCAAACGGCCGGCGCTGCCGTAATCTTCACCCCATCAGTTTTACTGCCCTGAGCTACAGACTCAGTTTCTTTCACTTATCGGGAGTTCACCATGGCCATATTTGCAACCGTCGCCGCCATCACTGGCACTGGCACCGTATTCGCAGTCAACGCGCAAGGCGTGAGCCGCGCCCTCAAAGTCGGCGACACCCTGGAAAAGGGTGAAACCGTACGCACCGTGGGCGACGCCCGGGTCGAACTCATGATGGAAGACGGCCAGCTGATGGCTGTGGCTCCCGCGCAAAGCCTGCGCCTGGACGAGAACGTCGTCCAGTCCGAGCAGCGCCCCACCGCACAAGATAGCGCCCTGACCACCCCCGCCACGACGGACACCGTGATCCAGGCCCTGGAACGCGGCACC
>CAIMBE010000022.1 GCA_903839085.1 uncultured beta proteobacterium | reverse complement strand
GCAGGAACTGCTGGCCATGCAGTTGCAGAACTGGTCGCAGCAAATCAGGCAGCGCCTGGCCTGCGAGCCGGTGTTGCCCGAGGTCATATCTAACAACCGCGATGGTGTTCGCATCAACGCCGGTGCGCTCGCGGGTGTGCGTGTGGGCGACGAGTGGCTGCTTGCCGATGGCAGGAGCTACATGCAGCAAATACTGGAGCCGGCCGTCGTCGCTCAAAGCGTCCTGGCCAAAGTGCAGTCGGTCAGCGAGCACCACGCCCAGTTGCAGTTGATCGCCGGGCCGCAGACCCTGGTTCAGCGCACCTGGCGCGCCTGGCCGGCCGAGACCTTGCGTTGAGCGGGGTACGCGCCTTCCATGCCAGCAGATAACAAAGGATGACCCACCATGAAATTCATCGCCACCCGCGTCGCGCCAAAACTCCTCTGGCTCGGGTCAAGTGTCGCCAGCGTCGTGTTGCTCGTCTCGCTGGCCCTGCCTGCCAGGGCTGACGACCCGGCCGCAAGCCCGTCCGCGACGCCGGCCAAACCGCTGCGCACCTACACGCCCAAGGCGGGCGAAAGCCTGGACCGCGTTATCAAACAGACCATGGCCGGCAGTCCGCTCAGCGCTGATGTGCTGAGGAAGGCCTTTGTGGATCTCAACCCGCACGCCTTTGTGGCTGGCAATGCCTCCAAAATGCGGGCCAAAGTGAGCTTGAAGGTGCCGGATTCCCAGGGACTCATTCAAGCGGTGTTGGCACCCCATATCCAGGCCAGTCTGGTCGCCGCGGCGGCGGATGAGGCCAAGAACATGAGCGGCTCCACGTCTGGCGTCAGCGACGAACGCAGACACTGGGTCCGGTACCCTTGATCACGGCCTCTGACAGCAGTCTGCTGGTCAGCCGCGTCAACCCGGTCTTTCTTGAAAGCCGACTTTCTCTGCCTCTGGTCGAAGCAGGGACCGCGCGTCAACTCGGTTTAATGGATGGCCAGGTGGTGCAGGCCCTGGTGCAGGCGCGTGGCGATCAACTCGGCTTGCTGTTGCGCGGTCGCCTGCTTGAGGTGACGATGGCGCCAGACTGGCATGCTGGCCAAAGCCTGCTGCTTCGTGTCCAGGCCAACCCGAACGGCTCCATGACGCTGCATCCGACCACCAGCGCCCTGCCAGCGCCGACGCCCATGGCCGGTGTGCCACAGCCCTTTATTTCGCGCGTTGACAACCTGCTGTTTCATCCCCCCGGCGCGCCCGACCTGCAGTCGCTGTTCAAGCCCGGTGTGCTCGACGCGCTGCTGGGTTCCCTGGCGCGTTCCGATCTCCAGACCCAGTGGAAAGCGATGTGCCTGTCCATGGCCAGCCTCAGCCCCGAGGCGATCCGGCTGGCGCTGGTCGGCGCCGTGGGTTCTGAAGCAGCGCTGGCGCGCGGGCGGTCCGCGCCAGCACAAGACCCCAAGCAACTGTTGCACCAGCTTCTGCAGGCCTTGGGACACGCTGAGCGCACATCGGAGACCGACCACGAGACCTGTGCCCAGTTGCAGCGTGCCATCGACGAGGTCGAATCGGCCCAGGTCCACGCCGCCCAATCCCAATCGCAAGACGCGATCATGTTCAGCCTGGTCCTGCCTTTCAAGGACGCCGAGCCGGTCACCCTGTCGTTCGAGGGACGGCCGGCCTCGCCCGGGCGACCCGAAGTGCTCACCGTCAATGTCCATTCACAAAGCGGCGAGTTTGGCGAACTCTGGCTGAAGACCGAAGTCCGCGATCGAAGCACCATCGATCTGGTCATGTGGGCGATGCAGTCGGGTGTGGTCGAACAAGCCACACAGGGCGCTCAGGCGCTCGGCGCCGAGTTGCAAAAAGCCGGTCTCGTGATGCACTCCTTGCAGGTCATCCATGGCCCGCGTCCGGCGCCGCAGCCCGAGCCATTGCCCGCAGACTGCGGCAGTATTCTGGACCTGCGGGCATGAGCCGGCTACAGCAGGCGGTTGCGCTTGAATACGGGCAGAACCAGGTGCCTGTTGTGACGGCCAAGGCGCAGGACGAGGAGGTCGCTCAGATGATCGAGCAGGCGCGCCGGCACGG
>CAIMBE010000021.1 GCA_903839085.1 uncultured beta proteobacterium | reverse complement strand
GGCTCGCCCTCGGTCCATTTGGCGACGGTGTAGCGGTGCAGCCTGACCCCCCGGGACCAAAAGTCGACCGGCAGCCCGGCCTTGCGCTTGAGATGGGCCATGAACTCCTGCGCCGATGGCAACTGCTCCCACACCTGCGGCAGAAAAGTGCTGCGGTAATGTTCGTACTCGAATACCAGCCCGTCGACGCCCGGCTGCAACTGCGCCAGCGCCTGCGCTTCGCTCTCGAACTGCATCGCCTTGAGCGCCGACAGCACGGACACCTCGATCACGGTATGGTCAAGCTCAGCAATGGTCAACGGGGCGAAGCGCGGGTCGTGCAGCGCGGCGGCGACCGCATTGGCCTTGACGTCGGACAGCAGCGTGCGGCGCGCCTGCAGCGATCCGATGCAGCCGCGCAGCTGCCCTTTTTGGGTCAGCGTGACAAAGCTCGCTCCCGGCTGCTGCAACCAGGGGGCGTCTTCAGCGGCTTCGAGGGCGCGTCCCAGCGCGCTCGAGATCGAGGCCCGTGCAATCGGCAGCAGCGTCGCACCGTAGCCGCTGGTGCCGGCGTCAGTGGACATAAGGCGCCACGCCAGGTAGACCTCCAGCATCCAAAGAAGTGTTGAGGGCAGAGCTGGCTCGCGCGGCAACGCTGCGGTCTGTCCCGCAAGGCGGACTTCCAGTATCCGAAGAAGCGTTGGGGACAGAGCTGGCTCGCTGCGCGTAGCTGCGGTCTGTCCCGCAAGGCTCGATGAAAGCAAATGCCGCGTAGCCAACCACGCGCTCCTTGTCACCGGCGGTGTCGCCCGAGTTGCAGAGCCCCAGCAGTTGCGGCTCCAGGTGGTGTTGCCGGGCCGTCAGCAGCAGGCCATTGACCGGCGTGCCGCCGCAGGCCTGCTCGTGCGTCAGTCCGGCGCGCAGGTCCATGATCTGTCGCGCGCTTTCGCGGTCAACCGACTGGGCGGTGCCGTAGGGCAGAAAGTGCGACAGGTCCGAACTGACGACGATCAGGGTTTCGTCCCCGCCCCAGAGCGTCTCCAGCACCAGCGCCACATCCTCGGGGCGGGCATCGCCCACGGCCAGCGGCAGCAGCTTGAAATCATCCAGCGCGGATTGCAGGAACGGCAACTGCACTTCGAGCGAGTGCTCGCGTGCGTGGGCGATCGCGCTGGTCACAATCTGGGGCAGCCCGGAGAGGGCGGCGACCGCGTCCAGATCGATCGCGATCTCACCCAAAGGCGTGGCAAAGGCATGCGCCCCCGGCAGCGCGATACCCCGGATCGGCACCCGGTGCACCGGGCCGATCAGGACGACGCGCCGGATGCGTGCGCGCGCCGGGCTCAGGCGCGCATAAGCCAGCGCCGCAGTCGCCCCGGAATAGATGTACCCGGCATGCGGCACGATGATGGCCTTGGGCACACCTGCGTGGCTGTCGGCGCTCGACTCTGCGTCCTCGAGCAGGGACAGCACGGTGCTTGACAAGGCCGCTTCGCGCCCTGGGTAAAAGGCGCCGGCTACAGCGGCTGGACGAACTGTGTGCATGAAACCTCCACGTCAAACTATGCTAAGGCCTTCAATATCAGATTGACTTGTGACTTGTCAAGCCAAGGTCAGATCGATTGCCCCGTTGGTCGATCAGGTTGGCCAGGCGTCAGCATAAAAGCAGGGCTAAACTTTACCAAACAACATCAGATCTTCTTATATGAGTACCTTTGACGCGAATGCCCTCGAATGCCTTGCCGCCATCGTGGAGGAGGGTGGTTTTGAGCGCGCCGCGGCGCGCCTCTCGATCACGCAGTCGGCGGTCTCGCAACGCCTGCGCTCGCTCGAGGTCCAGGTTGGAACCGTCCTGATCGTTCGCAGCAGGCCGCTGCGGCCGACCTCGGCCGGCCGCCTGATGCTCAAACACGCGCTGCAGATGCGCCTGCTGCGCGCTGATCTGGAGCGTGATCTGAAAGAACTGACGCCGGCGGCCTTGCACGACAGTCGCGATGCCGAGCGGGTTTCGATTGCCATCAACGCGGACAGCATCGCCACCTGGGCCCTGCCGGCGCTCGGCCAGCTGGTGCGCCAGGGACTGGGGCTGGAGATCATCACGGATGATCAGGACTTCACCATCGAATGGCTGCGCGAGGGCCAGGTGCTGGGTTGTGTCACCACGGTCAGGCAGGCTTTGCGGAGCTGCAGGCTGGTGCCGCTCGGGGCCATGCGCTATGTGGCGGTGGCGCAGGCGGCCTATGCCGCCGAGCATTGCCCGCAGGGCCTTTCGCCGCAAAATTTCCGCAGCCTGCCTTTCATTGCCTTCAACCGCAAGGACGATCTGCAGTCCGATTTTGTTGGTCGTGCCCTCAGTCTGAAGCAGCCGGTCCTGAGCCAGCTCTACGTGCCCAGTTCGCAGGGACAGGTTCGCGCCTGCCTGGAGGGCTGGGGTGTCAGCGTCGTGCCCGAGCTACAGGTCAGGGAACAGCTACAGACCGGACATCTGGTTGACATCGCACCGGGCCGCGCCCTGCAGGTGGAGCTCTACTGGCACTGCTGGAATCTCGAATCAGCCGTTCTTGATGCGCTGACCGACGCCTTGACGAGCGCCGCCGCGCGCGCCCTGCACTGAGCTTGAACGCCCGGCACGGGGCCCGCCGGCCCGCGTTGCTTAGCCGCGCCGCGCGTTAACGCACCAGCAGCACCGGCACCTGGCAATGCGACAGCACCTGGGTGGCGACCGAGCCCATGACCAGGTTGACCAGGGTGCCATGGCCGTGTGAACCCATCACCACGAGGTCGAATTTTCCGCTGTCGGCAAGCTTGGCGATGCTCTCGCCGGCATGGCCTGTTTTCCAGGTGCTTTTTGCATCGATGCCATGGCGCACCAGAAATTTCGACACCGGCGCCAGTATCTTTTCGGCTTCCTGGGAGTAGTAGTTATCGACGATGTCCTTTCCAACCGCCGCGCGCGCACGTGGCGGCAGCACCGGCTGCACGGTGAACACCGTGTAGTCGTTGTTCGAGGTAAACAATTGATCGTGCGTGGCCAGGTAGGCCAGCATCTTCTTGGTGTACGTGCTGCCGTCGACGGCGAGAAGGATTTTCATCGGGGCTCCTCTGTCAAAACGCCAGTGTAACCAAGGCGTCTGCCGGCGTCAGAGCTCTATGCACAGCGTCGCCTGAAAGGCGTTCTGTTCGTCCTTTCTTGCGTAGCCCAGCGGGTTGGCGACAACGCGGCAACCGGCCTTTACGTAGTCGCTGGGCGCATGAAGGTGACCATGCAGCCACAGGCGCGCTTGCGGCAGCAAAGCGTCCAGCCCGTTGCAAAAGCCGGCCGTCCCGGGCGTCAGGCCGTAGCGCGGGTCGGCGCTCGTCAGGCTGGGCGCAAAGTGCGTCACCACCACGGTGGCACCCTGAAACGGTTCCGTCAGGGCGGCTATCAACCAGCTCTGGCAAATCAGGGCCTGCTCGCGCACCTGTTCGGCAAGCATCGGCACCCCATGGCGGCTGGTGCCGGTTTTCTTCAGGTAGTAGTTTGCTGCGCGGAAGGCCTTGTCGCGCGCCTTGAGCTGCTGCGTCAACAGGCCTTGTGCCGCGCTGTCGACGGCGCCTGTTGTCGGACCGAGGGCATCAAAGTCGCTCCATAACGTGGTGCCGAGAAAGCGAACCGGATTGCCATGTCGATCCGGCAGCGTGATCGTTTCGCGCTCCAGCCAGCGAATGTCCAGGCGTTCGCAGGTCTGGCGCAGGCGCTGGTGTGCTGCATCAAAGTCGAGCGCGTCGTATTCATGATTTCCAGGCACGAACAGGACCGGTGTCGGCCAGCCCTCCTTCTGTGTGAAGCGGGACAAGCCAAAGTCCTCATCGCGCAGGGCCGACCCAGCCTGATAGGAACCGATGTCGCCGGCCAGCACCAGCAGGTCGGCGTCCGGGGCGGGCTTGGCGACCCAGTTCGGGTGCGCCTCAAGGTGCAGATCGGACAGCAGCTGAATCTTCATTGGGAAACTTACCGGCCGCAAAGGCCGAGCGGGCCACGGTCGCGATGCTGGTTCGCAACCATTCGTGGGCCTTGACAAGGTGCAGACGCTGATGCCACAGGGCATCGACCCGAACGGGCGGCACCGCAAAGGGCAGTTCCCGCAATACCAGCCGGTCGCTCGATCCGATGTTGCTGACAAAGTGGCGTGGCAGCACCGTGAGCAGGTTGGAGCGGGCCACCACCCGGCCGGCGGTAAAGAACTGATTGACTGTCAGCACGATGCGGCGCTCGCGCCCGAGTCCGGCGAGCGCCTCGTCGACGAAGCCGAAGGGGCGTCCTGAAAAGCTGACCAGCATGTGGCGTGCGGCGCAATACTGGTCGAGCGTGAAGGGGCCGCTGGCCAGCGGGTGATCGTGGCGCATGACGCAGACATACTCCCCGCTGTAGAGCTGCCGGTGTGCGAACGCGACCGCCTCGCCGGACTGCGCGCGGGCTGTCATGTCGGCCAGCGCAGCCGGAAAATAGCCAATCGCCAGATCGACCGCTTCGTCGTCAAGCAGGCGGCGTGGGTCGCGCGTGGCCAGCGGCACGACCCGGATCGAAACACCGGGCGCGTCGCGGTTCATGATCTCCACCATGCCGGGCGTCAGTTCGGCTGCCGTGGCGTCGGCCATCGCCAGCACGAAGGTGGTGCTGGCCTGTGCCGGCTCGAAACTGCTTGGGGTCAGCACATCCTGCAACTGGCGCAGCGCTTCACGCACGGCCGGCCAGATCGCCAGCGCGCGCGCTGTGGGAGCCATCGCCTGCCCCTCGCGTCGGATCAGATCGTCGCCCACCGTCTCGCGAAATCGCCGCATGGCGTTGCTGACGGCCGGCTGCGTGAGTGAGAGCTTGCGAGCGGCCCGCGTCAGGCTGCGTTCGGTCATGACTTCGTCAAAAACGCGCAGCAAATTCAGGTCAAGCGTGCGGAAGTTGCCAGGGCCCATGTCGATAAACAATCACTACGGTGAATGTATTTAATCACAGATATAAAGTTGAAACGCATCAGTGCAAACCCTAATATAGCGGCATCACCCCGCTTTTCAGTGGGGGTAGCAGAGTGAGGTTTTGATCATGACGAGTTTTATACAGCCCAGTTTTCCAACCCGGCACGGTGGCGTGGACCGATTTGAGGCGGCGCTTTGCACCGTGCAGTCCCTGCGCCGCGGCTTTGACAGCACCAAAGGCCTTGGCCTTATGCTGCTGGCAGCGATGGTGGCGGCGCTTGTCGTGGTTGCCGACCAATTGATTGAAACCTGGGTTGATGGGCACCTTCTGGTGGCATGGGTCGCTCTCTGGCTGCTTGGCTTTGTTGCGCTGGCCGTATTCTCGATGCCGGCGCGCCGTCTGGCGGTTGGCGCCATCGGCACGCTCAACGGCTGGTCCGCGCGGCTGGCGCAAAAGCGCGCCGACCAACGCCTGTGGGCGCTGGCCAAGGCGGATCCGCGCCTCATGGCCGACCTCGACGCAGCGCACCGGCACAGCGACTGGCGGTAAGGCGCCGTTGCGCCGGTCCCCAAGTCCTGCTTCAGGAATACCTGCGCGCCAGTGCTCTCGGGCAGCGTCCGGCGCCGGCTCAGTTCTTGCGGGTGCCCAGAATCGCCGCGCCGATGATCAGGGTCGCGGCCAGCACGATATTCCAGGACAGCGCCCGACCGGTGACCAGCAGCAGCAGCACGGTGGACGCCAGTGGCGTCAGATAGCTCAGCACGCCGATATGGCGCACGTCGCCGAGTTTCAACGCCTTGTCCCAGAGAAAAAAGGCCGCCCCAAGGGGCCCGAGTCCGAGCAGGCCCAGCAGCAGCCACTGGCGGGCAGTGAGCGCGACTGACGGCTCGAAAGCCGCATGGCAAAGCAGCGCCAGCAAGCCCGACAGCAGGCCGAACAGGCCGATCGCCGCGGTCGGAAAACCCTTGCCCTTGAGTTCGCCCCGCTTCGTCTGCAAGGAGTAGTTGGCCCAGATGAACGCCGAGCCGAGCGCCAGAAGGTAACCAGCGAGAGGCTTCCAACTTGCGCTCATGGCGCCACCCAGGCTCACGTCAGCGCCGCCCAGAATGGCGATGGCAGCGCCGCCAAAACCCAGTGCGGCCGCCAGAAGATGGACGCCACGCAGTCGGACGCCCGGCAAATACAGGGGTGAGAGCACAACGATCAGCAAGGGCCAGAGGTAGTTGACCAGATTGACCTCGACGGCAGGCGCCAGGCGCAGCCCCATGAAGAGCAAGAAATGAAAACCAAACAGGCTGAAGACGCCCAGACCCAGGGTGCTCACAGAAGTCTTCCACAATCCGCGATTTTTCAGTGCCGCTGGCCAGGCCAGCACGCTGCCAACGCACAGGGCAACACCGGTCAGAAAAAACGGCGGTACCTGCCTGAGCGCGACGCCCAAGGTGGCCAGCGAGGCCCACAGGCATATTGCCGCAAGTGCGTAGAGATTGGCCTTCATCGACCCAGGGCGTGACTTGCCTGGGCGTCGGCGTGATAACTGGAGCGCACCATGGCGCCGACGGCGGCGTGCTTGAAACCCATGGCATAGGCTTCGTTCTCGAACATCTTGAAGGTGTCGGGATGCACGTAGCGCGCGACGCCCAGGTGCGAGGTGCTGGGCGCCAGATACTGGCCGATGGTCAGCATCTCGATGCCATGCGCGCGCATGTCGCGCATCACGGCCAGAATTTCATCGTCGGTCTCGCCCAGTCCCACCATCAGGCCGCTCTTGGTCGGCACATTGGGAAACAGGGCCTTGAACTTTTTCAGCAGATTCAGCGAGAACTGGTAGTCGCTGCCCGGTCGCGCCTCGCGATACAGGCGCGCTATGGTCTCCAGATTGTGGTTCATCACATCGGGCGGCGCCGCTTTGAGGATCTCCAGCGCGCGGTCATCGCGACCCCGAAAATCGGGCACCAGAATCTCGATCTGCGTGCCGGGCGAGAGTTCCCGCGTCCTGCGGATGCAGTCGACAAAGTGCTGGCTGCCGCCATCGCGCAGATCGTCGCGGTCGACGCTGGTGATCACGACATAGCGCAGTTTCAGTTGCGCGATGGTCCTGGCCAGATTCTCCGGCTCGCTCGCGTCGAGCGGGTCCGGCCGGCCGTGGCCAACGTCGCAAAACGGGCAGCGCCGCGTGCACTTGTCGCCCATGATCATGAAGGTCGCCGTGCCCTTGCCGAAACATTCGCCAATGTTCGGGCACGACGCCTCCTCGCAGACCGTGACCAGTTTGTTGGCGCGCAGCACGTCCTTGATTTCATAAAAACGGCTGCTTGGCGAGCCGGCCCGCACGCGGATCCAGTCGGGCTTCTTCAGGACTTCGCGCGGCTGCACCTTGACCGGAATGCGCGACAGCTTGGCGGCGGCCTTCTGCTTGATGGTGGGATCGTGGTTTTCACTCATGGTGGGTCAGGAGGGTTCAGGGCGCCAGCCGGGTTGCAAGTTGCCGGCCCAGGACGTCGGCGACTTCCGTCCAGCCGACCGAGACACCGATTGTAGAAAGGTCGACAGTTTGCAGAGCGGCGTAGCCGCAGGGATTGATGCGCGAATAGGGTTCCAGATCCATCGCGACGTTGAGCGCGACACCGTGGTAGGTGCAGTTGCGGCTGACCTTGATGCCCAGGGCTGCGATCTTTCCGAGCCCTTCAAAATTGGGGGCCCTGGAATTGGGGTCAGAGCCGTTCCGCTGCGCGGCCGGATCCGACCCCAATTCCAGCGGATCTGACCCCAATTCCGTAGCGCTTGGCAATCGAACCGGCCGCTGCTTAAGCAGTGCGTGTCCTGCTGGATCATCCAGCCTTACATAGATACCTGGCGCGCCCGCGACCCGGTGACCGGTGACGCCGAAATGCAGCAGGGTGCGGATGACGGACTCCTCGATGCGGTACACGTATTCCTTGATGAAGTAGCCGGCGCGTTTGAGGTCCAGCAGCGGGTAGGCCACGACCTGACCGGGCCCGTGGTAGGTGACCTGGCCGCCGCGGTTGGTCTGGACCACAGGGATCGCCCCCGGGTTGAAGACATGTTCGGCCTTGCCGGCCAGGCCCTGTGTGTAAACCGGCGGGTGTTCGCAGATCCAGAGTTCGTCGGGCGTCGCAAGCGTGCGCGCCGCTGTGAAGGCCTGCATCGCTGCGTAGGCCGGCAGATAGTCGACCAATCCAAGCTGCTGTGGTGTCATGACGGCGGCTTCTACAGCACCATCTTGACCATCGGGTGCGTCGAGAGGGTGCGGTAAAGTTCATCGAGCTGTTCGCGGCTGGTGGCGGTGACGGTGATCGTGACGCCCAGGTACTTGCGGCCCTTGCTTTCCCGCAATTCAACCGTGCCGGCGTCGAAACTGGCGTCAAACTGGCGTGCGATGTGGGTGATGGCATGAACCAGTCCCTCGACCCGCAGGCCCATCACCTTGATCGGGAACTGCGATGGGTACTCGATCAGCGACCCGGCCTCGGCTGTCACGACCGTTCGCCCCTGAGGGACTTCGCCTTGACGTCCTGGTAGCCTGCATACAACTGCGCGTAGATTGGGCCGGGCCGGCCATTGCCTACCGGCTTGCCGTCGAGCGTGGTGACCGGCAGCACCTCCTTGGTGGCCGAAGACAGCAGGATCTCGTCGGCCCCGACCACCTCGTCGCGGCTGAGGCGGCGCAACTCGAAGCTGATTCCCCTGGCGCGACAAATTTCCTCGATCAGGCCGTAGCGTATGCCTTCGAGCACCAGATGGTCTTTGGGCGTGCCCAGCACCCGGCCGTCCTTCACGACCCAGACGTTGCAGGCCGCGGCCTCGCTCAGGCAGCCGTCGCGAAACATGATGGTCTCCGCGGCGCCGGCATCGAAACTGATCTGTCGGGCAAAGACGGCGCCCAGCAGGCTGGTGGCCTTGATGTGCGCCTTCTCCCACCGGAAATCATCGGCCGTGACGCAGGCCACGCCCGCCTCTCGCTGCGCGCTGCTGGGTGGGGTCATGGCATTGCTCATGACGAAGACCGTCGGCGCGATGCCGCTGGTCATCGCGTGATCGCGCATGGCGACGCCGCGGCTGATCTGGATGTAGATCAGCTGCTCGGTATCGCCGGCCTTGACACCGACGCTGGCGGCGTAGCTGGCGATCAGCTGACGCACAATGTCCGACCATTGCGCCAGGGTCAAGGGATTGTCGATGCGCAGTTCGGCCAGACTGCGGTCCAGTCGCGCCATGTGCTGCTCGAAGCGGAACGGCCGACCGGCGTGGACCGGCACGACTTCGTAGACGCCGTCACCAAAAATGAAGCCCCGGTCCATGACGCTGATTTTTGCCTTCGACAGCTCGGTAAATTCGCCGTTCAGGTAGCAGGGCAGAGCGGGTAATGTGTTCATGGCCGAATTATGCCGGGGTGCTTGAAAAGCCCTGTCAGGCGGTGACCGTGACCACGTCCATGTTGATCTTTGTCAATACATTGGCTCGGGATCGCGGTAGACGGCTACGTATAATGCGAGGCTTTGCGGCAGCTGTCGCGTGTAACCTGCGTGTAATTTGCGATGTCGATAATCACGCCAGTTTCCGAATTTGACGCTGATGAGTCCGATGAGCCGGCCTTCAAACGGCTGAGTGCCGAAGAAGCGCAAGCGCTTCGAGAGTTGCAGCCTGCTGTCTCGCCCTGGCGAATTGTCGGCCTGCAGGTGACGGTGGCCTTGCTGGTGGCCGGGCTGGCATGGGCTTTCACGGGCAGATCGGCTGCCGCCTGGTCCGCCGGGTACGGTGGATTGGCGGTGGTGATTCCCGCTGTGTTGTTCGCGCGAGGCCTGATGAGCCAGTTTTCGTCGATCAATGCGGCAACCGCCGGGTTTGGTTTTTTTGTGTGGGAAGCGATCAAGATTGCCGTCTCTGTCGGCATGTTGTCTGCGGCCCCGCAACTGGTTGCAGATCTTGACTGGTTGGCCATGCTGATCGGCCTGATCGTAACCCTGAAAGTGTATTGGGTGGCGCTGTTGATGCGTCCGAAATCAATAAACAGAATGAAGAGTTAACAATGTCCGCAGAAGCAAACGCGCCAACCGCCAGTGAGTATATTGTTCACCATCTGACACATTGGCAGAACAAGACGCAGACGGAAATCGTCGATTTCTCGGTTTTCAACATCGACTCGCTGTTCTTTTCGGTTCTGCTTGGCGTGCTGGGCTGTTTTTTCCTCTGGAAAGCGGCGCGCAATGTGACCTCCGGCGCGCCCGGGCGCTTTCAGGCGGCGGTCGAGATCCTGATCGAAATGGTCGACGGACAGGCCAAGTCGATCGTTCACAACGCCAAGAGCCGCAAACTGGTGGCGCCTTTGGCGCTGACGGTGTTTGTCTGGATCTTCCTGCTCAACGCGATGGACCTGCTCCCTCTCGATCTGCTGCCCATGGTGTGGGGCTGGATCTATGGCGCTGCCGGGCACGACCCGCACCACGCCTACCTGCGCGTGGTTCCGACGGCCGACTTGTCGGTCACCATGGGCCTGTCGGTTTCGGTCCTGTTCATCTGTCTGGTCTACAACATCAAGATCAAGGGCATCGGCGGCTGGGCGCATGAACTGGTGTCGGCGCCGTTTGGCACCAGCAAGAACCCGGTCTTCGCCGTCATTCTGGCGGTGGTCAACATTGCAGAGCAGCTGATCTCGTTCACCGCCAAGACGGTCTCGCACGGCATGCGGCTGTTTGGCAACATGTATGCCGGTGAGCTGGTGTTCATGCTGATCGCCCTGCTCGGCGGTTCCTGGGCCTTCTCTGCAGCGCCCGGTGATTTGATGCTTTTGCTGCTGCATGTGATTGCCGGGTGGGCGTGGGCGGTGTTCCACATCATCATCATCCTGCTGCAGGCTTTTGTGTTCATGATGTTGACCCTGGTCTACATCGGGCAGGCGCACGATGCACATTGATCTTGCGCATTAATTTCTGGTTTCGTTTTGGTTTGTTTTTAGTTTATTTAGGAGTCAATCATGGAAGTTATTAGTTTTGCTGCGCTGGCTGCTGGCCTGATCATCGGTTTGGGCGCGCTGGGTGCCTGTATCGGTATCGGCATCATGGGTAGCAAGTACCTGGAAGCGGCCGCGCGTCAGCCCGAGCTGATGGGTGAACTGCAAACCAAGATGTTCGTGCTCGCTGGTCTGATCGATGCGGCGTTCATTATCGGCACCGGCATCGCGCTGTGGTTTGCCACGGCCAACCCGTTCCTCGCTCAAATCGCCCGCCTGGTCAAGTAAGCAACGCCTGCTACACCGGGTTGATGGAGAAACACAGTGAACATTAATGGAACTCTGGTAGCGCAGGCTATCGTCTTCGCATTGCTGGTGCTGTTCACGATGAAGTTCGTGTGGCCGCCGATCGCGGCCGCATTGGATGAACGTGCCAGCAAGATCGCCGACGGCCTCTCGGCCGCCGACAAAGCCAAGGCCGAGCTGTCGAGCGCCAACAAGCGTGTCGAAGCCGAACTGGCCAAGTCGCGCACCGAGACCACGGCCCGCCTGGCGGACGCCGAGCGTCGCGGCCAGGCCATCGTCGAAGAGGCCAAGTCCAAGGCGACCGAGGAGGGCAACAAGATCGTTGCCGCCGCCAAGGTTGAGGCCGAGCAGCAGACCGTGCGCGCACGCGAAGCCTTGCGCGAGCAGGTTGCTGCGCTGGCGGTCAAGGGTGCCGAGCAGATTCTGCTGAGGGAAGTCAACGCCGCTGTCCACGCTGACCTGCTTGGCCGTCTGAAGACCGAGCTCTAAGAGGACGACCATGGCCGAACTTGCCACCATTGCCCGCCCTTACGCCGAGGCCCTGTTCAAAGCCGCCGCGGCAGATTTGAACGCGGCTGCCGTCTGGGTCGAGGCCTTGCAGGAGCTTGCGCAAAACCCGCAGTTGCAGCAATTCGCCGGCAACCCCAACGTCAGTGCGGCGCAGGTGTTTGATCTGATCACCGGTGTCGTCCAGACGGCGCTGCCGGAGCAGGGCAAGAACTTCTTGCGCACCGTCATTGAAAACGGACGCCTTAGCGTCCTGCCGGAAATCGCGACCCAGTTTCGCGCCATGAAGAACTCCCGCAGCGGCTCGTCCGACGCGGTGGTGTACAGCGCGTTTGCGATTGAAGCGCTGGCGCTGGCAGATTTGACGGCAACGCTTGAAAAGCGCTTTGAGCGCAAGCTCAATGTCAGCGTTGAGCTGCAGCCCGAATTGATCGGCGGCATCCGTGTCGTGGTTGGTGATGAGGTTCTTGACGCTTCGGTCAAAGCCCGTCTGGAACAAATGAAAATGGTCTTGACAGCGTGAGGCGCGAGCCCCAGGTTGCCAATAGGCCCCATTAACGAAAGAAGGAAAGAGTCATGCAACTCAATCCCGCAGAAATTTCTGAACTGATCAAGAGTCGAATCGAGGGCCTGTCCGCCAGTGCCGATATTCGCAACCAGGGCACCGTGGTGTCCGTCACCGACGGCATCTGCCGCATTCACGGCCTGTCGGACGTGATGCAGGGCGAAATGCTCGAATTCCCGGCGGGCAGCGATGGCCTGCCAACCTTCGGCCTGGCCCTGAACCTCGAGCGCGACTCGGTGGGTTCGGTGATTCTGGGCGAGTACGAGCACATCTCCGAGGGCGATACCGTCAAGTGCACGGGCCGCATTCTGGAAGTGCCGGTCGGCCCGGAACTCAAGGGCCGCGTCGTCAACGCGCTGGGCCAGCCGATCGACGGCAAGGGCCCGATCAACGCCAAGATGACCGACGTGATCGAAAAAGTGGCGCCCGGCGTGATCGCCCGCCAGTCGGTCAGCCAGCCGATGCAGACCGGCCTCAAGTCGATCGACTCGATGGTGCCGGTCGGCCGCGGCCAGCGCGAACTGATCATCGGCGACCGCCAGACCGGCAAGACCGCGGTCGCGATCGACGCCATCATCAATCAAAAGGGTCAGGACATGACCTGCGTTTATGTCGCCATCGGCCAGAAGGCCTCGAGCGTCAAGAACGTGGTGCGCGCCCTGGAGCAGGCCGGCGCCATGGCCTACACGATCGTGGTTGCCGCCACGGCGTCCGAGTCGGCCGCCATGCAGTATGTCAGCGCCTACTCCGGCTGCACCATGGGCGAGTACTTCCGCGATCGCGGTGAAGACGCCATGATCGTGTACGACGACCTGAGCAAGCAGGCGGTTGCCTATCGCCAGGTCTCCCTGCTGCTGCGCCGCCCGCCGGGCCGCGAAGCCTATCCGGGCGACGTCTTCTATCTGCACAGCCGTCTGCTCGAGCGTGCCGCCCGCGTCAACGAAAAATATGTCGAAGACTTCACCAAGGGCGCGGTCAAGGGCAAGACCGGTTCGCTGACGGCATTGCCGATCATCGAAACCCAGGCCGGCGACGTTTCGGCTTTCGTGCCGACCAACGTGATCTCGATCACCGACGGCCAGATCTTTCTGGAAACCTCGCTCTTCAACGCCGGTGTGCGTCCCGCCATCAATGCCGGTATTTCGGTGTCGCGCGTCGGCGGTGCCGCCCAGACCAAGCTCATCAAGGCGCTCTCCGGCGGTATCCGTACCGACCTGGCGCAGTACCGCGAGCTCGCTGCCTTTGCGCAGTTTGCCTCTGATCTGGACGAGGCCACACGCAAGCAGCTCGATCGCGGCGCCCGCGTCACCGAACTGCTCAAGCAGGCCCAGTACAGCCCCCTGCCGATCTCCCTGATGGCCGCCACGCTGTTTGCCGTGAACAAGGGCTACCTGGACGATGTCGCCATCAACAAGGTGCT
>CAIMBE010000020.1 GCA_903839085.1 uncultured beta proteobacterium | reverse complement strand
TCGCAGTCGATCGCGCTCAACACGCAGTACGCGGCCAGCCGCTCGCAGGCGGTGCAGACCCTGTCGCTCGAAGAAAGCGCGCTGCAAAGCGTGACCACCATCCTGCAGGACTTGAAGGGCCTGGTGGTACAGGCCGGCAATGGAACCTTCACGGATGCGGATCGGGCCAGCATTGCCACCGCCATGGAGAGCAGCCTCGAGCAGTTGCAGGGGCTCGCCAACGCCGATGACGGCAACGGGCAGTACCTGTTTGCCGGATTTAAGAGCGCCAGCCTGCCCTTCGTCAAGCAGGCCGATGGCAGCATCCAGTATGTCGGCGACCAGGGATCGCGGATGATGCAGGTCGATGTTTCCCGAACCATGGCGGCGACCGACGATGGCCGCAACATCTTCCAGTCAGTGCAGGGCGGCGCCGGCTACGTCGGCTCGGGCAGCGTGGGTAATACCGGTACCGGCGTCTTCGGTGCCAACGCCGTGGTTAACGCGAGCGACCCCAATTTTGGCAAGGACTTCAGCATCAGCTTTCCAACTGCGACTAGCTACAAGGTCGATACCGTGCCGCCAGGAACGGCCCCGGTCACGACCGGCACCTACAGCGCGGGCAGCTCCATCCTGTTTGGTGGCCTGCAGATTGCCATCAGCGGGGCGCCGGCGGCGGGTGATTCATTCCAGGTAAAGACTGCGAAGAATGCTGGCCCCGACATCTTTGGCACGATCCGCGACGCGATCGCAGCCATCCGCGCGCCACTGGACAGCGGTAACACGGCCAACCGCGCGCAACTGCTCAATGCGATGGCCACTGCCAACAGGAAAATCACCAACAGCCACGAGAACGTGCTGACGATTCGTTCTTCGGTCGGCTCACGGCTGCAGGAACTCGACGTTCTCAATACCGCTGGCGGCGACCGCGTGCTGCTCGACAAGAGCCACCTGTCGGATCTGCAAGACCTCGACTATGCCACCGCGATCTCCGAGTTCTACCAGCGCCAGACCGCCTTGCAGGCAACCCAGCAGGTCTTCGTGAAGATACAGGGCTTGTCGCTTTTCAACTATTTGCGCTAGCTATTGCTCTTTCCAGAATTCAAGACACTTGCTTTCGTCATCGCGAGGCCGTAGGCCGTGGCGATCCATGCTTCATGGCTTCCTGGATTGCCGCGTCGCCAGGCTCCTCGCAATGACGACCCGACTGTCATGATTTACGAGTCTCGATGGCTAGCGACGCAGTCCCTGCAAGAATTGGGGTATCAGATCGAACCCTGCACCAAAGCGCAGGGCCAGAAACGGTGCCAAGTACTGCATCAACAACTGCAGCATGCCCAGACCCGCCAGCAGCGTGATCGGGAAGCCGACAGAAAAGATGCTGAACTGAGGTGAGACACGGTTCAGGATGCCCATCGCCAGATTGAGGCTGAGCAGGGTTGCGATCAGCGGCAGCGCCAGCATCAGGCCGTCGGCGATCACATGGGCGCCAGCCGCCGCCAGCAGCGACCAGCCGCCCCTGGCCAGCGGCGCATCGGCAATCGGCAGCGCATGAAAGCTCTCCGCCAGGATCCTGATCATCATCAGGTGGCCGTCGAGCGAGAGAAAGACCAGCATCGCCATCACGTTGAGCAGTCTGGCCAGCACCATGGTGTTGCCACCGCTGGTCGGATCGAAGAACGAAGCGAAGGACAGGCCCATCTGCAGGCCCACATACTCGCCCGCCACCTGGACCGCGGCAAACACCATGCGCATCGAGAAGCCCATCGCCGCGCCGATCAGGACCTGCGAAATCATGATCCACAGGCCGGCCACCGATATCAGCGGCACGACCGGCGGTGCGTCGAGCGTGGGCGTGATGACGAGCGCGAGCAGAACGGCGATGACCACCTTGACCGGGCGCGGCACCGCCGCCTCGCCCAGGATCGGGGCGCTGCCCACCAGCGCCATCATGCGCACGAACGGCCACAGATAGCTGACCAGCCAGACGTTGAGCTGGTCCGACGTGAACGACACAATCGGCGCCATCAGGAGACCATGTGCGGGATCGAATTGAAGAGTGTGCGCATGTAGTCGAGCACCGTGTCCAGCATCCAGGGGCCGGCGATGACCAGGGTGGCGAACACCGCCAGCAGCTTGGGGATGAAGGACAGGGTCATTTCGTTGATCTGGGTGGCGGCCTGGAACAGGCTGATCAGCAGGCCGGTCACCAGGGCCACCAGCAGCAGCGGGGCGGCCAGCAGCATGGACAGCTTCATGGCCTGGTAGCCGAGCGTCATGACCGATTCGGGTGTCATCGTCGCTTCCTTCGTGCGAGTTGAAAATCCTGGCCGCTTCAGACGTAGAAGCTCTGCGCCAGCGCGCCGACCAGCAGTTGCCAGCCGTCCACCAGCACGAACAGCATCAGCTTGAAGGGCAGCGAGATGGTGGCCGGCGGCACCATCATCATGCCCATGGACATCAGCACGCTGGCCACCACCAGATCGATGATCAGGAACGGAATGAAGATCGTGAATCCGATCTGAAAAGCGGTCTTGAGCTCGCTGATGACAAAGGAGGGCAGCAGAATGCGCAGGCTGACCTGCTCAGGGCCGTCCATTGGCGCCACGTTGGCCAGTTTGGCGAACAGCGCCAGGTCGGCTTCGCGGGTCTGCTTGAGCATGAACTCCTTGAACGGCAGCACGCCGCGCTGCAAGGCCTTCTCGGCGCTGATCCTGTTTTCGGAGAACGGCTGGTAGGCCTCGGTGTTGACGCGCTCGAATACCGGCGCCATGACAAAAAAGGTCAGAAACAGCGAGAGGCCGACCAGGATCTGGTTTGGCGGCGATGACTGCGTGCCAATGGCCGTTCGCAGCAGCCCAAGGACGATCAGGATGCGCGTGAAACTGGTCATCGACAGCAGCAGCGCCGGCAGGAAGGTCAGCGAGGTCAGCAGCACCAGCGTCTGCACGCTGAGCGACCAGGTCTGGCTGCCGCCGGGTCCGCGCGTGCTGGTGATGCCGGGCAGGCCCTGGGCCGAAGCCAGGGCTGGCGCCAGCATCAGCAGCAGCCAGCACAGCGGCAGCAGTGCGCTCGCTCGCTGCGCGACCCGCGACATGTTCATCCGTCCTGCCTTCTGGGTACTCTCAGGCGACCAAGTGATTCGCTCAGGGTTTGCGCGAAGGCGCCGACTTTCGTTGTTTCAGTCCCGACCGGAATGGCCTTGGATTCAACGCGGCTCTCGGCCGGCATGCTGTGCAGGGCGCGGACCTGGCCCGCTGCAACGCCAAGAACCAGCCATGATTGGCCAATCTCCACCACCACCACGCGCTCGCGTTGTCCGACCATGACGCTGGAGACAACTTTCAGCAGGCGCTCGCCGCCGCTCTGATGCAGGCCCAGGCGCCGCACGCCCCAGGCGCACAGGAAGATCAGCGCCAGAACCATCGCCAGTCCAAGGCCGGCCTGCAACAGCCCGCTGGCGCCGATCGACCCGACCGGCTCGACGACGGGTGTCGGCACCGTGGGCAGTGTGGCGCCAACGCTCGTCGCGATGCCTGCCAGCAGGGATGCCGCGAGCGCAGGAAGGCGCAGCCAGTTCATCGCTTCAATTTCTGCATGCGTTCAGGCGGCGTGATGATGTCGGTCAGGCGGATGCCGAACTTGTCGTTCACCACCACCACCTCGCCCTGCGCGATCAGGTAGCCATTGATCAGCACGTCCATCGGCTCGCCGGCCAGGCCGTCGAGTTCGACGATCGAGCCCTGCGAGAGTTGCAGCAGGGTCTTGATCGTGATGCGTGTCCGACCCAGTTCGGCCGTCAACTGAACCGGAACATCGAGAACCCGGTCGATGTCGCCTGGTGCGATGTCCGCGCCTGCGCCGCCGGGCAGCGCCTGAAACACCTGGTGGCCGGCCGATCGGGAGACCACCGGCGGTGCTGGCGCCGGGCTCGGCGCGGGCGCCGTCGCCGCTGCCTGCTCGGCCATGGCACTGCCCCAGATATCGTCGGCCACGGCGGCCGAATCGAGCGCGCTGTCTTCACTCATACTCGTTCTCCATTGCTAGAGTCGCGGCCTTGGCGGATCATTTTTTGCACCTGCAAGGCGTAATGGTTGTTGGAAGTGCCGTAGCCGCATTCCATTACCGGAACCCCGTTCACGGTGGCGACAATGGACTCGGGAATCTCGATCGGCAACACATCGCCAACCTGCAGCTTGAGGAGTTTGCCGATGCTCGACTGCATGGTCTGAAACTGCGCGTGCAGTTCAACGTCGGCGGCCTGCACCTGGTGTGTCAGCTGCTTGATCCAGCGCTTGTCGACGGCGACCTCGTCCTGCAGCGGATTGGACAGCAGGTCGCGCACCGGCTCGATCATCGAGTACGGAATACAGACGCTGAGCGTGCCGCCGATCGGACCGAACTCGATCTGGAACGTGGTGTTGATGACCACTTCGTTCTGCGCCACGATGTTGGCCAGCTTGGCGTGCATCTCCGAGCGCACGAACTCGAACTCGATCGGAAAGACCGGGCGCCAGGCGCCGCCATAACTTTCGAGCGTCACGTCGAGCAGGCGCTTGATGATGCGCTGCTCGGTCGGCGTAAAGTCTCGGCCCTCGATCCGGAAGTGGTAACGGCCGTCGCTGCCGAACAGATTGTCGACCACCAGAAACACGAGTTTCGGATCAAACACAAACAGCGCCGTTCCGCGCAGCGGTTTCATCTGCAGCAGGTTGATGTTGGCCGGCACCGGCAGATGCCGGACGAAATCACCGTACTTAAGAATCTGGATGGCGCCGACCGATATATCGGCGTGACGGCGCATGAAGGTCAGCAGCGTGCTGCGCAGCGAGCGGGCAAAGCGCTCGTTGATGACCTCCAGCGTGTGCATGCGCCCGCGCACAATGCGCTCGTCGGTGCCGAGGTTGTAGGTCGGTGGTCCCGCTACGGTCGATTGCGGCGCGTTGGCGGCAGCGCTGTCGCCCCCGACACCCTGCAGCAGGGCATCTACCTCGTCTTGCGAGAGTTGCTGGTCATAGGCCATGGCTGAGCTTCATTGCGGGTTTCACTGCAGCATGAAGACCGGAAACATCACGCTGGAAATCTTTACCGCGGGCAGATTGGGGCCGAACGGCTTGTTCAGCACCGCCAGCGTCTCGGCGGCGAGCTTGGCCTTGTCCTCCGCGGTGACAAGCAGGTCGGACTGGCGATTGGACAGCACCAGGAGAACCCGGCTGGTGACCTCCGGCAGGTACTGGTTGACCAGCGCCTGCGCCTTGACGTCGGCGACCTTGAGCGTGACGCCCACGTGCAGGAAACGGCGGCTGTCGTTGGGCTGCAGATTGACGGTGATCGGCGCCAGCGCAACATAGACCGGGTCGGCTGAGGGTGGCGGCGCGGCGGCTTTTGCCGGGCCCGACAGATCACTGAAGTAATAACCCGCCGCCGCGGCGGCGCCGATCAACACCAGCAGCACGACCAGAACGATCATGAGCTTGCGACGCTTGGGGCGTTTGACGTTGATCGGGGTCGGGACGGCGGCTTGGGCGGTTTGGGCGGGGCTGGTGGCCATGAATATTCTGCCTGGGTTGGTAGCTTGATTGTTGTGTGGGACGGTCCGGTTGCATCGGTGAATCAAGAGGCGGAAAGCGCTTCAACTCGAGGTTTTGTATGGCGCTGCGGCACTGCTTACATTTCACACGGCTCAGGCGTAGGTGTCGACGTTGATGCCGTTGTTCCTGCGGCGCGTCTCGGGCACCGTGCGCGCCTCTGCGACCGGTGGCTGCGCAGCGCTGTGACTGCGGTAAGCGCGGTGTTGCTGTTGCGCAGCGCTCTGGCCCTGCGCGAACGCTGCCTGGGGCTGATGTTCGGCGCTGACCGAGGTGCTGCCAAGGCTGATGCCGCTATCGGCCAGCGTGGCGCGCAGTTGCGGCATGGCGGCTTCGACCGCGGCGCGAACCGAGGCATGCGTGGACACGAACATCAGCTGCATCTGGTGATCGTTCATGTCGAGCGTCACCTTCAGCGGACCCAGACCGGGCGGATTAAGCTGCAGTTCGGTCACCTGGTGGCCGGCCGAGGTCATATGGACCATGTGCTGGCCGAGCGCCTTGTTCCACTCCTGGCTGCCGACCTCGGGGCTCAGCACGGCCCGCGTGGGCGTGGCGTCGCTGCCGGAATTGGCAGCGGCAGTTGCTTGGGCGCCCGCTGCGCTGCCCGGATTGATCAGGAAGGCACTGTTGGGGCTGACCGTAGCAGGCAATGCGGTGCCGCTGTTGCTCGCAGTCATGTCGCCCAGCGGCGTGTCGACGGAAGCAGGGACATCCTCATCGGGGCGTGGGCCGGTTGGCGCGGGCACCGCAATTTCGGTCAAGCCCGGCTTGTCCTGTGTGGAGCGTGTCCAGGCGGCCTGGTTGGGCTGTGCTGACGTGGTCTCGGTCGGTCGCAGCGATGGCTCGAGGGGCTTGGACAGGCTCAGCCCGAACGGTGTGGGGTTTCCTTTTGCCGGGGCCGCTTCTCTGTCCGTCAGCCCGGGCTTGTCTTCTGCGGAGCGCGTCCAGGCGGCCTGGTTTGGGTGCGCTGCGATGCTATCGGTCGGGCGCAGCGACGGCTCCAGCGGCCTTGAGAGACTCAGCCCGAACGGGGTCAGGTCATGCGCTGCGAGATCTGCGGGCAGGGGGATGGCGTCATTGGTAGCGATTGCCGGCGAGGCGTCGAGCAGGGCCTGCAAGTCGGTCGGTCCTGCGGGCTTCTGCATAACGGCGGCCAGAGCCACAGCTTCATCCGAGGTCGCTGTGACAGCGGCGCCGGCGGTGCTGGCCGGCGGGCTGTTGGACAGGCGGTCTGCGCCTTGGGCAGGGAGTTCGCCGGCGAGTGCGGCGGCGGCTCTGGCCTGCAGCAGCCTGCTTGACCCGTCGTTTCGATTGTCGGCCGGCTGGTCTGTGCCCGGACTCATGCGCCGCAGTTCACTCTGCATGCCCGGTTGCGCCATGGCAGAGCTGACAGCGGCGCCGTTGAGCTTCAACCAGTCGTTGATGTCGACCTTGTGGTCCATCGCCGCTGCCAGTTCAGCGGCCGAGACGCCCAACCGGGTCATGGCTGCCATCAGGGCGGGCGGATCATTCTGCTTGGCGGCAAACAGTTCCTGCAGCCAGCCGCGCCGTTGCAGGGCAAGCTTGTCAGCCAGCGCCGTGGCGGCGGTACCCGGGCCGGTGACGGCCGTGGTTGCCGTGCCCTGGTCAAGAATCGTCTGCAGCGCGCTGCGCTCGGCGCCCTCTGGCGTGGCAAGCGTCAGCGCGCTTGAGGCTTGTGCGTTGCGAGCGGTTGCTGCCCTGATAACGCTGATCTCGGGCGTTGGCGGCGCCAGCGCCATCTCATTGACCTGGTCCGGAGTCTCGGTCTTGGCATCCCTGGTCTGGCGCCGGCCCGGTGCGGGTACGGTCTTCCTGGCGACCGGGGTCTCGGCACCTTCAGCGTCCGGTGCGAGCTGTCGGACAAGCACTTCGCCGAAACTCGGCATCTCGCTGTCACCCTGCTCGTCGGGCAGCACCCCTGCATTCGGAAGCAGGCCGGCCGACTGGACTGTGGCAGAGCTGGACGTGGGCTGAATGAACATGGACATTGTGATCTCCGTTGGAGCTATGGGTGTATCGACATTTCATGACGTCGACTTTCGTCATCGCGAGGCCGCAGGCCGCGGCGATCCAGGCATGGACCGCCGCGCTGCGCTCGCAGTGACGAAGTCGGGTTCATGGCCAGAATGCAGCCTCGGCCACCCGAAACAGGTAACTCGCAATGACTGCCCGTATTGCCATGATTTGCGCAAGCCTTAATCTGTGGATTTGTTTGAGCGCAGGTAGAACTGGCGGGCCGTGTGCTCGTCGCTGTCGCGCTGCTCGCGCCGGTTCATGGTGGTCAGCTCCTGCTGGTGCAGGCGCTCGGCCAGCGTGTCGAAGGAGTTGAGCCGGGTCTTGCTGTGCTGCCAGTCGCTGCGTCCGCTGCTCAGCCGACTGTCGGCCTGCAGGGTCAGGGCGCGCTGCTGCTCGATGGCGGTATCGAGGGTGTTGATGAACTGGCGAAAATTTCGCAGATGGCCCGACGACACGCCATCCTGCAGATGCTCCTGCAGCTGGTCCAGGTACTCCTGGCGGTACTGGTGCAGCAGGTCGAGCTTCTCGGCCGCGCTGGTGTGCGCGTTCTGCAGGAGGCCCAGGCGACGGGTTGCCTCGTCGGCCTTGCTTTGCGCCAACTCGATCAGGGTGGCAAGGGGTAGTTTGTTGGTCATGTTGTTTTCTCCGAAATATGGGTCCTGCTTCAGGTCTCGATCAGTGCCTGCAACTGGCTGCTGGCGGCCTGGTAGTCGACCCGCTCATTCATCGCCTGCTGCAGGAAGGCCTCGATCCTTGGATAGTGCGCAATCGCCTGATCGAGCTGCGCGTCATGGCCGGGGGCGTAGGCGCCGACGCTGATCAGGTCGTGGTTGCGCTGGTAGCGCGACAGCATCTGCTTGAAGCGGCTCACCCGCTTGAACTGCGCGGGCTCGATCAGCGCCGTCATGGCTCGGCTGATGGAGGCCTCGATGTCGATTGCCGGATAGTGGCCGGCCTCGGCCAGGCTGCGCGAGAGCACCACGTGGCCGTCCAAAATGGCGCGGGCGGCATCGGCGATCGGGTCCTGCAGATCGTCGCCCTCGGTCAGCACGGTGTAGAAGGCGGTGATCGAGCCGCCATGGCCGCTGGCGTCGCGCGCGCCGTTGCCGGCGCGCTCGACCAGTGTCGGCAGCTTGCCAAAGACCGACGGCGGATAGCCCTTGGTTGCGGGCGGCTCGCCGACCGCCAGCGCGATCTCGCGCTGCGCCATGGCGTAGCGCGTGAGGGAATCCATGATCAGCAGCACGTTCTTGCCCTGATCGCGAAAGTATTCGGCCAGGCAGGTGGCGTAGGCGGCGCCCTGCAGGCGCAGCAGCGGCGAGGTGTCGGCCGGTGCTGCCACCACGACGGCGCGCGCCATGCCCTCGGGCCCGAGCGTGTTGTCGATGAAGTCCTTGACCTCGCGGCCGCGCTCTCCAATCAGGCCGACCACAATCACATCGGCGCTGGTGTAGCGTGCCATCATGCCCAGCAGCACGCTCTTGCCAACGCCGGACCCCGCAAACAGACCCATGCGCTGACCGCGTCCGACCGTCAGCAGGCCATTGATGGCGCGCACGCCGACATCGAGCACGCTGTCGATCGGCGCCCGGCTCAGCGGGTTGACCGGCGTCGCGGTCAAGGCCACTTCGCGCGTGAATTTGAGCGGGCCCAGCGTGTCCAGCGGACGCCCGGCGGCGTCCACCACGCGGCCGAGCATGCCTTCGCCCACCGGCAGGCGCTTGGTTCGGGGCCCATTTCCGCTGCCGCGACCCGGTGCCGACTCCAGCGCAAAGACGCGGGCGCCCGGCAACAGACCGTCGACTTCGCTTTGCGGCATCAAAAAGATGCGGTCGCCGGCAAAACCCACGACCTCGGCCTCGGCCGTCTTGTGCGGATAACCGGGCGGCAGCTCGATCAGGCAATCGCTGCCGACCGGAAGCCGCAGGCCGACGGCCTCGAGCACCAGGCCCACGGCGCGCGTCAGGCGGCCGCAGACGCGCACCGGCACGCTCAGCGCGACGTCGGCGCGCGCCTCGCGCACCAGCGTCTGCCAGGCCAGCAGGTGCGGGTTCTCGGCGAGGGGCAGGGCGCCGTCACTCATTGGGCAGGTCCTTGGGCGTCTCGGCGTCGCGCATGAAGGCGGCCGTGACGCGCGCCCAGCGCGTCTCCAGGGTGGCGTCCAGCGCTCCGCCGGCGGCGTGCACGCGGCAGCCGCCGCGCTGAATCGAGAGGTCGGTGCGAATGCGCCAGCCCGCGGCGTGCAGGTCGTCGGCCAGGTGCTGCTGCACCAGCGCGGCGTCGTCGACATGCATCAGCAGGCGCGGTGTGCCGCTCAGCGTGGGCTCCATTCGCAGCAATTCGCGCACCAGCGCCAGAATGGGCTGGGGCTCGGTGGTCAGCGCCTGGCGCACCACCTGGCGCGCGATGTCCAGCGCCAGCGCCAGCAGATCATCGGCCACTTCGCGTTCGGCGGCGCGCAGGGCGGTTGGCAACGCAAGCAGCAGGGCGTGCAGCGCCTGCGCCTCCTCACGCGCTTTTTTCAGGCCGGCGGCGTAGCCCTCGGCCTGACCCTTGGCCAGGCCCTCGCGGTGCCCTTCGCTATGACCGGCCTTTTGTGCCTGCTGTCGCAGATGAATGATTTCGGCCTCATTGAGCAGCATGGCCGGCTCAGGCGCGTCAGCGCTTGCCCCGGCGCCGGCGTGTGGCCTTGCCTCGATAGGTGCGGTCGCGATCGACGACATTTCCCAGCGCTGCCAGGCGCTCATCAGCGCCGGCGGCACGCCCTGTATCGGCTGGGCGGAAAGCTTGTCAGACATAGGCGTCCTGTCCGGAGCCGCCAGCCGTGATCTCGCCGGCATCGGTCAGCCGGCGCACGATCGCCAGAATGTTCTTCTGCTCGGCCTCGACCTGCGAGACCCGCACCGGGCCGCGCATTTCCAGATCTTCGCGCATCGCGTCGGCGGCGCGCTGCGACATGTTCTTGAGGAACTTGTCGCGCAGTTCCTGAGGTGAGCCCTTGAGCGCGATGATCATGGATTCGGACTCCACCTCCTTGAGCAGCAACTGGATGCTGCGGTCCTCGAGGTCGAGCAGGTTCTCGAACAGGAACATCTGATCGACGATCTTCTGCGCCAGGGTGTCGTCGAGCTCACGCACATGCTTGATGAGGGCCTCTTCGTTGGCGGTGCTCATCTGGTTGACGATTTCGGCCGCGGCCCGCACGCCGCCCAGGCCCACGTGCTTGACGCCTTCGCCCGACAGCATCTCGGAGAGCACATCGGTCATTTCCTTGAGCGCCGCCGGTTGCACGCCGCCAAAGGTGGCCACGCGCAGAACCACGTCGTAGCGCACGCGCTCGGCAAGGAACTCCAACACGCCCGCCGCCTTGCCGCGATCCATGTGGACCAGCATGGTGGCGATGATCTGCGGGTGCTCGTCGCGGATCAGCTCGGCCACCTCGGCCGCGCCCAGGTGGTTGAGCCGCTCGATGCCGCTGGCCGACTGGCTGATCTTGGAGATGTTGTCCATCAGGTCGGTGGCCCGGTCGGTGCCCAGCGCCTTGGCCAGCACGCCGCGCAGGTAGGATGCCGCGTCCAGGTGCAGCGCCGAGTACTGCTCGGTCTCGATCCGGAATTCTTCGAGCACGGCGTTGACCTCGTCGTGCTTGACCTGCTGCAGGGTGGCGATGGCCTCGCCCAGCACCTGAACAGCTGTTTGCGAGAGGTGCTGCAGGACCGCCCCGGCGCCTTCCTCGCCCAGCGACATCACAAGGATGGCGCTTCGTCTGATGCCTTCATCCATCTTTCTTGTCCATCCAGCTCTTCACCAGCATGGCCACCATCTGCGGGCCCTGCACCGCCGACTCCTGCGCGTACTTCATGTTTTCCTGATGGCGCGTATCGTGCGGCGTTCTGGCCTTTGCCGGCTCCGTGGCCGGCTGGCCCTCGGGCGCGCCAGACGCCGCGCCGCTCTGGGCGGCAGCAGCTTGCATCGGCCCCAGGAACCTGCGCAGCATCGGGCGCAGCACGCCCAACATCAAAAACAGGGCCAGACCGCCGAGCACCAGGTTCTTGCCTGCCGACTTGGCCAGTTCGATGTTGTCGGGCTGCTTCCACCACGGTAGTTCCGGGATCTCGATGACAGGCTCGGTGGCGAATTGGCTGTTGACCTGCATGAAAAGCGCCAGCTGCGCAATGGTGCTGCATTCGGGCGTCTGGACTTTTTCAACGGGCAGCGCAGCTTCTTCACTGAAAGGCTGTCTACAGCTACGGGCTAATTCGCGACGAGAGGCGTACCCGCAGGCAGGGCAGAGCAAAATTTCCTGTGTAAACGCATCCCGGTTCGATTTACCCGGCTCATTTCCTGATGGTGTACTTTCAAACAGGGCAAAATATTCACCCACTTCATCAGAATATGCGCCGCGGAGCGCAAGCCGTGTGAAAAGACCAGGCAGATCCAACCCCGGGATGGCGAGGGCCTGGCGCAGTTTTTCCAGGGTAAGCTTCCCAAGCTGCAAAGGCTCAGCCGCGCGAGATACATAACCGGCGCGGTATAGAAATGCAAGTCCCTCCGCGCGGATATCGGAGGGGGCTGAACGTTGGGTCTGGATGGATAGTTCGGAAAATCTCATGTAAATTCAGTTCAAGCAGGGGTTTGGTCAGAAATAGGGGTCTCAGATCCGGAGTCCTGGCCAAGATCAAGATCAACAT
>CAIMBE010000019.1 GCA_903839085.1 uncultured beta proteobacterium | reverse complement strand
GCCTTGCACATGTCGTAGATCGTGAGCAGGGCCACCTGCACCGCCGTCAGTGCTTCCATCTCGACGCCGGTGGGGCCCACGGTTTCCACAGTGGCCCGGCAGAGGATGCCTGACGTTCCCGTGGCCACGGCCTGGACCGTTTCAAACTCGATGGCGACCCGGGTCAGCGCCAGCGGGTGGCACAGGGGAATCAGGTCGCTGGTTTTCTTGGCAGCCATGATGCCGGCAATGCGCGCAATCCCCAGCACATCGCCCTTCTTGACCGTTCCGGCCTCGATGATGGCCAGTGTGGCGGGCAGCATTTGAATGCGGCCGCCGGCAACGCCGATGCGGTGCGTGCCCGGTTTGGCTGCCACATCCACCATGTGGGCCTGACCCTGTGCGTCAAAATGGGTAAGAGAGGTCATGAGGAAATTCGTTACAGTTGGCGTGTTGCGCCTCTGGGCACAGATTTACACGCCGTATATATGGGTCCTGCATCATACGATCATGGCAAGCCACACCGACGCAATTGATGGTCAAACATTTCATGGCCGCATCTAGGTATTTGGCCACGGCCCGAACGGCGCCGGCGTGCATTGCGCTGGCGCTGCTTGCCGCGACCGGGCCAACGCCGCTGCGAGCCCAAGCGAGCGCAGCCCCTTCGACTCCGCTAACTCGTGCCGACAGCATGCAGTTGCCGACGCTGGGCGATGGCAGCGAGATGAGCAGCAGCGCCGAGCGGCGCCTGGGAGACCGCATCGCCCGCGAGATTTACCGCGACCCGGACTATATCGACGACCCGGTTCTGCTCGACTATGTGCAGGAGATCTGGCAGCCCCTGCTGGCGGCGGCGCGGGCGCGCGGCGATCTTTCCGCCGAGTTGCACGAACGTTTTGCCTGGGAGATCATGCTCGCGCGTGACCGAACGGTCAACGCATTTGCCTTGCCGGGCGGCTATCTGGGCGTCCACCTGGGCCTGATCGCGGTGGTCGGCAGTCGCGACGAACTGGCCTCGGTGCTGGGGCACGAACTGAGTCACGTGACGCAGCGGCACATTTCGCGCGTCATGGCCAAGCAGAGTCAGCAGACACCCTGGTTGATTGGCGCCATGATCCTGGGCGCCCTGGCCGCCAACAAGAGCGCCGATGCGGGCAACGCGCTGATCGTCGGCGGCCAGGCCGTGGCGGCGCAGAACCAGCTCAATTTTTCGCGCGACATGGAGCGCGAAGCCGACCGGGTCGGGTTCGGCGTGATGACCCAGGCCGGCTTCGAGGCGCAGGGCTTTGTGTCGATGTTCGACAAGTTGCAGCAGGCTTCGCGCCTCAACGACAGCGGCGCCTATCCCTACCTGCGCAGCCACCCGCTGACGACGGAACGGATTGCGGACATGCAGGCACGCCTGCCTCTGGGCGCGCCACTGGCTGGCAGCGCCGGCCCAACGATGGAGCATGCCATGCTGACGGCGCGTGCGCGGGTCCTGTCCAATCCGGGCGTCGACGCGCTAAGGGGCATCGCGGCGGAAGCCCAGGGCACGGCGTGGGCGGCCTTGCCAACGCCGCGACGCGCCGCGGTCTTGTATGGCGCGGCGCTGGCCGCGAGCCGCCTGCGCGAGTTTCGCGAAGCACAGGACTATCTGGGGCGTCTGTCCGGGCTGGCGCGCTCCGATGCGCGCGCCGCGCGCCTGACCCGTTGGCTTGGCATCGAGATTGCGCTGGCCCAGGGCGATGTGCGGCGTGCTGCGGGCCTGCTCGATGACGCCGACCGGGCCGGGGCCAGGCAACTGCCGCAACAGCGTCCGGAACTGTTCCTGCGGGCGCAGCTCGCCGGGCAAGCGCTCGCCAGCGCCGGCGCGCGGCAGGCCGCCGAGGAACTGCAGGTCTGGGTTCTTGCGCACCCGCGCGACGCGCAGGCCTGGCAGCTGCTGTCGAGCGTCTGCGCGGTGCAGCGCCAGACCCTGCGCGCCATACGCGCTGATGCCGAGAGCCAGGCGGCGCGACTCGACTATGCCGCGGCGCTCGACCGATACCGGGCCGCGCAGGAACTGATGCGAAAGGGCGACGCTGCGGATTTGGGCATCGCTGCGCTGGACCACATCGAGTCCTCCATCATCGACACGCGCCGGCGCCAGGTCGAGCTACTGCTGAAGGAACAGTCGCTCGATCGCTGAATCGATCACCAGGCCAAAGGCCGAATAGATCAGCGAGCCCAGCAGGGCCGCGCCGAAGCCGTTCACATGAAACCCTTCGAGCACCTCCGCGGCGGCCCAGAACATCAGGGCGTTGATGACAAACAGGAACAGCCCGAGTGAAAGAATGGTGACCGGCAGGGTCAGCAGCACCAGCAGCGGACGCAGGAACATGTTGAAAAGTCCGATCACCAGCGCCGCAATCAGCGCCGCGCCGTAGCTGCTCAGCTGGACCCCGCTGTAGAGATAGGCAACGGCCAGCAGGGCGGTTGCGCAAAGGAGCCATTTGACGATGATCTTCATGCCGCAAGGATAGCACCGCGGGTCGCCGCGCATCAGCCGCTGGCGCCAGCGCAAAGGGCTGACGCGCCTATTTCAAGCGCAGCGGTTCAATGTCGACGTTGAGGGCGCCGTCGCCCAGCATCAGCACGCCTTCCTGAATCGTGGCCTGCAACTGCATGCTGCGCCTTGCCATCGGGATCAGCGCCTGCGCCGCGCCCGCCGGCAGGCGGAAAACGCTCAGGTTCTGCGGGCGCGCCAGCCGGGCTTCGATGCCCTGCCACCAGATTCCGGCCGCGCTGCTGAAACAGTACAGGACCACTTCATCGGCCTTGCCGCACGCCTTGAGCAGCGGCTTGTCATCGGGCTGCCCGACTTCGATCCAGAGCCTGGTCAGCCCGGTGAAGTCGCGCAGCCAGGCGTCAGGCTCGTCGGGGTCGGACAGGCCGGCGCCAAAAGTCAGCGTGCCGTCGCCGCCGCAGATCGACTGCAGCTTGTGCGCCTGCAGCGCCAACGCGCACAGGCGCACCATCATCCGCTCATCGGTCTCGCTCGGATGGCGGGCCAGCGTCAGCGCATGGTCGGCGTAATAGCCATGGTCGATGTCGGCGATCTGCAGACTGGCCTTGAACACGGTCGATTTGAGCGCCATCAGATGCGCCGCCGCAGAGTGCCGTGCAGCCGGGCCTTCATACCCGTTTTGCCAGTTCCGCAGCCTTGCCGGTGTAGCTGGCCGGCGTCATGGCCAGCAGGCGCTGCTTTTCCGCAAGCGGGAGATCGAGCCCGGCGATAAATCCCTGCATCAACTCGCGTGTCATCGGCTCACCGCGCGTGAACTCCTTTAGTTGCTCATAGGGCTTGGGCAGGCCAAAGCGGCGCATCACGGTCTGGATCGGCTCGGCGAGCACTTCCCAACTGCGCTCGAGGTCGGCGGCGATCGCTACCGCGTTGAGCTCCAATTTGCCCAGTCCGGTGGCGAGCGACTGGTAGGCCAGCACGGCATAGCCGAGCGCCACGCCCATGTTGCGCAGCACCGTGCTGTCGGTCAAGTCGCGTTGCCAGCGGCTGATGGGCAGCTTTTCGCTCAGGTGTCTGAGCAGCGCGTTGGACAGCCCGAGGTTGCCCTCGGCATTCTCAAAATCAATCGGGTTGACCTTGTGCGGCATGGTCGACGAGCCGACCTCGCCGTCGCGCATCTTTTGCTTGAAATAGCCCAGCGACACGTAGCCCCAGACGTCGCGCGACCAGTCGATCAGGATGGTGTTGGCGCGCGCCACGCTGTCGAACAACTCGGCCATATAGTCATGCGGCTCGATCTGGATGCTGTAGGGCTGAAAGCCCAGTCCCAGACCAAGCGGCTCGGGGGACTCGATCACCTTGCGACTGAAGGCCTCCCAATCAAAATCGGGCCAGGCGCAAAGATGGGCGTTGTAGTTTCCGACCGCGCCATTCATCTTCGCCATCAGCCTGATGGCTGCGATTTTCTCGCGCGCAAGTTGCAGGCGCACCACCACGTTGGCGATTTCCTTGCCCACGGTGGTCGGGCTGGCGGTCTGCCCGTGCGTGCGGCTGAGCATCGGCACGTCGGCAAAGGCGTGGGCCATCGCGCGCAGTTTCTCGATCACGGCGTCGAGCGCCGGCAGCAGAACCTGGTCGCGCCCGGCCTTGAGTTGCAGCGCATGGCTGGTGTTGTTGATGTCTTCACTGGTGCAGGCAAAGTGCACGAATTCGCTAACCGCCAGCAATTCCGGGCGTCCTTCAAATCTGGATTTGATCCAGTACTCGACCGCCTTGACGTCGTGGTTGGTCACTTTCTCGATCGCCTTGATGGCCTCGCCGTCGGCTTCCGAGAAGTTCTTGACCAGGCCCAGCAGATAAGTGCGCGCCCCGGGCGAGAGCGGTTTGAACTCGGCGAAGCCGCAGTCGCCCAGCGCGATGAACCATGCGACTTCGACCTGGACGCGGCGCTGCATGTAACCCTGCTCGCTCATCGCCGGACGGAGTTTGGCGAGTTTGGCTGCATAGCGGCCATCGAGCGGGGACAAGGCCGAGATTGCGGAGAAATTCATAGGCGAATTGTAGGATGTACACCACATGAGATTGGCGGTGGTGGTTGGCGCCAAGCCGATGGATAGAATGAAAGCTGCCCAAACTCGGTCCTGCCCATGAAATTACTCGGATCCAATACCAGCCCGTACGTGCGCAAAGTGCGTATCGTCATGGTCGAAAAGAAACTTGACTATGTGATGGTGCTGGAGGACGTGTGGGCGGCCGACACCACGATTTCCCACACCAACCCGCTGGGCAAGGTGCCCTGTCTGGTGATGGAGGGCGGCGAGGCGCTGTTCGATTCGCGCGTCATCGTCGAGTATCTCGATACCCTGTCGCCGGTAGGCAAACTGATTCCGTCAGTTGGCCGCGAGCGGGCCGAGGTGAAGACCTGGGAGGCGCTGTCCGATGGCGTGCTCGATGCCGCGATTCTGGCGCGCTCGGAGGCGACCTGGGCCGGACGCACGCCGGGTGAGCGCAGCCAGGCGTGGATCGAGCGCCAAATGGGCAAGATTCACGTCTCCCTGAAGGCCATGAGCAAGGGCCTGGCCGACAAGCCCTATTGCGCAGGTATTCACCTGAGTCTGGCGGACATCGCTGTCGGCTGCGCCCTGGGCTATCTGGACTTCCGTTTTCCGGAGATTGACTGGCGAGCGGACTATCCCAACCTGCACAAATTGCACGACAAACTGATGCTGCGTCCCAGCTTTGTGGAGACGCGGCCGAATTGATCAGGCGCCAAACGGCGGTCTGCTAGCATCGAAGTCATGAACGACTTGGATGCAAAGGTGGATATGGAGGACAAGATCTGTTCGCGAACCGATCTTGCAAGCCGGCTGGCCAGCCTGCCCCGGCCGCTGGTGTTTACCAATGGCGTGTTTGATGTGCTGCACCGCGGGCATGTCGTCTACCTGGCCCAGGCGAGGGCTTTGGGCGGCAGTTTGCTGGTGGCGCTCAATACCGATGCCTCCGCCCGCCGACTTGCCAAAGGCCCGGATCGCCCCCTCAACAACGAAGCCGACCGCGCTGTCGTCATCGCCGCTTTGGCCAGCACCAGCCTGGTGACATGGTTTGACGAGGACACGCCGCTGCAACTCATTGCCCAAATCAAACCCGACATTCTGGTCAAGGGCGGTGACTATGACATGTCCAGGCTGGCCGAGACGCGCCTCCTTGAGTCCTACGGTGGGCGTGCGCTGGCCCTGCCTTTTGTCGACGGCTATTCGACGACCGCGCTGGTGCAGAGAATTCGACGGGAACAAAAAGTATCTACTGGCAATTAGGCAACTGGCTCACCCATGCCCGCAAGGCACGTTTCCTCCCTTAGCGGGGCCTTGAGGTGCGACAGCAAATAGGCTTGCAAGACCGACCACGTTGGCGGTCCTTTTTTTGGCCCGGCAAACACTGCATCGGGTTTTCTCTTGCCCCGTTCGGGGGATGGACGGCTTGCCAAGAATTCTGAATACTTGATGCCGTGCTGTCACACACCAGGAGAATCGCCCCAGCTTTTGCGATGGGTTCACATTCCCGTCACATTTCCCGGATAACGTTCTGGAAGACT
>CAIMBE010000018.1 GCA_903839085.1 uncultured beta proteobacterium | reverse complement strand
TGCGCCAGGTCGGCAACGCGGTTCACCGTCAGGCTGACGCCATTGACCGTGATCGATCCCTTGTAAGCCAGGTATTTGGCCAGGGCGGTGGGCGCTACCAGGCGCAGTTCCCAGCTTTCGCCCAGCTGGGCGAAATGACTGACCCGACCAATGCCGTCGACATGGCCCGAGACCAGATGGCCACCGAGGCGGTCATTGGCACGCAGTGCCTTCTCCAGATTGATGGGTCCGGTCCGGTCGAGGCCGGCGGTCTTGCTGAGGGACTCGGCCGAGATGTCGATGCCAAACTGGGCGTTTGCAGCGTCCAGTTTGGTGACGGTCATGCAGGCGCCATTGAGGGCAATGCTGTCGCCCAGTACCACGTCGTCAAGGTAGCTGGCCGGGCAGGCGATCGTGAGTTGCTTGCCGTGGCTCAGAGAGTTGCCAAACGATTGGACGCTGACGATGCGTCCGACGCCGGTGATGATTCCAGTAAACATGGCGCTATTTTCGCAGGGAAAGCGCCCCCGGCCCGGTCAAGGCGCGAAACTTGTCAATCAGAACCGGTCCCGCCCCGCAATTCGAGACACGATGCGCAGGTCCGGGCCTAGTCTGTCGCTGCTGACGAACTCCAGGGCCAGGGCCTCGGACAGGGCAGCTAGGGGGCCGAAACTGGCCATATCCCGACCCCTGCCCAGCATCTTGGGCGCCAGGTAGAGCACGATCTCGTCGACCAGACCGGACTCGAGCAGGGCGCCGTTCAACGCAGCACCGGCTTCGACGTGCAATTCATTGATTTCATGCGCAGCCAGATCGCGCAGCATCGCTGCCAGGTCGACCCGCTGATCGGTACCGGGCAGGTGGCATACCCTGGCGCCCAGCGCTTCCAGAGCGGCGCGCCTGCCGGGGTGCTGGCTGGCGGTGTAAATATGGCAGGTCCGCTGGACCTTGAAAAGCTTCGCACCCAGTGGGGCTTCAAGCCGGTTGTCCAGTAACACCAGTTGCGGCTGGCGCTCGGTTGGCACCAGCCTCACATCGAGCCGTGGGTCGTCAGCCAGAACGGTGCCGATCCCCGTCAGAACGGCACACGAGCGAGCCCGCCAGGCATGACCATCGGTGCGCGCAGCCTCGGAGGTGATCCACTGGCTGGCGCCGTTCTCGAGTGCTGTTTTGCCGTCCATGGAAGCCGCCAGTTTCAAGCGCACCCAAGGCGCGCGCCGGACCATGCGACTGAAAAAACCGATATTGAGTTCGCGCGACTGAGCGGCGCCCGGGCCGACTTCAACTTCGATGCCGGCGGCGCGCAAGCGCGCAAAGCCTTGCCCGCCGACCAGCGGATTGGGGTCAGGCAGCGAGGCCACCACTTTTTTGATGCCGGCGGCAATCAGCGCATCGCAGCAAGGCCCGGTGCGTCCCTGGTGCGAGCAGGGCTCCAGCGTGACGTAGGCGGTGGCGCCGAGCAGGCTGTGACCCTGCGCCTGTGCGTCACGCAGTGCCATGATTTCGGCATGCGGCCCACCGACGCGCTGCGTGAACCCTTGTCCCAGCAACTGACCTTCGGCGCTGGTGAGGACGCAGCCAACGTGCGGGTTGGGCGAGCTCAGCAACAGGCTTTGTTGTGCCAGGCCGAGGGCGAGGGCGATGAAGTCTTGCATGGGCTGTGCAGTTTACCGCCTGGCGGCCAGCCGCCACCGTTGGTCGGCCCGGTGTACCAGCCGATGCCGTCTTGCGCTAATCTGCCAGTCATGAAATTTCGTCCCCTTGCGCTTGCCCGGATGCGTGGATTCACCATGATCGAGTTGCTGATCGTCATCGC
>CAIMBE010000017.1 GCA_903839085.1 uncultured beta proteobacterium | reverse complement strand
TTCCCTCTTTGTGCCCGGTGCAGCCGACCAAGATTCGGCTCCGCAACCGCTGGCAGCCGAGGCGGCGCTGGCCGCCGCCGAGGCCATCTGCGAACGCCTGCGCTCGCAGTGCCAGCAGTTGATCAGCGCCATGCCGCCGAAGCCGAGAAAGCCCGCGCTCAAGGCCCAGCCCGAGGCCGAAAGCGATGCGGTCGAAGCGCCCGCGCCCAAGCGCGTGCGCAGGGCCAAAACATGAAGCAGGCCAACTGCGATCAGGCCGACGGGCTGCGCCACCTGATGGCAAGCAGCCCGGGTCGCCTGCTGGCGGTGGTTGGCAGCGGGTCGGGCGTTGGCGTCACCAGCGTCACCCTGAATCTGGCCGCAGCGCTGGTGCAGCAGGGCAAGGACGTGCTGCTGTTCGATGAACGGCGCACAGCGCCACCGCCCCCCTTGGCCCAGCGCAAGGGGCGCCTGCTGCTGGTCGACGCCGTGCTCGACGCGCAGGGCGCGCTCTCGCCCCTGGCGGCGCAGGCAGACAGCGTGCTGGTCGTGCTGCAGCCCAACGCGGCATCGATCAAGGCCTCCTATGCCTGCATCAAAAAATTGCAGTACGCGCACGCACTGCAGCGCGTTCGCGTGCTCATCAACCACGCCACCGACGCCACCCAGGCGCAACGCATCCTGGCCAATCTGGCGCACACCAGCGGCCGCTACCTGGCGCTGACGCTGGAGCCCGCTGGCTGGGTGCGCTCCGATCCGCGCCTGCTGCAGGCGCGACGTCTGAACCTGACGGTCGTCGAGGCTTTCCAGACCAGCCCGGCGGCCATGGACTTTCGTCAGATTGCATCCGATCTGCAGCACTGGCCATGGCGCGCACCGAGCGACGGCGCACTCATGGCGCCCACGGCCGCGGCCACCGATGATGAAACCCGGCCGGAACTCGAGATTCACTGACCATGATTGCAACAAGCCCAATGCCACCACCACCGAGAATGAGCGAGGAACCCGTCATGTATACCGCCCAGGGAAAAATCGACAAGTCCGGCCCCTCAGAGTTCCTGAAGCAGCACGCGCCGCTGGTCCGACGCCTGGCCCTGCAACTGATTGCCAAGCTGCCCGCCAGCGTCGAGCTCGACGACCTGATCCAGGTTGGCATGGTGGGCCTGCTGGAGGCCTCAGAGCGCTACCAGAATGACCAGAATGCCACGTTCGAGACCTACGCCAGCCAGCGAATCCGCGGCGCCATGCTCGACGAGCTGCGCGCCAACGACTGGGTGTCGCGCGGCCTGCGCCAGTCCTCGCGCAACGTATCGACCGCCATCCATGCGCAGGAACAGAAGCTAGGGCGCCCACCGACCGAGGGCGAGATCGCGCAGGAACTGCATATCTCGCTGGAGGCCTATCAACACCTGCTGCAGGAGATTCAGGGCTGCCAGTTGCTCTACTACGAAGACTTCGACCGCGGCGAAGAGGACAGCAGTTTTCTGGACCGCCAGGCCCAGAGCAACGAAAGCCTGGCCGACGATCCCCTGACCCAGTTGCTCAAGGGCGACTTCCGCCGCCAACTGGTCGACGCCATCGAGCACATGCCCGAACGCGAACGCCTGCTGCTGAGCCTGTACTACGCCGAGGAGCTCAACCTGCGCGAGATTGGCGCGGTTCTAGGGGTCAACCAGTCGCGCGTTTGCCAGTTGCACAGCCAGGCCATCACGCGCCTGCGCGCCACGCTGCACGAATCGCTGTAGGGCCCTGGCGCCCGCGCCGGCAAGCTGGCGTCAAAGGAACTGCTGCGCGTCGATGTTCCAGCTCGATGCAGCCTCGTGGCTGACAATGCGATCGCCACCGCCCTGCCCCAGCGGCTTGGACAGGTCGATATCCTGCGGGCTGATGTAACAGCACCTGACGCTGTCGAAAACGGCGCGCACCAGCGGCCTGGTCAGATCCCGGCCGTCCTGGTTGATGACGATCGCGACCTTGCCGCTCTCGAGCATCACCAGCGTGCCGACCGGGTAGATGCCAATGGTGCGGACAAAAATCCGGATCAGCTCGGGGTCAAAGTGGGTCTTGCTCCACTCGAACATCTTGCGGATGGCCACCGTCGGATCCATCGCCTTGCGGTAGCAGCGATCCGAGGTGATCGCATCGTAGACGTCGACAATGCTGGCCATCTGCCCGTAGATCGACATCTCGGACGCCTTGAGCTTGAGCGGATAGCCGCTGCCGTCGTAGCGCTCGTGGTGCTGCGCCACCACGTCAAACGAGGTCTGGCTTATTCCACGCGAGTCCGAGAGGATATTCTGGCCGTGCACCACGTGCATCTGCATCGTGAGGAACTCATCGTCGGTCAAGCCGCCGGCCTTGTTCAGGATGCGGTCGGGCACCATGGTCTTGCCGATGTCATGCAGCATCCCGCCCACACCGACCAGTTGCATGTCGCCGGGCTTGAGATCGAAGGCGCGCGTAAAGCACATCAGGAGGGCGCCGACGCTGACCGAGTGCAAAAAGGTGTAGTTGTCCTTTTCCTTGATTCGGCACAGGCTCAGCAGCGCGTCCTTGTTGCGCAGGATCGACTCCGACATCTGCTGCACCACCGGGTCGACCTGCTCCTGCTCGATCTGGCGGCCCTGGCGCACGCCAAGCATCAGCTCGCCAATGATCTTGTTGGCCTCGGCCAGCACCAGCGTGGCCCTGGCCATCTCCTCGTGCAGCGAAACCGGCGCAATCTGCCTGACGCTCTGAACCTCCACCTCGAGCTGGCGCGTGATGCCGCTCTGGACCTCCGCCTGCGTCACGGCATCGACCACGTCCAGGCCCCGGTCTGAATCGATATACAACTCGCCAATGCCATAGCCGATCATTCGCTCGATGTCCTTGTCGCTGCGAACCTTGAAGGAATCGGTCAGAAACGGATGATCCATCCAGCCGCAGTTCATGTCGTGGACGAACATGCCCGGCTTGAGCTGCTTGACGCTGATCTTCTTGATCATTGCCGATGGTTTCCTGACAACGGGGCCACTCTCATCACAAACAGGAGCGCCGCTCAGCCCATCTGGCCGCGCGCCGTCTGGCGCACGCCGACGACATCGATGATGAACGCGACATTGCCGTCTCCGAGGATCGTCGCCGCCGAAATACCGGGCACCTTGCGGTAATTGGTCTCCAGGTTCTTGACCACCACCTGATGCTGGCCGACCAGCTGATCGACCAGCAGCGCGAAACGGGTGCCCTCGGTCTGCACAATCACCGTGATGCCCTGGGTCGGATCCTGCACCGCATCGGCGACCCCGAACATCCGGTGCAGTTCCACCAGCGCCAGGTACTCGCCGCGCACATGCAGCACACGCTCGTTGCCGGTGATCGAATGGATGTCCTTGGCCAGCGGCTGCAGCGACTCGATGACGTAGTTCAGGGGCAGGATGTAGATCTCCGGGCCGATCTTGACCGACATGCCGTTCATGATCGCCAGCGTCAGGGGCAGCACAATCCGCATGCTGGTGCCCTGCCCGCGCGCCGATGAAATCTCGACATGGCCGCCCATCTCCTGAATGTTGCGCTTCACCACATCCATGCCCACGCCGCGGCCCGACACATCCGAGACCACCTCGGCGGTGGAGAAGCCGGGCGCAAAAATCAGCTGCCAGAGCTCGTCATCCGAAATCGATTCGTTGACCGCCATGCCCTGCTGGATCGCCTTGGCCAGAATTTTCTCGCGCGGCAGGCCGCCGCCGTCGTCGCGGACCTCGATCACGATGCTGCCGCCCTGGTGCTGCGCCGACAGCGTCAGGCGTCCCACCGGATCCTTGCCCGCCTCGACGCGCTGCATCGGGCTCTCGATGCCGTGGTCAAGGCTGTTGCGCACCAGGTGCGTGATCGGGTCGATCACGCGCTCGATCAGACTCTTGTCG
>CAIMBE010000016.1 GCA_903839085.1 uncultured beta proteobacterium | reverse complement strand
TTCTCTTTCGGCGTAGTCCTCGACGGCACCGATCACGCGCGGGTCGCTCATCAGGCGATCTATCAGGGCTTGGCGGCGCGTCAGCTTGAACTGCGGAATGTCGATCTTCAGGCGCACGCTGATCTCATCGATCACGCCACGCACCTTGCGCCGAAAGTACCAGCGCACACTGGGCAGCAGCAGCCATTCGAGCGCGGCCAGCACCGACAGCAGCAGAAGCGCGATGAAGATCCAGAGCGGCAGCGTAATCGTGTGCGTCATGTAGGTCCCCTCCATGGGTGCGTTGTCGCACGCTCGTATGGCGCATGGTACTGCGCAGCCGTTCGAGGCCGGAGAATTATTTCTTCTTGGCGCTATCGACGCTGACAAGGCCCTTCATGCCCGCGTCAAAATGCCCCGGCTGCAGGCACGCAAAAGGCACTTTGCCTGATCTGGTGAACTGCCAGATGACATTGCCGGTCTGCCCGGGCAACAGGGAAACCATATTGCCTTCCTCATGCACCATCAGCGGGAACTTCTTCATCAGGTCGGCATGTTCTTTCAGCGCTTTCCCGGTGCCCAGCACAAATTCATGGCGCAGTTGGCCGCTGTTGCGCACAATGAAGCGGATCGTTTCCCCCTTTCGGACTGCAATCTCGGCGGGCGCAAACCTCATCGCATCGGTCATCTCGACCTCGACCGTCCGGTTGACCTCTTTTTCCGTTCCCGGTCTGCCAATACCCGATGGGCCGTGCGCGTGACCCCCGGCGTGCTGCCCGCTGGACATCGCAGCGCCGCAACAGGCCATGGCGGCGACCAGCAAGCGCAGCGACGCGGTGTGGATCCGCCATCGTCGGTCAACAAGGGCGGGCAGAACAAATTTCATGATCACATTCACCCCTTATGCCGACAAAACCCGTGCTCCACCATCAGCATGACTGCCAAGTGCTTCGCAGGCAAAACGGAAAATAGCATTTCGCTGATCCAGGACAAGCAAAATCGCCGACAAGCAATTATCTGGGGCGGCAATGGCCTGCTGATGAATAGAATAGCATTTTTCGCTCACCAGGCGGGCGCCTAGAGGCAGCCGTCCGCCCCGACCCACAGGAGGCTCCGTGTCCGTCAAACTTGACTTCTCCACCCTCAATCTCATGGATGCTCTGGATCTCGCCGTTCTGATCGAAGCCGAGGCCCGGGACCGCTACAACTTCTTCGCCGAGCAGATCGGTCGCCGTGATGCAGTCGATGCCGCGTCCATCTTCGAGTCGATGGCGATCAACGAAGCAAAGCACGGAGATCAGCTTGCCGAGCGCCGGCAGGAACTGTTCGGCGACAAGCCGATGCGTGTCAGCAAGACCGCCATCTTCGACGTCGAGGCTCCCGAGTTTGGTGCGCCGCGCTGGAATATGTCCCCGCTGAAGGCATTTCAGCTGGCACTGGCTTCCGAGGAAAAAGCCTACTGGTTCTACGACGAGGCCATCAAACACGTGAAAGACCCTGGCGTGCGCGAGTTGTTCACTGAACTGCGCGACGAGGAAACCGAGCATGTGCGCATGGTCAAGGACGCGATCGCGGCGCTCCCGCCGGGTTCGGAAGTGGACGTCGAGGACCAGGACAGCTGAGCCGCACGCGCGCCGTCATGGGCGCGCTTTAGGCGCGGCACCCCATTCACGGCGCGCCCTTCGTGACAAACTGCCCCATTGGCCCGGCATGCGCCGCCGCTGTCGGCTCGTTTTCTTGCCCCACCACGGAGTCACCCATGTTTCTGCTCAACCCCCGCCGCGACGATCGCCACTACCCTGACGCGCGCTCGCGCGAGATCATGCAAAAGACGATCGCGTTCTTCGAAGAGAAGGGCCTTGGCAAGCTCAAAGAGGACTACAACGGCGCCGTCTGGTACGCGGACTTTCTGGCGTTCTGCAAGGCCGAAGGCATCCTGTCTTCGATGATGACGCCGGCGCAGCACGGCAAGGCTGGTGAGAACGCGGTCTGGGACAGCTGGCGCGTCTGCGGCTTTGCCGAAGTGCTGGGCTTCTTCGGCCTGTGCTACTGGTACACCTACCAGGTCTCGGTGCTTGGCATCGGCCCGATCTGGATGAGCCAGAACAAGGCCTTGCAGGCCCGGGCCAAGGCCCTGCTCGACGACGGTCACATCTTTGCCTTCGGCCTGTCGGAGAAAGAGCACGGCGCTGACATCTATACCTCGGACATGGTTGTGACCAGGCTCGCCGACGGCAGCTACCAGGCCAGTGGCAGCAAGTACTACATCGGCAATGCCAACGAAGCCGCGATGGTGTCAACTTTTGGCAAGATGGCCGACAGCGGCGAATACATCTTCTTTGTCGCCGACTCGCAGCACCCCAACTACGAACTGGTGAAGAACACCGTCTACAGCCAGAATTTTGTCGCTGAGTTCCGTCTCAACGCCTACCCGTTCACCGAGGCCGGGGTGCTGCACCATGGCGAGGACGCCTGGAACGCGGCACTCAACACCATCAACGTTGGCAAGTACAACCTGGGCTGGGCCTCGATCGGCATGTGCACGCACGCGTTTTACGAGGCGATGGACCACGCGGCCAACCGCCACCTCTATGGCAAGGCGGTGGCCGACTTCCCGCACGTCAGGCAGCTCTTTACCGATGCCTACACGCGCCTGGTGGCGATGAAGCTGTTTGCGCTGCGCGCGGCCGACTACATGAAGGGCGCCAGCCTGGAGGACCGCCGCTACCTGCTGTTCAACCCGATGGTCAAGATGAAGGTCACCACGCAGGGCGAGGAAGTCATCAACCTGCTGTGGGACGTGATCGCCGCCAAGGGGTTTGAGAAGGAGCCCTTCTTCGCCATGGCCGCCGCCGACATCCGCTGCCTGCCCAAGCTCGAGGGCACGGTGCACGTCAACATGGCGCTGATCATCAAGTTCATGGCCAACTACTTCTTCGCGCCCAAGCGTTATCCGGAAGTGCCGCGCCGCGACGATGGCAGCGATGATGACTTCCTGTTCCACCAGGGGCCGACCAAGGGACTGGGCAGCATCCAGTTCCACGATTACCACCTGGCCTACAACAGCTACGAGCTACCAAACCTGACCGTTTTCAAGGAACAGATCGAACTGTTCAAGGACATGGCGATGAAGGCGCCGCCAAGCAAGTCGCAGGCGCAGGACATCGACTTCCTGCTGACCGCCGGCGAAATGTTCACGCTCGTGGTCTATGGCCAGCTGATTCTGGAAAACGCAAAAATCTACGCGATGGACGAGGCGTTGATCGACCAGATCTTCGACTTCATGGTGCGAGACTTTTCCAAGTTCGCGCTGCAGTTGTACTCCAAGCCGAGCAGCAGCGAGGCGCAGATGGCGCAGTGCCTGAAGATGATCAAGAAGCCGGTGGTCGATGCCCCGCGCTACGACTCGGTGTGGGAGTCGCATGTGCAGGCCATGAAGGACCAGTACCGCATGCCGAGGTAGGGCCGGGTCACCGGGGCCGGGCCGGTATTCAGCCCTTGACCGCGCCCGCCGTCAGCCCGGTGATGATCTGGCGCGCGGCGATGAAGGTGAAGATCAGCGGCGGGATCGCGATCAGGCTGCCCAGGGCCATGATCTTGCCCCAGTCGACGCCGATGTCGGTGATGTAGAGCGAGGCCGCCACCGGCAGCGTGCGGGTCGCGCGGTCGGTCAGCACGAGGGCCAGGATGAACTCGTTCCAGGCGATGCGAAAGGTGAAGATCGACGCCGCCGCGATGCCCGGTTTGATCAGCGGCAGCACCACCTTGTAGAAGACCTTGATCGGACCGCAGCCGTCGATGGCGGCGGCTTCTTCCAGCTCTTTGGGCACTTGCAGGATGAAGCCGTAGAGCATCCAGATGGCGAACGGCAGGTTGACGGCCACATAGAGCAGGATCAGCCCCCACAGCGAGTTGATCAGGCCGACCTGGCTCCAGATCATGAACACCGGCACCGCCAGCACCGCCAGCGGTACGGTGCGCAGCAGCAGCGTGACGTAGGCCATGCTCTTGCGGCCGGGAAAGCGAAAACGCGCCAGACCGTAGGCCGCCATGCAGCCCAGCACCAGCGTGATGACGGTGGAGACAACACCCACCATCAGGCTGTTGCCAAGATAGCGCTTGAAGCTGTCCTCGCCCAAGACGTCGCGGTAGTTTTCCAGCGTGGGCGCAAAGATGAAGTTGATACCGGTATTGAAGATCTGCGTCTGCAGTTTCAGCGAGGTGGCGAACATCAGAATGATGGGAGCGACACACACCACCGCCAGCAAAATCAGCGTGCCGTAATGCGCCACCACCAGCGCCGGATGCCTTTTGACGCTCATGAACGCTCCTCGTCCTTGAGCGGGTTGGACAGGCGCAGCGCAAACCATGACAGTCCCGCAACAACGATCAGCAAAAGCACCGAAATGGCCGCAGCGCTGCCCAGGCGCTGGCTGACAAAGGCGGTCTTGTAGATATGCAGGGACAGGATTTCCGTGCTGTCACCGGGACCGCCAAAGGTCAGGATATAGATCACCTCGAGCACACGGAAGGCATCGATCAGGCGCATCAGCAGCGTAATGGCAATCACGTTCATCACCATCGGCAGCTTGACCCGAAACGTGGTCTGCCACCAGTTGGCGCCATCGACCCGCGCTGCTTCCAGCACGGCACCATCGACATTGGCCAGCGCGGCAATCATCATGATGAAGACAAAGGGCGTCCACTGCCAGATGTCGGCGATGATGATGGCCATGAAAGCGGTGTTCTCCTGCGCCAGCCAACCGATCGGCGCGTGCCCGAAGACGGCCAGGACGGCGTTGATCAGGCCAAACTGGGCATCGAACAGATAGCGCCAGGTCAGTCCGACCGCGATCGGCGCAATCATCATCGGCAATATGAAGAGCGTGCGAAAGAAGGCCATGGCGCGCACCTGCCCTTCGAGCGCGAGCGCCAGCGCAATGCCCAACACCATCTCGGCCGCGACGCAGACAAAGGCAAACAGCAGCGTGGTCGTCAACGAGCGCCAGACGGCCGCGTCCTGAAAGGCCCGCGCGAAGGCCTCCACGCCCACCCATTTGGCCTCACCCCAGGGGGTCCCCATGCTCCAGTCGTAAAACCCCAACTGCAGCGCCGACAGCAAGGGGTACAAGCAGGCAACGGCCATCACGGCCACGGCCGGTCCGAAATAGACCCAGGGAACCCACGGCGGGGTGCGCACGGCTCAGGCTTTCAGGTAGCCGCCGCGTTTCATGATGTCGGTCACCTTGGGCACCATGCCGTTGAGCGCTTCAACCGCCGTCTTCTTGCCGGTGAGGGCCTCCGAGACAGCCACTCCCAGCGCCTGGATGTTGATTTCATCCCACTCGGCAATGATGGGACGCCAGTCGGGGTCGGAGTATTCAAGCTGCTGGCGCAGCGTGATGTACTCGGGGTACTGGCGCACCATGTCCTGGTCCGCCATGGTGGAGTTGCGGCTCGGCACACCGCCGATGCGGCAGACCGCCTTGTCCTGCTCCTTCGAGGTGAGCCACTGCATCAGCAGGAAGGCGGCGTCCGCGTTCTTGGCATTCTTCGGAATCGCCAGGCCGAGGCCGCCCGACTGCGAGGAATAGCGCACGCCCTTGGGATGCACCACATAACTGACCTGGCCCGCGATTTTTGACTTTGCGGGGTCGTTGACCTGCCCGAAGATCAGCGACGAATCGAGGTACATGGCGGCCTGCCCCTGCAGGAAGGAGGTGATCATCTCGCCCTGTCCGTAGCCCGGAATGCCGACCGGCCCGGTGTCGGAAACCAGCTTCAGGAAATTGAGCGCCTTGACACCGACCTCGTTGTTGAAGATCGGCTTCCATTTGTCATCAAACACCTTGCCGCCCAGCGGATTGAGGTGCAGCAGCCAGGCGTGCACGCACTGGTGACCGGCCTGTCCGCGCGAGGTCAGGGCGCCGATGCCGGCCTTGTCTTTGAGGATCGGCAGCAGCTTTTCAAACTCGGCGTAGTTGTCGGGCGCCTTCAGGTTGTGCTTGGCGAAAATGTCGCGACGGTAGGCCAGAATCGAGGTCTCGGCGCCGTAGGGCATGCCGTAGAGCTTGGCGCCCGGACCGGCCAGATAACCCTTGGGTCCACCGACCAGACCCATGTTCTCGACGTAGCGAGGCACCACGTCCTTGAAGTCGTAATTGGGGTCGGCCAGGGCGCTGTTCTTGAAGAAGGGCTCGAGCTCGCGAATCAGGTTCTTCTTGACGTACTCGCCCTTCCACATCACCACATAGCAGACCAGATCGTAGTCGCCCGACGGCTTGGCCATCTCGAGCAACTGCTTGTCCTTCATGCGCGCCATGGCCAGCTTGTCAACCTCGACCTTGATACCGGTCTGCTTGCTGAACTCCGGGAGCAGCTTGACCATCGCGTCGTAATGCGGGTGCGCCGGGATGCTGAGCACCACGGTCTGGCCCTTGTACTTGGCATAGCGGTCCTGCGCGTGGCCAAACAATGGCAGGCCGGCGCCAAGCAGGCCCAGCGCGCTGCTGCCTGCGGTCTGGATCAGTGTCCTTCTCTTCATCGTCATCTCCTAAGGGTTGTCAAAAATCAAACATCCACCCGCAGGCCGCTGGTCTTGTCGAAAGCATGCAGTTCGCTTGCATCGAACTCCAGTGCCACGGCCTGGTGCAGCAGGTCAATGCGGTGGCCGGCAACCACCGCAGTGATGCGCGCCTCGCCACCACCGGCCAATTTGCCGACCAGCACCGATTCCGTGCCGAGGTACTCGACCACATCGACCTGCATTTGCAGCATCCCGCCGGCCGATGCCAGCCGCAAGGCCTGGGGCCGCACACCGGCGACCAGCTGCGCGGGCCATGACCCGCCTCTTGGCAGGGGCACGGCAAAGCCGGCGCCCCGAAGAAACACCTGGTCGCCCTCGTCGGTCACAGCGCCCTCCAGCAGGTTCATGCTCGGCATGCCAATGAAGGCGGCGACAAACAGATTGGCCGGACGATTGAACACTTCCGACGGCGATCCGACCTGCTGGATGTGCCCCTTGTGAAAAATCACGATGCGCGAGGCCAGCGTCATGGCCTCGACCTGGTCGTGCGTGACATAGATCGTGGTCTTGCCAAGGCGCTCGTGCAACATCGCCAGCTCGGTGCGCATATGGCCGCGCAGCTTGGCATCGAGATTGGACAGGGGTTCATCGAAAAGAAAGACCGCTGGCTCGCGCACAATGCAGCGGCCGATGGCGACACGCTGGCGCTGCCCGCCCGAGAGTTCCTTGGGCCTTCTTTTCAGCAGGTGCGTGATGCTCAGGATTTCGGCCGCCTCATTGACCCGCTTTTCGATCTCGGCTCCGGGTTTTCCGGCCAGGTCCAGGGCAAAACTCATGTTCTGCGCCACGTCCATGTGCGGGTAAAGCGCGTAGTTCTGAAACACCATGGCAATGTCGCGCGCCATCGGCGCCAGATGGGTCACGTCCCGGCCGTTGATCAGGATGCGCCCCTCGCTGACCTCTTCGAGGCCGGCGATCATGCGCAGTACGGTCGACTTGCCGCAGCCCGATTCCCCCAGCAGAACCACGAACTCGCCCTGCTGCACCGTCAGGTCCAGATCCTGCACCACGCTTACGCTGCCAAAACGCTTGCTCACGCCCTGTAGCTGCAGACCGTGGACGGGTGATGTCATGGTGTGACCCTCGATGGTGAGGACGGCGGTTTCGATGCTTTGCTTCGGGCAGGCTAAAGGAAGGATGGAAACGGCAGGTCGGTGTCCTTGGTAAAGACGTCATCGAAGCCGCGCTCGTAGTGGTACTCCATGTCGTCCTTGTTGTCGGGGTAGATGAACTTGCCGCCGACCTGCCAGGTGAAGGGCTTGAATTTGTATTTGAGGCGGTCCTTCTTCATGTTCCACAGCATCGTGATCTCGGCCGGGTCGGCCATGAAGTTGGACCAGATGTCATGGTGGTAGGCGATCACCACCTTGCAGTTCAGCGACTCGCCCATGCGCAAAATGTCGGACGACGTCATCTTGTCGGTTACCCCGCGCGGGTTCTCGCCATAGCTGCCCAGCGCCACGTCGACCACATGCTCGTTGCCGTGCCTGGCGTAGCCGTTGGCGTAGTGCGAGTCGCCACTGTGGTACAGGCTGCCGCCCGGTGTCTTGAACAGGTAGTTCACAGCCACTTCGTCCATGTCCGGCGGCATCTTGCCCTTGGCCGTCTGTCCCGCTGGAATCGTCAGCGCCATGGTGCGATCAAAGGCCTCGAGCACAACAATCTCGACGTCGCCGACCCTGACCACGTCGCCGGGGCGAACGGTGGTGATGCGCTCGCGCGGCACGCCCCATTTGAGCCAGACCTCGGTGCTGGACTGCGGACCGATGAAGGGCACGGTGTCTGGGCAGTTCTTCAACACGGCCGCCGCCACATTGATGTCGATATGGTCGTTATGCGTGTGGGTGGACAGGATCGCGTCAACCTGCCTTATCGCAAAGGGGTCGATCACAAAGGGAGAGACGCGCAGGTTGCGCTGCAGTTTGACGCAGCCCGTCATGCGCGCCATCTGGTGATGCGGGTCCATCAGCGGGTTTTTCATGGAGCGCTTGCCGGTGCCGCACCAGAGGTCCACACAGATATTGGTATGGCCCTCGGTCTTGAGCCAGATGCCGGTGCAGGCGAGCCACCACATGGCAAATGTCCCGGGCGCGACCACCTCGCGCTCGATCTCCTCATTGAGCCAAGTGCCCCACTGCGGAAAGGTGCTCAGAACCCACGACTCCTTGGTGATTTCGTCGACTTTCGCCATCTGTTTCTCCTTGTGGCCGCCTGCTCTGGCGTCCAGGCGCGTCAGCATTAAACGGTCATTTCGATCAAATAATCGAGACTATTGCGCATGATATGAAACCTGTTTGCCGTGTAAAGCATCATTTTGATCTTTTGTCGTCTTTTGTTGCGCAAGATCAAAGTCAACGCCAAAACCCGGCACCGGGCTAGGTCACAAAGTACAGTGCGGCCTCGGCTTTTTCCCGGTTGGCCGCAACAATGATGTCGCGACCGCCTTCGTGCCGGACGTAGATATTGCTCGGCCCGACGCCCTCCTCGATGACCTCAAGCTCGAACTCCAGAGGCGCGGTTGCGCTGGCGCGGACGTAGAAGAGCTGCTGTCGACCGCGGCGACAACCACCGACAAAGACCGGTACCCCGGCCAGCGTCGTGCCGACCACCACGTGATAGAACTCCGAGACTTCCGGGTGTTCAAAGACCTTCTTGAACTGGCCGCCGACTCTCTTGTAGATCCTGAAATACGAGCCATGAAACGGCTCGATGGTGGCAAATTCAAGTTCCCCGTCGCCGTCGATGTCGATTGCTGAAATGTCGCTGATCGGCCAGTCCATGAACTGCCGGATGGCCCAGTCAGCGCCCACTCTGGCCGGCGGCGTGATCTCGAAAGCGCCCTGCTCGCAGGTCACCAGGCTCGACAGGCTGCCATTGCGGCTCAGCCGGCTGTAGCCATGGTTCTTGCTCAGACCGTCCTTCAGGACGCGCACCTGCAGCGGCCCCTTGCCGCTGAACTCGCCGACCCAGATCTTTCCCGGGTCGGACCAGTCTTCCTTCGACTCTTTGGTCGTGGCCAGCGTGCAGCCGATGAAATAGTTCCGGCCGCCGACCGTCAGCAGGTCAAAGCGGTGGATATAGGGCAGGTGCAACACATCGGTGACCGCATAGCCGCCGGCCGCGAGCGGACGCACATGGACGATCCTGGCCTCTTCCCACTGGAACATCTTGAAGAATTTCTGCACCGCCAGAAACTCGCCGTTGGTTCCCGGGATGGGAACGATCGACATCGTGCCGCCGGGCCCCTCCCAGACCGTGTGGGAGGAATCGAAATCAGCACCGGTCCATGCCAGGCAGGGTCCCTCGCCTTCGGTCGCCAGCAGGATGCGCGGCTCGCCGTCGACCTCGATGCAGCCCGCCGAGTAGCAGCGGTTCATCGCGGTCAGAAAACGCTTTTCAATCTTCATCGGATACCTCCTCAAACGATCAAAATGATGTATTTCATTGAACTATCGTGTCATTTTAGGCGCCGACAGGATGACAAAGCAGAAACATTGATCGCTTGCGGGCCTACAATCAAATTGACACAATGTTCAGCAAGGTGGGCATGCAGGCAATCATCACCGTCGATCTCGGCACGACCAGCAGCAGGGCGACCCTGTACGACACGTCCGGCCGCGTGATCCACATGGTTCAGCGGGAAAACCTTCCGATCTTCTTCAATGACGCCAGGGTCGAGCAGGACCCGCTGGCCTGGCAGGAGATCGTGCCGATGGCGCTGAAAACCTGTGCCGAGGCTGCGAGCCGCATGGGCCTCGTGCCGCTGTGCATTGCGCTGACCGCTTCGCGCTCATCCGTGATAGCGGTCGACAAGGCGGGCGTCCCCCTGCACCCGGCCATCATGTGGCAGGATCGGCGCAGCGCGGAACTGGCCCAGGCGATGAACGACTGCAACCCGCTGGTATACGGCAAAACCGGTCTCAAGATCTCGCCGGTTTTTTCGGCCATCAAGATGAGTTGGTTGCGCCGCGAGCGCCCCGACATCTGGCGCAGGACGCACAAGTTGCTCGGCATTCAGGACTGGGTGATCTATCTGTTGACCGGACGCTTTGTCACCGACCACAGCTTTGGCAGTCGCACCAACCTCCTGAACCTGGCGCAGCGCTGCTGGGATGCCGAAATGCTGTCCCTGTTCGGGGTCCCCGCCGCCATGCTGTGCGAGCTGGTCGCGCCGGGATCGGTGGTGGGCGGATTGACCCCCGCCATGGCGTCGGCGACCGGTCTGCGCGCCGGCCTGCCGGTGGTGACGGCGGCCGGCGACCAGCAGTGCGCGGCACTCGGGCTCGGGCTTTTCTCGGGCGAGCGCGCAGTCTCCAACACCGGCACCGGTTCCTACCTGATCGGGCACAGCGACACGCCCGCGCTCGATGCCGGCATGCGTCTGGCGTGCAATGTGTCGGCGCTGCCGAACGCCTATATTGTCGAGGCCGCCGTGCTGACCTCGGGCGCAGTTTATCGCTGGTTCAAGGAGTCCCTGTGCAAAACCAGCCCGACGCACGACGACAGCTTCGCGCACCTCGAGCAGGAAGCCGCTGCGATCCCCGCCGGCTCGAACGGCCTCTTGCTGCTGCCCCATTTCAAGGGCAGCGGCGCGCCGCACTGGGACCCCGAGGCCAAAGGGGTGTTCTTCAACCTGAGCCTGAACACCTCACGCGGCGAGATGGCCCGCGCCATACTGGAAGGCATTGCCATCGAGATGAAGGCTGGCCTGGAACTGGTCGAAAACCTGTGCGGCGCCGTAGCCTCGGTCAGCGTTTCCGGCGGCATGAGCAAGTCGGGGCTGTTCAACCAGATTCAGAGCGACGTCTTTGAGCGGCCGATCGTGCGCTTTCACAACACTGAGGCCACTTCCCTGGGCGCATGGATCGCGGCTGCCGTTACCACCGGGCTCGAAGCCAATTACGCGGCCGCCTTTGCGCGCGCCCACGGCGACGCGGCCGCAGCCTGCTATGAACCCCAGGGCGAAAACGCGCCAGTCTATGCGCAGCGCCGCCAGCAGGCACGGGCGCTCTACGAGGCGCTGGCCGCACCGGCCCTGCGCGATTTGCTGAGGTGATCGAATGATGATGAAGAACACGAGCGAAGGCAGACCGAGCCAGCCGATGAAGCTGTCGAATTACCGCCACAAAAAGATCCTGGAGATGCTCTCGCAACGGCAAAGCGTCTCGGCCGATGAACTCTCCACCGAGTTCAGCGTCTCCAAGATTACGATCCGGCGCGACCTCGACGCGCTGGCCAGCCACAACCTGCTGGAGCGCACGCGCGGCGGTGCCATTTCGATTGCCGGGCTCAGGATGGAAGAATTCTTCGAGGAGAAGGACCATTCGGCCAAGCGTGAAAAAAGCCTGATCGGACGCTATGTGGCCTCGCTGATTGCCGAGAATGAAACCGTCTTCGCCAATGCCGGATCGACCACGCTGGAGGTGATCCACCATCTGCGCGGCAAGAAGGCCCGCATCGTCACCAACAACGCCGCCTGCCTGGCGCTGGACCTCGATGCGCAGCAGGAACTGATCCTGCTTGGCGGCGAGTACCGGATGCATTCGAAATCGCTGGTGGGGGACCTGACCATCGCTGCCCTGCACGGCATATTTTCCAGCGTCACGGTGCTTGGCATCAACGGCGTCAGCATCAAGAAGGGCTGCACCAGCGCGGTCAGCCAGGAGGCCGGCGTCAACCGCGCGATGGTCGAGAGTTCAAGCGGCAAGGTGATCGTGGTGGCCGACCATACCAAGATGAACTGCGTCTCCAGTTTTCTGACCTGCCCGCTGAGCCGGATCGACATGATCGTGACCGACTGGCTGGCGCCGCAGGCTTTCTGCGAAGAACTGGCGGCCACCGGGCTGCAAGTGGTTCGGGTACCGGACGAGCCCTGACCGGCCCTGTCCCAGCACCCGGCGCGATGGCGAGCAGATTGGTCGGCTTGACCTTAATCCAACGCAATGGCACGCGCCATATTGCTGCGAACCCAGGATGTCAGTCCGGACGCAGTTGACGCGGCACTCCATACGAGGAAGGCCGGGTCGGCGGTCACGGCGTCGTAGCACTTCCCGTAGGCTGCAAAGCTGTCAAAACGGCAGGCAAACACCAGGTTGCCAATCTCACCCGCCGTGACGGTCCAGAAAGACACATCGGCGCCGTGGCGTTTCCAGATTCCAGCGGCCACTTTGACCTGCTCCATGACCTTGCTCATGTCGGCGCCGGGGTTGGGTTTGAAAACATATTGTGCGATGCATTGCGACATACAGACTCCTTGGTGTGTGACGTATGACAAGTGCCGGGATTGGCAACCTGAGGCCGCATTGGGCGCCGTTGCTGTGAAATTGGAACTGCATCCAATAAATAGCCCTACTGCCGTCACCGAGTTTGGGGCGACAGGTATCGAGGCGCTCAGGGCAGGACGGGTGCGCCTTGTCGGCTGGTTCGAGTCCTCGCTGGGCGGTGTGGTGAGGGCCTTGTCCGAGGCCGCGATGATGGGGCCGCCTCAGCCCTGCCCGTAATAAGCCCCCGGCCCGTGCTTGCGGAAGAAATGCTTTTCCAGCAACTGCTGCGGCATCGCCGGCAAGCTGCCGTCCATCTGCAGCGTGAGCAGCGCCATGCGCGCCACCACTTCCAGCACGGCGGCGTTGTGCACCGCTGCATCGGCATCGGCGCCCCAGGCAAAGGGGCCGTGATTGGCCACCAGCACCGCCTGCATCTGCGCCGGCGTGAGGCCGCGCTCGCGCAGGCAGTCGATGATGGCAGCACCGGTTTGCGCTTCGTATTGGCCGGCAATCTGCTGCTCGGTCAATCTGGCGGTGCAAGGAATCTCGCCGAAGAAATAATCGGCATGGGTGGTTCCCAGCGCCGGGATGCCGCGGCAGGCCTGCGCCCAGACGGTGGCCCAGCTCGAATGCGTATGCACGATGCCGCCGAGTTCCGGAAAAGCGCGGTACAGCTCCAGATGGGTCGGAGCATCGGACGATGGCTTCAACTTCCCCTCCAGCACGGCACCGGTGGCATCGAGCACCACCATATCGCTCTCGATCATGCGCTCGTAGGGCACACCGCTGGGTTTGATGACGATGGCGCCAGTGGCGGCGTCGCGGCCGCTGACGTTGCCCCAGGTAAAGTCGACCAGGCCGAGCCTGGGCAGTTCCAGGTTCGCTTCCAGCACCTGCTTCTTGAGTGCTTCAAGCATGGTCGTAGCCCCCTTGTTGCAGACGCTCGCCCACCCACTTGCGCGCCCGTGCAATCTCGGCCAGCGGGTCGGCCGCTTTCTCGGTCCACATTTCCACCAGGAAGGGACCGGCGTAGCCCAGGGCGTGCAGGGTCTTGAAGCAGTGAACAAAGTCCACCGTGCCTTCGCCAAACGGCACATCGCGAAAGGCACCCGGAAAATTGGGTCCCACCGGTTTCGTTTCCTTGACATGGACACCGACGATATGGTGGATGCCCGCCGTCAGCTCGCGCGCCACATCGTTGCCCCAGGCCGTGAGGTTGCCCAAGTCCGGATAGACCTTGAACCAGGGTGAAGGCAACTGCTCCTTGAGCACCAGGTACTTCGAAATCGAATTCAAAAAAGGCGTGTCCATGATTTCCAGCGCCAGCATGACCTGGTGCTGCGCGGCGACTTCGAGCGCGCGCGCCATGCCTTCAAGGTAGCGCTCCCTTGAATCGGCTGTGGCGGGCTCGTAATAGACGTCGTAGCCGGCAAGCTGAATCACCCGGATGCCGGTATCGCCTGCAAAACGGATTGCCTTGTCCATGAACTCGGCCGCCTGCTGGCGGATGGCCGGGTCGGCGCTGCCAAAGGGAATTTTTCGATGCCCCGACAGGCACATCGAAGGCACCGGAACTCCGCATTCCCGAGATGTCCGGAAGAACTCAAGCCGCTCGCTGAGCGGCCAGTCCAGACGCGCCATGCGCTCGGGCGTCTCGTCGACCGACAGTTCCAGAAAGTCGTAGCCGGCCTTGCTGGCAGCCTCGAATCGTTCGGTCCAACTCAGGTCCCTTGGAAGGGCCTTTTCATAGATGCCAACGGGGTTTTTCATGGATCGTTTTCCCTCTGGCAAATTGTACGTTAGCGCCTCGGTAGATGGCGCTTGCTGCTCTGGAACCAGTTCAGCTAAAGTCGGAGCATGAACATCCACCATGCGGGAGACCAGCCATGCGCTTCGTCAAGCTTGCTGCCCTTCTCGTCGCCAGCGCGGTGCTATCAGCGTGCGCGCTCATGAACCGCGAGCCAACGACAACGGCCGGGTTGCAGCAAGCGGTTGCCGACACAGAGCGCGCTTTCGCCAGAAGCATGGCAGAGCGGAATCACGCAGTCTTCACCAGTTTCCTGTCGGAAGAGGCGGTGTTCTTTTCCGGCGCCCAGGTGCTGCGCGGCAAGCAGCAGGTGGCTGCTGCCTGGAAGCGCTTTTACGAGGGACCGAACGCACCCTTCTCCTGGCAGCCCGAGCAGGTTGAGGTGTTGCAGTCCGGCAGCCTTGCGCTCAGTTCAGGGCCGGTGCGCGATGCCCAGGGCAAGCTGATCGCCACCTTCAGTTCGGTCTGGCGTCAGGAAGCACCCGGCGTCTGGCGCATTATTTTTGACAAGGGCAATGAGGTCTGCGACTGCCCAACGCGCTGAGCCTGCAAGAGAACTTATGATGGATTTCAAACCCCTTGTGACGCTGCTGGCCATCGTCAACCCGCTGGCGATCGTGCCTTTCTTCATTCATTACACGCAGGACTTCTCGCGCGAGCAGCGACGCCGCACGATCTGGATTTCGTCCTTCAGCTGCTTTGTCGTGATCGCCGTCAGTGCGCTGATGGGCCTGCACATTCTGGATTTTTTCGGCATCTCGCTGGCCAGTTTTCAGGTTGGCGGCGGCATGCTGCTCTTGACTTCAGCGCTGGCCATGCTCAACGCGCAGCCAGCCGAAGCCAAATCAAACGAAGAAGAAATGCATGACGCCGCCGCGCGCGCCAGCATCGCCGTGGTGCCGCTCACCATTCCGCTGCTGACCGGGCCGGCCACCATGTCGACGGTGGTGATTTATGCCGAAAAGGCCAAGACCTTCCTGCAGCTCAGTACGCTGGTGGGCTACGGTGTGGTGATTGCGCTGGCCACCGCCCTGTGCTTTTCGCTGGCGCAACCGATCGCGCGCGGACTCGGCAAGACCGGCATCAATGTCATGACGCGCCTGATGGGACTGATTCTGGCCGCGCTGGCGGTCGAGGTGATGTCCGACGGCCTCGTGAAGCTGTTTCCGATTCTGGCGAAATAGCGCGCTTCGCGAGACCGCCTCAGTGGCCCTGCGAGCTCCGATGGGCCCAGCCGGTCGTGTGTTTTTCAACCATGCTGAACAGCTCGTACATCAGCATGGCCATGGCGCCGACCACCAGCAGGCCGGCAAAGGCCAGGCCCATCTGCATCGCCGAGCCGGCCGAGATCAGGAGGTAGCCAATGCCTTCGTTGGCGGCGGTCATCTCCGACACCGTGGTGCCGACAAAGGCGAGCGTGATCGCCACCTTGAGCGAGCCATAGAAGTAAGGCATGGAGCGCGGCAGGCCGACCTTGACCAGCACGTCCCAGCGCTTGGCGCCGAGCACCCGCAGCACATCTTCGAGTTCGGGCTCCAGCGTGGCCAGGCCGGTTGCAATGTTGACCATGATGGGAAAGAAACTGATCAGGAACGCAGTCAGGATCGCCGGCCCGGCGCCGATACCAAACCAGACCACCAGGATCGGCACGAAGGCGGCTTTTGGCAGCGCGTTGAAGGCGGTCATCAACGGGTAGACGGCGGCATAGGCCAGGCGCGAGCTGCCGATCACAAAACCCAGCAGGACGCCGACGACGATGGCCAGGCCGAAGCCGGCCATGGTGACCCAGTAGGTGCGCCAGGCGTGCGCGGCGATCGTGCCCTTGAACTCCCAGAACTGGTTCCAGATGCGCAGCGGGCTCGGGAAAATGAATTCGGAGACCTCAAAGGCCGCGCAGATGATCTGCCACAGCAGCAGCACCGCCGCCAGCAGCAGCCAGGGCGACCACAATTCAACTTGCTTTTTGTTCATGGCTGTCAGTCGGAAACAGGGGGCGCTGCGGACTCTGGCGCAGGGCACCGATATGGCCGCGCAACTCGTGCACGATGTCGGTGAATTCGGGCGTGTAGGTGAGTTCCAGATCGCGCGGACGCGGCAGATCGATGTCCCTTTTGACGACAAAACGGCCCGGGCTCTTGCTCATGACATAGACCGTGTCGGCCAAAAAGACTGACTCGCGCAGGTCGTGCGTGACCAGGATGACATTGAATTTCTGATCGGTCCAGAGATCGCGCAGGATGCACCAGAGCTCTTCCCGGGTGAAGGCATCGAGCGCACCGAACGGCTCATCGAGCAGCAGCATCTTGGGCTCGTGGATCAGGGCGCGGCAGATGCTGGCGCGCTGCTGCATGCCACCCGAGAGCTGCCAGGGAAACTTGTCCTCATAACCGCCCAGGCCAACCTTTTGCAGCAGGGCGCTGGCGCGCTCTTCATATTCCTTGCGCCGGGTCTTGAAGTTGCTTCGGTAGGGTTCGACAATCTCGAGCGGCAACAGGACGTTGTCCAGCGTCGTGCGCCATGGCAGCAGGGTGGAGGCCTGAAACGCCATGCCCGAGATCTTGAGCGGCCCGGTCACGCTCTGGCCATCGATCAGAATCCGCCCCCTCGAAGGCATCTTCAGCCCGGTCGCGAGCTTCATGAAGGTGGACTTGCCACAGCCCGAGGAGCCGACGATGGCGATGAACTCGCCCTGTCGGACCTTCAGGTCGATCGCCTCGACGGCGAACTGGTTCTGCTGCAGCAGTTCGTCGTTATAGGCCAGCCAGACGTCGCGAAAGTCGACAAACCAGTCGGCGGCAGGCTCCGGCATTTTATTTTTTCGGCAAGACGTTGAGTTCGGCTTTTGACGGCAGGAAGGCGCCATTCCAGACCGCGTCCGGATTGACCCGGCTCTTGGTGTTGTAGGCGTCCGATACCTGCGAGGCCATCAGGGACAGGCGCGGTCCGTTGACCTGGCCGAAACCCTCGGCGCGCGCGTTGGCGCTGTTGATCACGGTGTCAATCGCCAGCTTGAGGCGCCGGGTTTCAAGTTCGACATTGATGATGCCGTCACGCGCTTTCACATCCTGGATGGCTGCCGCCGGATTGCCGATCACGTCTTTCATGCCCTTGGCGAAGGCCAGCAGGAAGGCCTTGACCGCAGCCGGATTCTCTTTGAGCATCTTGGGCGAGGCGATGATGGCGTTGCCATAGAGCTTGACACCGTGCTCCGGGTAGGGCAACACCACCACGTCCTCGACCTTGACGCCGCGCGCCTCGAGATTAAGGAGCGAGGTAAAGGTGAAGCCGGTGATGGCATCGACGTCGCCGCGCACCAGCATGGTTTCACGCAGTGGCGGATCCATCGCCGTCCATTGCACGCCGCTGATGTTGTTGGCCTTGGCAAAAATGGGAAAGGCGCGCCGACCGGCATCGAACACCGGCGCACCGAGCTTCTTGCCGTTCAGATCGGCCGGCGTCTTGATGCCCGACTTTTTCAGCGCCATGACCGAGGCCGGCGTGTCGTTGTAGACCATCATGATGGCGACCGGCTTGTTGGGCGCGTCCACGTTGTTGGCGTGGAACTCCATCAGCGCCGCCAGGTCGGCAAAGCCCATGTCGTAGGCGCCCGAGGCAACGCGGGTCACGGCACCGCCCGAGCCATTGCCGGCGTCCACTGCCACGTCAAGCTTGGCATCCTTGAAATAGCCCTTGGCCACCGGTGTCAGGAACAGGGCGGCCGGGCCCTCGAAGCGCCAGTCAAGCTGAAACTTGATGGGCGTGCTCTGCGCCTGCGCGCCGGCAAAGCCAAGGGCAGCGGCAAGCGCCACCACTGTTTTCAGTAAAACGCGTTTTTTCATGTGAACTCCAGCAGTAAGAACGAACGAAGAAGTTATAGCAATAATAGTGCCAGTGCTGTCCAGCCAGCCCGCAACGCGTCTATTGTCACCGACCGGCAGGGCCGGCAAAACGGCTCAAGTGAAAAATGTTTACACTTTGATCGACCATTCCGGTTTAGGCCACGCCCCCAACCCACCATGAACCAAACAAGCAACACCGTGCGTTTTGTGCTCGACGGCGCCATTGTCGAGGCGAGCGGCGAGCACCACAGCACCAGCGTACTGGACTACCTGCGCGAGCACCTCGGGCGCAGCGGCACCAAGGAAGGCTGCGCCGAGGGCGACTGCGGCGCCTGCGTGGTGCTGCTGGGCGAACTCGACCCGAGCGGCACGGCCATCAACTACCTGCCTGTCAACAGCTGCCTGCAACTGGTGCCCACGCTCGAAGGCAAGTCGGTCAAGACCGTCGAGAGCCTGCGCCACGCCGATGGCAGCCTGCACCCGGTGCAGCGCGCGATGGCAGAGAGCCACGGCACGCAGTGCGGCTTTTGCACGCCGGGCATCGTGATGAGCCTGACCGGTCTGGTGCAGACGGTATCGAGCCCGACGCGCAGCGAGATCAACGACGCGCTCAGCGGCAACCTGTGCCGCTGCACCGGCTACAAGCCGATCATCGACGCGACCCTGAAGGCCTGCGAAGCGCCGGACGGACAGCTGAGGCTGGACGACGACAAGGACCTGCCCCTGCTGCGCCAGCTTCGCGACGCGCGCGCGCAGCCGCCGCTGGTGCGCACAGCCGACGGCCGGGAATTCTTTACGCCAGGCACGGTCGCCGCGCTGGCCGACTATCTGGGGCGGCACCCCGACGCAACGCTTCTGGCCGGCAGCACCGAGATCGGCCTGCAGGTCAACAAGCAGTTCGCGCGGCCCGCCAGGATCGTCTACCTGGGCCAGGTGGCCGCGCTGCGCCAGGTCGAGGACCGGGGCGCGTTCTGGCGCATCGGCGCCCAGGTTTCGCTGAGCACCGTGCAGGCGCTGGTGGCCCAGGCCTACCCCGACTTTGCCGAGGTGCTGCGCCGCTTTGGCTCGCCGCCGATCCGCTCCACCGCCACGCTGGCCGGCAACATCGCCAACGGCTCGCCGATCGGCGACAGCATGCCCTGCCTGCTGGCGCTCGGCGCCACGCTGCTGCTGCGACGCGGCGACGTCACGCGCACGCTGGAACTGGAGCGCTTCTATACCGGTCAAAAGAAGAATGCGCTGCAGAGCGGCGAGTTCATCGAGGCGATCGAGCTGCCCAAGCCAGCGCCGGGCCGCGTGTTTCGCGCGCACAAGGTGAGCAAACGCTTCGATCAGGATATTTCCGCCACCTGCTGCGCCATGAGCTATCGACTGCTTGACGGCAAGTTCGCCGACGTCAGGCTGGCCTACAACGGTCTGGCGCCCTCGCCCTGCCGCGCACCGCGGCTCGAGGCCGTGATCAACGGTCGCGCGCCCGACGCCGTCACCGCCGTCGAGTTGGAGCAGGCGATCGCCGCCAGTTTCACGGCGCGCGACGGCCTGCGCGCGAGCTGGGTCTATCGCTCGCTGCTGGCGCGCAATCTGGTCCTGCAATTTGTTGAAGAAGCGGCACCCACCGTTGCGGAGGCCACGCCATGAACGCACCTGAAACACGGACCGAACTCGCGCCCGCCACCGAGCAGGGCCGTGAACTGCCGCACGAGTCGGCCCTGCTGCATGTCACCGGCCAGGCGGTCTACACCGACGACATTCCCGAACTGCGCGGCACGCTGTACGCCGCGCTGGTGCTGTCGCCGGTGGCGCACGGCGAGTTGGTCGGCGAGGGCATAGACCGCTCCACCCTGCTGGCCCAACCCGGCGTTGTGGCGGTGTTCACGGCCAAAGACATCCCGGGCGAAAACAACTGCGGGCCGATCGTTCACGACGACCCGTTTCTTGCCCCCGGCACGGTTCAATTCCTG
>CAIMBE010000015.1 GCA_903839085.1 uncultured beta proteobacterium | reverse complement strand
GGCGCACTACCACGGTCAAATCTGGTCGGCAGCACCACCGGCGCAGTCCATGGGGGTGGCCGGGCCCACTATTCGCCGCTATCTCGACACCCTGACGCAAACCCTGATGGTCCGCCAGTTGCAGCCGTGGCATCAGAACCTCGGTAAGCGGCAAGTCAAAGCGCCCAAGATCTATTTTCGGGACTCGGGTTTCCTGCACGCCTTGATGGGCGTGCAGACCTTGCCGACCTTGTTGACGCACCCCCAGTGTGGCGCCAGTTGGGAGGGGTTTGCGTTGGAGCAGGTACTGCGCATTACACAGCCTGATCAGGCTTATTTTTGGGCCACGCATCAGGGTGCGGAGCTCGACTTGCTGTTGTTCAAGGGAGGTCAGCGCATTGGCGTGGAATTCAAGCGCGCCGATGCGCCGCGCATCACACCGAGCATGCGCATTGCGATCGACGACCTGAAGCTTGATGCACTGTATGTGGTCTATCCTGGCCTGCACCGCTATTCGTTGATGCCGGGCGTTGAAGTTGTACCCTTGTGGGCCATGCTGCCCGAGCGCATGCCATGATAAAGCGCACTGGCACGTGACATGCTGTACCTGCAATGTCAAAATAGACACTGACCAGCGCCCGAAACCCGGCGTTGGCAAACACATCGTCACATCGTGTCATCAACCTGGAGAAACCATGTCGAAGAAGTTCATCACGCGTCGCCAAGCCCTTGTCCTCGCCACTGCGCTGGTCGCCCTGACCCCCGGCCTTACGCTGGCGCAAGCCAAGCCCAAGGTCGCAGGCATTTACACCGTGCCCTTCGAGCAGCAATGGGCGGGTCGCCTGCACCAGGCGCTCAAGGCCGCCGAGGCCCGTGGCGACATCGAATACAAGGCCAGCGAGAATGTCTCCAACGCCGACTACGAGCGCGTCATGCGCGAGTACGCCACCGCCGGCAGCATGCTGATCGTGGGCGAAGCCTTTGCCGTGGAAGCGGCCGCGCGAAAGGTCGCCAAGGACTTCCCCAAGGTCTCCTTCCTGATGGGATCGAGCGGCAAATCGCAAGCCCCCAACTTCAGCGTCTTTGACAACTACATCCAGGAACCGGCCTACCTCTCGGGCATGGTCGCTGGCGGCATGAGCAAGAGCAACAAGATCGGCATGGTCGGCGGCTTCCCGATTCCGGAGGTCAATCGTCTGATGAACGCCTTCATGGCGGGGGCCAAGGAAACCAACCCCAAGGTCGAGTTCAGCGTGAGCTTCATCAACAGCTGGTTCGATCCGCCCAAGGCCAAGGAAGCAGCTTTTGCCATGATCGACAAGGGCGCCGACGTGATGTACGCCGAGCGCTTTGGCGTCAGCGACGCGGCCAAGGAAAAAGGCAAGCTGGCCATCGGCAACGTCATCAATACGCAGGACAAGTACCCCGACACCGTGGTCGCTTCGGCGCTGTGGCACATGGAGCCCAGCATAGACCGTGCGGTCAAGCTGGTCAAGGATGGCAAGTTCACCGCCGAGGACTACGGCCCGTACTCGATGATGAAGCACAAGGGCTCGTCGCTGGCGCCGCTGGGCACGTTCGAGAAGAAGGTGCCGGCCGACATAGTGGCCAAGGTCAGGGCCAAGGAAAAGGCCATCGTGGACGGCAAGTTCAGCGTCAAGGTTGACGACACGCAACCCAAGTCAACGGCCAAGTAGTGCGCCCCCACGCTTGTCACCGCGTGTACTGCGCTGCCCCCCGGGGGGGCGGTGCTTGCTTGGGGCGGCCCGGCGCGGCGCACGGCGCTCACGTAACGTGACGGGCGCCGTTCTCAGGCTCGCCCACATCAGCAAGCGTTTTGGCACGCTGCTGGCCAACGATGACATCTCGCTCGAGTTAAAGAGCGGCGAGGTGCTGGCGTTGCTGGGTGAAAACGGGGCCGGCAAATCAACGTTGGTGTCTATTCTCTTCGGGCACTACACCGCTGATGCGGGCGAGATCGCGGTCAACGGCCAGCCGCTGCCGGCTGGCGATCCAAAGGCGGCGCTGGCGGCGGGCATCGGCATGGTGCATCAGCACTTCACGCTGGCCGACAACCTGAGCGTGCTCGACAACGTCATGATGGGTTCGGAGCCGCTGTGGCAGGCGTTCACCCGGCGGCGCGCCGGCCGCGCCAAGCTGCTCGCCGTGGCGCAGCGCTTTGGCCTGGGCGTCGACCCGCAGGCCAGGGTGGGCAGCTTGTCGGTCGGTGAGCGCCAGCGCGTGGAAATTCTCAAGGCACTGTACCGGGGCGCCCGCATTCTGATCCTGGACGAGCCGACCGCCGTGCTGACGCCGGCCGAGAGCGAGGCCCTGTTCGAGGTGTTGGCGCAGATGGTGGCGCAGGGTCTGGCCATCATCTTCATCAGCCATAAACTCGGCGAAGTGCTGCGCGTGTCCGATCGCATTGCGGTCCTGCGCGGCGGCAAACTGGTGGCGCAGGCGACGGCGCGGGAAACCAGCCAGGCACAGCTGGCCCTTTGGATGGTGGGCCACGCCATCGAGGCCCCACGGCGACACCCCGCTGGCATCATCGGCGAATCGGTGTGTGTGCTGCAGCAAGTGAGCGCCGGCTCCGGTCGGGAGCGGCTGCAGGACGTGTCGCTGAGTCTGCGCGCCGGTGAGATTGTGGCCATCGCCGGCGTTTCCGGCAATGGTCAGGGGACGCTGGCCGAGTTGCTCAGCGGCATGCGCGTGCCGGCCAGCGGCCAGATTGAATTCCTGGGGCAAGCCCTGCCCACAGAGCCCGGACAACTGGTGGCGCTGGGCGTGGCGCGCATTCCGGAAGACCGGCATCAGATCGGCGTCATCGGTGATTTGCCGATATGGGAAAACGCGGCTTCCGAGCGTCTGCACAGTGCGCATTTTTCGCGTTGGGGCTGGGTGCGACGCTCTGCCGCCCAAGCCTATGCGCAGCGCGTGATGGCAGCGTTTGACGTTCGCGGCGGTGGCGCAGCAACGAGCGCTCGCTCGCTGTCCGGCGGCAACATGCAAAAGCTGATTCTGGGGCGCGCCCTGACGCACCCGGACGCCGCAGCCGTCATGGCGAGCCCCCCGCATCTGGCCAGTTTGCGCACACGGACCTTGAATGCAGATTTCGTCACTGCGAGCGTAGCGCGGCAGTCCATGCGGTCAGAAGTCATGGATCGCCACGCTCCGCTCGCGATGACGAAGGGGGGGCTCGCGATGACAGGGCGGATGCTTGCGATGAAGGGGCGGATGCTCGCGATGACGGGAGAAGCGCTTGCGGTGACAACCACAGCACCCAAGCTGATCGTCGCCCACCAGCCAACTTGGGGCCTGGACATCGGCGCGGTAGCGTATGTGCAGGCGCAGCTGATTGCTGCGCGCGATGCCGGCGCCGCGGTGCTCCTGATCTCGGACGATCTGGACGAAGTACTGACCCTCGGTGACCGCGTCGCCGTGATTCATGGCGGCCATTTGACGCCAGCGCTGCCCGCGCTCGAATGGACCCGTGAGAGCATCGGACTGGCGATGGCGGGCGGGGAAGTCACAGCATGAGACTTGAGAAGCGCAACCAGACTTCGCCGCGCGCCCTGCTGCTGGCGCCCATTGGCGCGGTGCTGTTCACGCTGCTCGTGAGTTCACTGCTGGTGCTGTGGGCCGGTGCGCCGCTTGGCCGCACCTATGGTTTGCTGCTGCAGGGCGGTTTTGGTTCGGTCTTTGCAATGAGCGAAACCCTGACCCGCGCCATCCCCCTGATGTTGACCGGGCTG
>CAIMBE010000014.1 GCA_903839085.1 uncultured beta proteobacterium | reverse complement strand
TGGTCCCCGGCTGCGCCGATTCTGCTGTGCGCGGGCAACGGCGACCCCACCGTTTTCTACAGCCTCAACACCGGGTTGATGGGTGCCCTGTGGGCGCCCCAGGTGGCCGCTCACCTGGTCACTGTGCTCGACGTTGACTCGGCCGTCACGGGAGCAGCCGATCCCTTCGCTGCCGCGAAGATGGGTTTTGCGCAGAGCAAGGCCGCGCTTGTCAGCGCCTCGATTGCCGCGGGCAAGGATCCTGCCACCCAGGTGGTCATGAGTTACCACGGCACCCTGGTGCCGCCCTTCTGCAACGCAGCAGCGCGTGGCTTCTTCTCGCAGTTCTAATTCGACGGAGCAAACCCAATGAAACACACACTTCTTTCGGCATCCGTCGCAGCTGCCCTGACCTTGGGCGCAGGCAGTGCCCTGGCCCAGACGACGACCGTCAAACTGGGCCTGGTCAACGTCGAACCCAACTCCTCCGCCAGCGCGGTCTCGGGTCCCTTTACGCCGGCCAATGCGCTCAGTCTGAAGGTTCAGAGCCAGTCGACGCTGTTCTTCAGCGTGGCACGCGAGATCGACAGCAACTGGGAAGCCGAACTGGCGCTTGGCGTGCCGCCCACGCATGACGTCAAACTCGTGATCCTTCCCGGCGCTGCGGTGCCCGGCAGCGTGGCGGCTCTGGACGGTTCGGTGGCCGCCAAGGTGCGCCAGGTGGCGCCCACGCTGTTTGCCAACTACCGGTTTGGCGACAGCACCAGCCAGCTTCGGCCCTTTATTGGTGCCGGTTTGAACTACACGGTGTTTGACAAGACCGAATCAACCGGAGTGAATGATGCGGTCAATGGCGGCCCGACAACCATCAAGCTGACAAGCTCCATGGGGCTCGCGCTGCAGTTGGGCCTGTCTGCCAAACTCGGCGGGCCGTGGTCGCTCACCGGCTCCTGGTCAACGGCGCGCGTCAGAACCACCATGACCACCAATACGCTCGGCATCGAGCGCACCGCGGGCATCACCTTCCATCCCTCGGTGATGACGGTCGCCCTGGGTTACAGTTTCTGAGCCGGCGCGCGAACTGAGAAACAAACGCTGACCGTCACGCCCCGGTGGTTCGGGCCTTCGCCGAGGGCCATCCGGGCGTTGTGAAGTTCCGCAATGCGCTTGCAGATGGCCAGACCCAGTCCGGTGCCCGGCTGGTCTTGCCCGGCGATGCGATAGAAGCGGTCGAACACCCGTTCGCGCTGCGCAGCCGCAATGCCGGGTCCATCGTCGCTGACCTCCATTTGCAGACCGTCCACGCCCTGGCGAACGCGCAGGTCGATATGACCGGCGCGCGGGGTGTAGCGTATGGCGTTGTCAATCAGGTTGCTGATCAGCATGGACAGCGTGTCGGCATTGCCCGACACCGGCGTCAAGCCGGGCTCGACCACCAGCTCCAGCGTTTGGTCGCGCTGCAGCGCCAGCGGCGCCAGGTCGGCGCAGACCGCCTGCGCCAGCGCGCCCAGATCGATCGGCTGCGGATCGGGCAAGTCCTGCTGCGGGTCGAGACGTGCCAGCGTCAGCATTTGGCCGACCAGGCGAATCCCCCGGTCCAGGCCAAGCTGCAACTGATCCATGGCAAGCAGGCGCTCGGCCTCGCTGTCGGCCTTGCGCGCCACGTGCAGCTGGGCCTGAAGCGCCGCCAGCGGCGTGCGCAGTTCGTGAGCCGCATTGGCGGTAAAGCGCCGCTCGCCTTCGAGCGTCTGGCCGACGCGTTGCAGCAATTCGTTGAGCGCCAGCACGATGGGGCGGACCTCGACCGGCGCCGTGCCGGCGTCGATCGCCTGCAGGTTGTCAAGTTCGCGCCGGCGAATCTCGCGCGTCAGGAGCCTCAACGGATGCAGTCCCCGTTTGATGGAGACCCAGAGCAGGACAATCAGCACCGGCAAGCCCAGCGCCAGCGGACTGGTCACGTGCAGGGCGATGCTGCGCACCAGGTGATTGCGCAGATCGTGCGCTTCGGACACCACGATCCGGAAGTGCCTGTCACGGTCCCAGACGCCGTAGTGGCGCCAGGTCCTGCCCTGCGCGTCGATGGTCTCTGAATAGCCGTCCTGCGGCGTCATTGAAATCAGGGGCGCATTGGCTGATCGCAGCAGCAGCGTGGCATCGCCGCTCCATACCTGGTAGCGCAGATTTTTTTCATATTCCTCCCGCATTGAATGCATCGAGCCGATCACCACCGGCGACGTCGCCAAAGCCGGCTGATCGCCCGCTGTGCTTCCTGATCGCGCCCGCGCCAGGCGCTGCGGCAGTTCCGGCCATTGACTGAAAATCTCCTTCAGGTCCGGCACCTCGGACTGATTTGGCATGACCAGCGGATCGTCCTCGTCGGGATCGGTCACGCGCAGCAAGGCGAGCGCCGTCTGCGCCAGCTGAACATCAAACAGCCGATAGACTTCATCGACGCTGTCGCGGATCGTGAACCAGGCAATCACCGCCCAGTAGGCAAAGCTGGCAACGACCAGCCCGACCAGCAGGCGGCGGCTCAGGGATCGGCGCGGCAGCAGCATCAGGGCTCGGGTCGGGCAAGGGTGTAGCCAACGCCGCGAACGGTCCTGAGGGTCGTGGCGCCAATCTTCTGCCGCAGGTTGTGGATGTGAACCTCCACCGCATTGCTGTCCACGCTGCGATTGGAGCCATAGAGCGACTGCTCAAGCTGGGTACGTGTGAGAACGCGCCCGGCACCCTCCATCAGTACCCGCATGACATCGAACTCGCGTTTTGAAACATTGACCGGGGTCCCATGCAGCGTCAGGACCCGGCTGTCGATGTTGAGCGTCAAGTCGCCAACGCTGAGCAAACCGCTGCCGCTGCCCGAACGGCGAATGAGGGCCTGCAAGCGCGCAACCAGTTCCTCCATGTCGGTGGTCTTGACCAGGTAGTCGTCGGCACCCGAAGCAAGAAACCTGGCCTTGTCCTGTGCGCTGTCGCTTGCCGTGAGGATCAGGATCGGCATCTTGTTGCCAGCCGCGCGCACCTGGCGCAGCACCTCCATGCCGCTGATATCGGGCAGGCCGATATCGAGCACCAGCGCCAGAAAATCCTCTGCACACAGCATGTCCAGGGCGGCGCGACCGTATCTGACCCAGGTCACGCCAAAGCCCCATTTACCGAGAGCGGCACGCAAGCCAGCGCCTAGCAGGGCGTCGTCCTCGGCGATTAGAAGTCGCATCATGGTGGGTCGAATTCCGGTAAGCGTCACAAAATTGAAACACGTGAAAACCCTGATCGGCCACGAATCGCCAATGGCATTGCGCTGTCACGCCATGCCGAACTGCCCTGATTCCGTGGGGCTCTTAAGTTTTCAAAAGTTTCTTAAGCCGATTTTTCGTCGAACTTCTTAAGCTTGACCGCGACTGTAACAATTTGTGGGCTCGATCTGGCAAGAGGTGTTTCACGCATGACAAAGAATTCTTCACTCTCCCTAATGCGCTTGTGCTGCGGCCTTGCCGTGGCAGCGCTGCTCGGCCTGTTGGCGGGTCGCCCGGCGCTGGCCGAAACAGACCCCCAGGCCGGCGCCAGGATGATCGGTGAGAAACGCTGCAGTGATTGCCATGACACCGAAAATGCCCTGTTCGGTCACACCCAGCATGCCAAGGCGTTTCGGGAGAACCCGCGCAACGACACTGAAAAAGCGGTCTGCGAGGCGTGCCACGGGCCCGGTTCACTGCACGCCGCCGATACCAAGGACAAGAGCAAGATCATCGGTTTCGACAAGGAGTGGGGCACGCCCATCGACAAGCAGAACGCACAGTGCCTGAACTGTCACGCCGGTGGACAGCGATTGCATTGGAGCGGCTCCATTCATTCCACGAACAAGCTCGGCTGCTCGGATTGCCATAACCCCATGGCGCGCTTTTCGGCCAATGGCCTGCTGAAGAAGGCGAGCATCACCGAAACCTGCCAGACCTGCCACCAGCAGCAGCGCGCCGAGTTCCGCAAGAAATCGCACATGCCGGTGCCTGAAGGCAAGATGACCTGCGAGGACTGCCACAACCCGCACGGCTCCAGCGCCAAGCGCCTGCTCAAGGCCGACAGCATCAACGAGCTGTGCTACAGCTGCCACGCCGAAAAACGCGGACCCTTCCTCTGGGAGCACGCGCCGGTGCGCGAGAACTGCATGAACTGCCACAGCCCGCACGGCTCCAACGCCGACAAGCTGCTGATCCAGACCCGGCCCTTCCTGTGCTCTGGTTGCCACAGCACCACCGGCACCATGGGGCATGCGGTCTGGGGCAACAACACACTGGGCAACACCGGCTCTGCGGCATCGCCAACCAACCTCAGTGGTGGCGCTCTGGGCAACGCTCCCAACAAACGCATGACCGGTCGCTCGTGCCAGAACTGCCACTCGGCGATTCACGGCAGCAACAGCCCCTCGGGCGCCCGCTTGCAACGCTGACCCCACCAGGAAGAATCGCACATGGCTCAGATCAAGACTTCCGGGAGTTCCCCCATGACCGCACGTCCTCGCATGAAGATATTCGGCCTCTGCATCGCTGCCGCACTGGCGCAGTGGGGCAGCAGCCAGGCCCTGGCGGACTCCGCCGTCGGTGTTGACACCGCCCTGGGCAACGCCCTCAATCTGCCGGGTCGCTCGACCCTGCCGCAAGCGTTGGATCCCGATGGTTCCGACACCGTGCGCCGCTCGCCGACCGGCCAACTCTACGGACTGCCCCTCGACGTCCCCCCGGGTCAAGGTCACAAGACAGCCGGCGGCTGGGAATATTCTGGCAGCGTCGAGGCCGGCTTGCTGGGCAGCGGCGCCGATCAGAAGAACTCCATGCTTCGCGAGTACAAGGACCTCAAGAGCGGCCTGACCCTGAACTACTTCGAGCTTGAAGCCGACAAGGCGGACAGCGCCAGTTACATCCAGGCCTTCGGTGGCAGCAGCGGACGGCATGACCAGTTCTACGGCGTTCAGTTCGGCCGCTACAACGACTGGAAGATGAAGCTGTTCTACAACGAGACCCTCCATGTCTTCAGCGACAGCTGGAAGTCGCTCTTTGACGGCGAGGGCAGCGCCAGCCAGACGACCGGACTGCCGGCGCCCACCATGGTCACGAGCGGCAACCCGACGGTCGGTGCCAGCCCGCTGGTGGCCTGCAGCGCGGCCGCGCCGTGCTGGAATTACGCCGGCAAGACCTACTCCAACCTGTCGGCACTGGCCGCCATCAACGGCATCACCGGCACCGCCAACGCCAGCACCGGCGTCATGCCCGCCTCGGGTACGACAGCGCAATCCAACATGGCCAAAGCGATCGCCGACAAGCTCGCCGCAATGTCCGAGAGCGAACTGAGTCTGGTGCGCAAGAAAGCGGGCGCGCGCGCCGACATCACGCTGACCGACAACTGGAAGGGCTATGCCAGCTACAGCCAGGAACGGCGCACCGGCAGCCGGCCCTTTGCCATGAACGAAGCCAACATCTCGACCGAGATTGCCGAGCCGATCGACTACACCACGCACGAGTTCCTCGGCGGCCTGCAGTATGCCGATGCGCTGACGCAAGCCAATCTGCGCGCTTCCTTCTCATTGTTTCGTAATGGCATCAGCACCCTGGACGTGCAGTATCCCCTGCTCGGCGCGGTGACGGCCAATGGCGTGGTGCAGACCGCCACCTTTGATCTGTATCCTGACAACAGCGCCTTCAACCTGAAAGGCGAATTCGCGCGCTCCCTGCCCAACTTCTACAAGGGCCGCTTCAATGCCGCGCTGTCGTTGGGCAGCAGCCGGCAGAACGACGACCTGCTGGCGCCGATCTCGGCCGCGCAGAGCGCCCAACTGGCGGCGGCGGGGATCAGCAAGTGGATCGGCACCAGCATCGGTTACGCTGCCAACAGCGCCCTGGTGTCGAACTGGAACACCACCGCCGCGCTGAGCCAGCCAACGGCCAATCAGCGCATCGACAACAAGCTGCTCGATCTGGGCCTGAGCCTGGCGCCGACCGACGATCTGCGCGTCAAGGGGTCCTTGCGCTACCACGACGCAGCCAACAAGGGCGGCTACCTGGACTACAACCCGCTGACCGGCCAGTTCGGACGCGGCTTTGTCGATGGCAATGGTCTGGGCAACCAGGATCTGGTGGTGGGCCTCAAGCCGGGGGCCACACCGGGCACAGCGGGAAGCTGCTACGTGCCACCCGGCTACGCCAGCAACGCCCTGATCGCGACCTGTCAGTTCGGCCTCGCCGGCGTGGTGGCAACCGGCGCCAACATCCCGGTCTTCGGTCAGGCGCGCTCCACCAAACAAGTCAACTACGCCCTGTCTGGCGACTATGACCTGACGCGCACCAGCAGCCTCAACGCTTCCCTGGAACGGGAGGACTTCAATCGGGATTTCCGGGAGCGTGAAAAGACCTGGGAAGACAAGCTCAAACTGGGCTATGTGAACCGCGCTTTGGGCGACACCACCTTGCGGACCTCGGTCGAGGCTGATCGCAAGCGGGGCGGCGAGTACCGCTACCGCACCTTTGAAGACCTCGGCACCGGCTTGCCGGGCCTTGATGTGCCGACGCAGATCGCCAATGCCGGAACGCTCGGCTACCCGGTGCTGGCGGCCAACCTGTTCAACCGCTACTCCTACTACTTCAGAAAGTACGACCAGGCCGACCGGGATCAGAAGATTTTCAATGCCCGTTTGAACATCCTGGCCCGCGAAGACCTGGATCTGGGTGCCAGTCTGCAGCTGAAAAACATCAACTACCCGGATTCCTTCTACGGGCAGGAGAAGGATAACCAGAGCTCGCTGACCCTGGACCTGAACTACCAGGGCGCGTCCGGCCAGACCTTCTACGCCTTCTACTCGTACCAGCAGGGCAAGAAAGCGATGAGCCTCAATTCGGGCGTGGCCTCGCTCGTCAACACGGCTTGCAGCGCCGCCAATCTGACGCTTTATGGCTACGCCGCGTGCTCCGACAACGTCGGCGGCAACAATGGCACGCGTCCTCTGACTTCAAACTGGAGTTCGGACACGGATGAGCGCAACAATGTGCTGGGCCTGGGATTCCAGGGCCAGATGGGCGCGGCGCGCTTTGGCGCTGACTACACCTATTCGAGCAGTTCAACCGGGATCAGTTATGCGTATGGCGAGACCGCGCTGAGCAATGTTGCTGCAACGCAGGCGGCCGCCGCGCTGCTGGCAGGCAGCGCGCTGCCCAGCATGACCTTCGTGCAACAGACGCTCAACTTCAACGTCGTGATCCCGGTCAGCAAGAAATTGTCGCTGCGCCTGTTCGACCGCCTCGAGATCGGACAGGTCAAGGACTGGCATTACGACGGCGTGATCAGCGGCGCGGTGGCGAATTACGACTCCGGCACGCTGCTGCTGGACGCCGGCCCGCAGAACTACCGCACCAAC
>CAIMBE010000013.1 GCA_903839085.1 uncultured beta proteobacterium | reverse complement strand
TTCAAACAGTCCTGCTGCGATCATAAGTCTGAAATCAACCGTAAACCAGGGAGTCCCTTTCGCATGTACCAAAGCCAGAAAATTGTTTGCGCGGGCGCTGTCGCAGTGGTGCTCGCGCTGGGCGCCTGCGCGACGCAGCCATCGGCGAGCGCCAATCCCATGAGTTTTTTCGTCACCAGCGTCAACCCCGGCCGGGGCGCCGACCTGGGCGGCCTGTCAGGCGCCGATGCGTATTGCGAGACACTGGCCGCACAGGCCGGCGCAGGCGGGCGCAACTGGCGCGCCTACCTCAGCGCCACGGCGGGCGCGGGCTCGGCGGCTGTCAACGCGCGTGAGCGCATCGGCCGCGGGCCCTGGCAAAACGTCAAGGGTGAAGTCATTGCCGCCAATGTGGACGAACTGCATGACAACAACAGGTTGGGCAAGCTGAGCTCGCTGACGGAAAAAGGTGAAATCATCAGTGGCGCTGGCGACGCCGTGACCCTGCATGACATCCTGACCGGGTCGACGCCAGAGGGCCGCGCAGCCGATGACGGCAAGGACAGCACCTGCGGCAACTGGACCCAGGGCGAGGAGGGTTCCGCCATCGTCGGCCACCATGACCGCAAGGGGCTCGACGAGTCGGTGGCGGCCAAATCATGGAACTCGTCGCACGCCACCCGTGGCTGCAGCCTGGCGCATTTGAAATCGACCGGCGGTGCCGGGCTGCTCTACTGCTTTGCCGCAAACAAGTGACAGCACCAAAGTCGGGCGCGTGGCGCCCGGCCGATGGCGCCTGGCCTCCTTCCGGCGCTTAAAGCACTTTGGCGATCGAGGCGCAGACGTGGCCGATGTTCTTGCTGTTGAGCGCGGCCACGCACATGCGGCCGGTGTCGGTGCCGTAGACGCCGAACTCGTTGCGCAAGCGCACCATCTGCGCCTTGGACAGGCCTGAATAACTGAACATGCCGACCTGGCGCGTGATGAAGCTCATGTCCTGCTTGACGCCCGCCGCTTTCAGGCCCTCGACCAGCGTCTGGCGCATGGTCTTGATGCGAACGCGCATCTCGCCCAGTTCCTTTTCCCACAGGGCGCGCAGTTCGGGGTTGCCCAGCACCGCTGCCACGATGGCGCCGCCGTGCGTCGGCGGGTTGCTGTAGTTGGTGCGGATCACGATCTTGAGCTGGCTCAGCACGCGAGCAGCCTCTTCCTTGTTGTCGCACAGCACGCTCAGGGCGCCGACGCGCTCGCCATACAGGCTGAAGCTCTTGCTGAACGAGGTCGCGACAAAGAAGGTCAGTCCGGCGGCCACAAACTTCTGCACCACCGCGCCATCTTCGGCCAGGCCGTTGGCGAAGCCCTGGTAGGCCATGTCCAGAAAAGCCACCAGTTTGCTGGCCTTGACCACCTCCACCACCTGATCCCACTGCGCTGCCGTGAGGTCGTAGCCGGTCGGGTTGTGGCAGCAGGCGTGCAGCACGACGACGGTGCCCGCCGCGGCGGCCTTCAGATCGGCCAGCATGCCCTCAAAATTGAGGCTTCGCGTTTGCGCGTCGTAGTAGCGGTAGCTCTCGACGCTGAAGCCGGCATTGTTGAACAGGGCGCGATGATTTTCCCAGCTTGGGTCGCTGATCAGCACCTTGGCGTTCGGGTTCAGGTGCTTGAGAAAGTCAGCGCCGACCTTGAGGCCGCCGGTGCCCCCAAGTGCCTGAATGGTGGCGACGCGGCCGCTCTTGACGGCTTCGCTTTCAGCGCCGAATACCAGGCCCTTGACGGCGCTGTCATAGGCGACAATGCCATCGATCGGCAGGTAGCCACGCGCTGTGGGTTTGTCCATCATGGTTTTTTCGGCCGCCTGAACACAGGCCAGCAGGGGCAGTTTGCCGTTGTCGTCGTAGTAGACGCCAACGCCCAGATTGACCTTGGCGGGGTTGGTATCGGCGGCAAATTGTTCGTTCAGGCCAAGAATCGGGTCGCGTGGAGCCATTTCGACAGCGGAGAAGAGTGACATGGGGGGTTCCTGTTCAGAGAGTTCAGACAATAAAATGAAACGAGTGCTGCGGGTTTACCCTGCATTTTACCGGCAGATCCGGCCCGACAACCTACCTAGAGAATGCCCGCTTCGACCCCCCCGTCTATGGCCATGACCCCGATCGCTCCTGCAAGCTCCGACGCCGCTGACGATCACCGCGACGGCACCTTTGTGCACTTTGCGGATTCACCGTTCGAGCTCTACCAGCCCTATCCTCCGGCCGGCGATCAACCCGAGGCGATCGAGAAGCTGGTCGAGGGCATCCGTGATGGCGAGGTGTTCCAGACGCTGCTGGGCGTCACCGGGTCGGGCAAGACGTTCACCATGGCCAATGTGATTGCCCGCCTGGGCCGTCCGGCGATCGTGTTTGCCCCGAACAAGACGCTGGCGGCGCAGCTCTACAGCGAGTTTCGCGAGTTCTTTCCAAAAAATGCGGTGGAGTATTTCGTCAGCTATTACGACTATTACCAGCCCGAGGCCTATGTGCCGCAGCGCGACCTCTTCATCGAGAAGGACTCGGCCATCAACGAGCACATCGAGCAGATGCGCCTGTCGTGCACCAAGAGCGTGCTGGAGCGCCGCGATGTGGTGATCGTTGCTTCGGTATCTGCCATTTACGGCATCGGCCAGCCGGAGGCTTATCACAAGATGGTGATGACCCTGCGCGCCGGCGACAAGCTGGGCCAGCGCGATGTCATCGCGCAACTGGTGCGCATGCAGTACCTGCGCAACGACATGGATTTCTCGCGCGGCAAGTTCCGCGTGCGCGGCGACACGATCGACGTCTTTCCGGCCGAGCACAGCGAGATGGCGGTGCGCATCGAGCTGTTCGACGATGAAATCGAATCGCTGCAGCTGTTCGATCCCCTGACCGGTCGCATCCGCCAGAAGATTGTGCGCTTTACGGTCTATCCGAGCAGCCATTACGTGACGCCGCGCGAGCAGGTGCTCTCGGCGGTCGAGACCATCAAGGTCGAGTTGTCGGAGCGCATCAAGGAATTTGTCAGCCAGGGCAAACTGGTGGAAGCCCAGCGCATTGAGCAGCGCACGCGCTTCGATCTGGAAATGCTCAGCGAGGTCGGCCACTGCAAGGGCATCGAGAACTACAGCCGTCACCTCAGCGGCGCTGCGCCGGGAGAACCGCCGGCGACGCTGACCGACTACCTGCCGGCGGACGCCATCATGTTCCTCGATGAAAGCCACGTCCTGATCGGCCAGTTCGGCGGCATGTACAACGGCGACCGCTCGCGCAAGACGACGCTGGTGGAATATGGTTTTCGCCTGCCCAGCGCCCTGGACAACCGGCCGCTCAAGTTCGAGGAATTCGAGGCCCGCATGCGCCAGGCTGTCTTCGTTTCGGCGACGCCGGGCCAGTGGGAAAAGGACCATGCCGGACAGGTCGTGGAGCAGTTGGTGCGCCCGACCGGGCTGGTCGACCCGGAAGTCGAGGTGCGTCCGGCCAGCAGCCAGGTGGACGACGTGCTGCAGGAGATCCGGATCCGGGTTGAAAAGAGCGAGCGTGTGCTGATCACCACCCTGACCAAGCGCATGGCCGAGCAACTGACGGACTATTTGAGCGACAACGGCGTCAAGGTGCGCTACCTGCACAGCGATGTCGACACGGTCGAGCGCGTCGAGATCCTGCGCGACCTGCGCCTGGGCACCTTCGATGTTCTGGTCGGCATCAACCTGCTGCGCGAGGGCCTCGATATTCCCGAGGTCTCGCTGGTCGCGATCCTGGACGCCGACAAGGAGGGCTTCCTGCGATCCGAGCGCTCGCTGATCCAGACCATCGGCCGTGCCGCGCGCAACCTGCAGGGTCGCGCCATCCTGTACGCCGACAAGATGACCGACTCGATGCAAAGGGCCATCGGCGAGACCAATCGGCGCCGGGTCAAGCAGGTCGAGCACAACCTGGCGCACGGCATCACGCCGCGCTCCATCGTCAAGGAGGTGCGTGACCTGATTGACGGTGTTTACAGCGAGAAAGCGGGCCGCGAAGCGGACAAGCTGGAGCGCGACGCGATGCAGCGGGCCCAAGTGGAAGACATGAGCGAGAAAGACATTGCGCGCGAAATCAAGCGCCTGGAAAAGCTCATGCTCGAGCACGCGCGCAACCTGGAGTTCGAGAAGGCGGCGCGGGTTCGCGACCAGCTCGGCATCCTGAAAGAGCAGGTGTTTGGCGCTGCCGGAAGCGACAACGTGCTTACCTGAGCGAATTGCTGCGACTTTTGGTATACTTGACTTAAATAGTCAACCAAAATTTTAAGGGAGGTAACACCATGCGACTCACTACCAAAGGCCGTTTTGCGGTCACCGCGATGATAGATCTAGGCTTGCGCCAGAGTGGAGGGCCCGTCACGCTGGCGGCCATCAGCCAGCGCCAACAAATATCTCTGTCGTATCTGGAGCAGCTTTTTGGCAAGCTGCGGCGCAATTCCCTGGTAGAGTCGACGCGCGGCCCGGGTGGCGGCTACACGCTGGGACGCAGACCGGGCGAGATCACCGTAGCGGAAATCATCACTTCGGTTGACGAGCCGATCGATGCCACCCATTGTGGTGGCAAGGAAAATTGTCTGGGTGAGGGCGATCGCTGCATGACGCACGATCTGTGGGCGGCGCTGAACCTGCGCATGGTCGAGTTTCTCGACTCGGTCACGCTGCAGAAACTGATTGACGACCAACTGGCCAAAGGCATGAGGGTCGAGGACAAGCCGACGCTCAAGAGAGCCATCTTCAACATGCCGGGCACCAAGCCGAGTCGGGTCAACGCGCCCAATTCCGTTTTTGCGCTGGGCAAAGTCGTCTCCGAAGTGTGAGACCGGCCGGTAGATAATCAAGCTCCCAAAAAAAGAAGCAGCAAGCAGACCGCCATGGACACCACCCCGCATTTCCCCATCTACATGGATTACAGCGCCACCAACCCCTGCGATGAGCGGGTGGTGGAGGCCATGATCCCCTGGTTGCGCCAGCATTTTGGCAATCCGGCTTCGCGCAGCCATGCCTGGGGTTGGGAGGCGGAGGCCGCAGTCGAGAAGGCGCGCACCCAGGTGGCAGACCTGATCGGGGCCGACCCGCGCGAGATTGTCTGGACCTCCGGGGCGACCGAGTCAGACAATCTGGCGCTCAAGGGCGCGGCCGGCTTCTACAAGACCCGCGGCAAACACATCATCACCGTCAAGACCGAGCACAAGGCGGTGCTGGACACCTGCCGCGAACTGGAGCGCCAGGGCTTCTCAGTGACCTATCTGGATGTGCAGGAAGACGGCTTGCTTGATCTTGACGTGTTCCGGGCGGCCATCCGCAGCGACACCATTCTTGCCAGCGTCATGATGGTCAACAACGAGATTGGCGTGATCCAGGACATCGCGGCGATCGGCGCCATCTGCCGCGAAAAATCGATCGTTTTTCACGTCGATGCGGCGCAGGCGACCGGGCGTGTCGAGATCGACCTGCGCCAGTTGCCGGTGGACCTGATGAGCCTGACGGCGCACAAGGCCTATGGCCCCAAGGGCATTGGCGCCCTGTTCGTGCGGCGCAAGCCGCGCGTGCGCATCGAGGCGCAAATGCATGGCGGCGGGCACGAGCGCGGCATGCGCTCGGGCACCCTGCCAACGCACCAGATCGTTGGCATGGGGGAGGCCTACCGGATCGCCCGGGAGGAGATGGCGCAGGAGAACGTGCGCATTCGAGCGCTGCACGACCGCATGATCAGCGGCCTCAAAGAGGTCGAGCAGGTGTTCATCAACGGGCATCTGGAAAAGCGGGTGCCGCACAACCTGAACATGAGCTTCAACTATGTCGAAGGCGAGTCGCTGATCATGGGCATCAAGGGCCTGGCGGTCTCCAGCGGCTCGGCTTGCACTTCGGCCAGCCTGGAGCCGAGCTACGTGCTGCGCGCGCTGGGTCGCAGTGACGAACTGGCGCACAGCAGTCTTCGCATGACGATCGGCCGCTACACCACCGAGGCGGAGATCGATTACGCGGTCGAGACCATCAAGCTCAATGTCGCCAAGCTGCGCAATCTGAGCCCGCTGTGGGACATGTACAAAGAAGGCATTGACATCAGCACCATCCAGTGGGCTGCGCACTGAATTTGAGAGGTATTTGATATGGCTTATTCTGAAAAAGTTGTGGACCACTACGAGAATCCGCGCAACGTCGGCTCCTTCGAGAAGGGCGACGATTCTGTGGGCACCGGCATGGTGGGCGCCCCGGCCTGCGGCGATGTCATGAAGCTGCAGATCAAGGTCAACCCGCAGACCGGGGTGATCGAGGACGCGCGCTTCAAGACCTACGGCTGCGGTTCGGCCATCGCCTCCTCGTCGCTGGTGACCGAATGGGTCAAGGGCAAGACGCTGGAGCAGGCGGCTGCGCTCAAGAACAGCGAGATCGCGGAAGAACTGGCCTTGCCGCCGGTGAAGATTCACTGCTCGATCCTGGCAGAAGACGCGATCAAGGCCGCGGTCAACGACTACAAACAAAAACATCTCTGAAACCTTCGGAACAGAGCTTTGGCCCTGTCCCCAGCACCCTGAACTGATCATGGCCGTTACCCTGACTGAAGCTGCCGCCCGGCATGTCAACCGTTACCTGAGCAAGCGCGGAAAGGGCGTGGGTGTCCGGCTGGGTGTCAAGACCACTGGCTGCTCAGGACTTGCGTACAAGCTCGAATACGTCGATGAAATCGCGCCTGAAGACATCGTCTTCGAGGGCCATGGCGTCAAGGTCCTGATCGAGCCCAAGAGTTTTGCCTACCTCGACGGAACCGAGCTTGATTTTGTCCGCGAAGGGCTCAACGAGGGCTTCAGGTTCAACAACCCGCGAGAGCGTGATCGCTGCGGTTGCGGCGAGTCGTTTCGGGTGTGAATCTTCAGTCGAACGATTTCGAATTGTTTGGTCTTGCACCCCGATTCGGACAGGATCGCGCGGCCATCGACACGCGCTGGAAAGATCTCCAGCGCGAAGCGCACCCAGACAAATTCAGCATGCAGGGGGCGGTCGCGCAGCGACTGGCGATGCAGTGGTCAGCGCGCATCAACGAGGCCTACCAGCGACTCAAAGACCCGTTGAAGCGCGCTGCCTACCTGTGCGAACTGCATGGCGAGCCGGTCAACGCCGAGAACAACACGGCGATGCCGGCAAGCTTTCTGATGCAGCAGATGCAGTGGCGCGAAGAACTCGAAGAAGCGCACGGCGAGGCTGAGCTCGATCGGTTGTTCTCCCAGGTTTCGTCGGCGCGACAGGCGTTGGTGCAACAATGCGAGCATCTGATCGATCAACTGCAGGATTACCGGCAGGCGGTGCAGCAGGTGCGGGCACTGATGTTTGTCGAGCGCTTCGCCGCTGACGTTCAGGCGCGACTGGACCGGCTGGAAACATAATAATCAATCATCATGGCTTTGCTACAAATTTCGGAACCCGGTCAATCGTTCGACCCGCATTCAAGGCGCGTCGCGGTGGGCATCGACCTGGGCACCACGCACTCGCTGGTGGCCTCGGTGCGCCACGGCGTGGCTGAATGCCTGCCCGACGGCCAGGGGCAGGCGATGCTGCCATCGGTCGTACGGTACCTGGAGGGCGGCGGTCGTCAAATCGGTTTTGAGGCGCGCCAGGCCATGGCGCGCGACCCGGAAAACACGATCGCTTCGGTCAAGCGCTTCATGGGGCGCAGTCTCTCCGACGTGGCGGGCAAGGGCAAGCTGCCCTACCGGTTTGTGCAACACAGCGGCATGCTCGGACTGCAGACGGTGCAGGGCGAAAAATCGCCGGTCGAGGTCAGCGCCGACATCCTGGCGACCTTGCGCTATCGCGCCGAAGACACTTTCGGCGAGGACCTGTACGGCGCCGTCATCACGGTGCCTGCCTACTTTGACGACGCGCAGCGCCAGGCGACCAAGGATGCCGCCAAAATGGCCGGCCTCAATGTGCTGCGCCTGATCAATGAACCGACCGCCGCCGCCATCGCCTACGGGCTGGACAATGCCAGCGAAGGCATCTATGCGATTTATGACCTCGGTGGCGGCACCTTCGACATCTCGATCCTGCGCCTGACAAAGGGCGTCTTCGAGGTGCTTGCGACCGGCGGCGATTCGGCCCTGGGCGGTGACGACTACGACCGCGCGCTGGCCGACTGGGTGATGACGCAGGCCGGCGTCCAGGCCAGCACGCCGCAGGAGAAGGCGATCGCCATCATCGCGGCGCGGGCCTGCAAGGAAGAACTGTCGGCGACGCATTGCGCCGCCTGCCACGCCTGCATCGGCGGCGAGAACGTCAGATTCGAGGTCGTCAACGAGCAGTTCGAGAAGCTCACCGCGGAGCTGACACAGCGCACCATGGCCGCGGTGCGCAAGACGCTGCGCGACGCGCGACTTGACAAGAGCGAGATCAAGGGCGTCGTGATGGTCGGGGGCTCGACCCGAATGCCTCAGATTCAGCAGGCGGTCAGAAACTTTTTTGGCCGCGAACCGCTCAACAATCTCAATCCGGACGAGGTCGTCGCGGTCGGCGCGGCGATTCAGGCCAACCAGCTCGCGGGCAACAACGCCGGCGGCGATCTGTTGCTGCTCGATGTCATCCCGCTGTCGCTCGGCATCGAGACCATGGGTGGGCTGGTGGAGCGCATTGTGCCGCGCAACGAAACCATCCCGACCGCCAAGGCGCAGGATTTCACGACCTACAAGGACGGCCAGACGGCGCTCGCACTGCATGTGCTGCAGGGAGAGCGGGACCTGGTGGCCGATTGCCGCAGCCTGGCGCGCTTCGAGCTGCGCGGCATTCCCCCGATGGCAGCCGGCGCGGCGCGCATCCGAGTCACCTTCACGGTGGATGCCGACGGGCTGCTCAATGTCAGCGCGAAGGAGCAGATCAGCGGCGTTGAAGCGCACATCGAAGTCAAGCCCTCGTATGGCCTGGGCGACGACCAGATTGCGCGCATGTTGCAGGACAGTTTCAGCACCGCGGATGCCGACATGAAAGCCAGGGCGCTGGTTGAAGCGCGCGTCGATGGCGATCGCATGCTGCTGGCCACGCAGAGCGCGCTGGCGGCGGACGGGGATCTTTTGTCCGAGGCCGAGCAGGCCGATATCGGCGTCCTGATGAATGCCGTGCGCAGCGCGCAGACGCTCGACGACGCGTCGCTGATTGAGGCCACCACCCAGGCGCTGGCCAAGGGAACCGAGGCGTTTGCCGCGCAGCGCATGAACCGCGGCATTCAAAAGGCGCTGGCCGGCAAGAGCATAGAAACAGTTTGAAGCGCAGAGATCGGAAGAAGAGATGCCCATCATCAAAGTACTGCCGCATCCGGAGTGCTGTCCGCAAGGCGCCGAAATTTCCGCGCCCGCGGGCACGTCGATTTGCGAGGCCCTGCTGGATAACCGGATCGAGATCGAACACGCATGCGACATGAGTTGTGCCTGCACCACGTGCCACATCATCGTGCGGGAAGGCTTTGAATCGCTCAATGAGATCGATGAGAACGAGGAGGATCTGCTTGACCGCGCCTGGGGGCTGGAGCCGAACTCGCGCCTGGGCTGCCAGGCTTTTCTGGCGCAGAAGGATGTGGTGGTGGAGATACCGAGATACTCGATCAATCACGCCAAAGAGAATCACTAGCCTGCGCGTTTATGCGACAAATCATCCTGGACACCGAAACCACCGGCCTGTACGCCGACAGCGGCGACCGCATTATTGAAGTTGGCTGCGTCGAGTTGCTCAACCGCAGATTGACCGGCCACCACAAGCATTTCTATCTCAATCCGGGGCGCGACAGCCATCCAGAAGCGCTCAAGGTGCATGGACTCAGCACCGAGTTCCTGCGCGACAAGCCCGGGTTCGAGGCCGTGGCCGACGAACTGCTCGACTATCTGCAGGGCAGCGAGCTTATCATCCACAACGCCGCGTTCGACGTCGGTTTCCTGAACATGGAACTCGCGCTGCTGGGGCGCCCCTTGCTCGCTGAATTTGTGAGCGGGGTGACTGATACTTTGGCGATGGCCAAGGAAATGTTTCCTGGCAAGCGCAACTCGCTCGATGCACTGTGCTCACGCCTGGGCGTTGACAATTCGGGGCGCACGCTGCACGGCGCCCTGCTCGACGCCGAATTGCTGGCCGACGTCTATATCAACATGACGCGCGGGCAGGAGGCGCTGCTGATCGACGCCGGCGCGGCGCAGAATGTTCGACAGCGCGTTGCCCCAATTGATCTCAGCACCCTGGCGCTGCCGGTATTGACGGCCAGCGAGCACGAGATGGCCGCCCATGAGGAAGTCCTGGCGCAAATAGACAAAGCCAGCGCGGGCCGCACGGTATGGCGTCTGCAGGCCTGAAATTAGGGCATAATCCAACGCTTTCCTGAACCGGATTCAGGGCGGTTAGCTCAGGGGTAGAGCACTGCATTCACACTGCAGGGGTCGCAAGTTCGAAACTTGCACTGCCCACCAAAAATGGTAATGAAAACAAGGACTTAGCAGTGATGCCAAGTCCTTTTTTCTTTCTAGTGTCCTAAAAATGTCCTAAACACCCGTTTTGGCGACTTCATTTCCGCATCCTTTTCGCTCCCACTTGTCCTTTGCTTTGCCCTCAGCAACGGTCTGCCACTGCATATTCTCCGGCCTGTCCGCGCCACCACAGGCCAATGGCTTGATGTGGTCGATCACAAAGCCCTTGCAAGGCCCCTTGGCTGCGCCAGTGGCGGGACATGGGTGCTGCTGTTTGAACGCAACCTTGGCGCTCTGGCTGCGCTTGATACGGGCATCTGCTGGGGTGCAGACCAGCAACTGGTTTCCAGAATCCGCTCCCGGCCTGACCCACTACACCCCCACCCCCCTGAATCGACGTAGCCTGCCCCGGCAGCGCTTACGCTCTGATCCGCTCAGCCAAACCCACCCCCATCACATTCCGTCTTCAGGGCCGGGGGGTATATATAAATTTTGAAAATGGAATGTGAACGTTCGCATAGTCTTCAGCATCATCGTTCAAGCAACCACCGTAGTGCGCGAGGCTCTGGAAGGCAACGAATCCATCACCCCCTCATGTACCCTTACTGAAGAGAAAAACATGTCCCCGCGATCCGAATCACGTCGCCAAACCGCGCACCGCATGGCCGACGATGGGTGAGTGTCGCCTGATGTCCCAATAGGTTTGGCATCCGCTGTATGCAGTGCTAGAGTCGAAGCATCTAGTCCACACAACCTATGCCTCAAATAGATGGAACCAGCAAAGATGATCTGCTCTACGGAACGGTGGGGGATGACACGATCTTTGGTGGCGCCGGGAATGACACTCTATACGGGGGTGACGGAAATGATCGTCTGATCACGGGAGACGGAGAGGACATCGCGTATGGTGGGTCTGGCGACGATCAAATCAATGGTTGGATAGACCCAGTACATGGTTACTGGGTCTACTACTTGGATTCACCGGGGTCGCAGCAACTCTACGGTGAAGATGGAAACGACTTTATTCGTGGCAGCGAATACGCAGACCGATTATTTGGCGGGAACGGCAATGACACACTTCTTGGTCGTGCTGGTAACGATTTGCTGGATGGCGGTGCGGGGAATGACACGCTTTATGGGGATGCTGGCAACGATCTGCTAGATGGCGGGTCTGGGAACGACGAACTGTGGGATCAGTCTTCGGGCAACGACACCCTAGTCGGAGGAGCCGGGGACGATAAGTTGATGACGTACCTCAGCATCGGTGATGACAGCCTAGATGGCGGACAGGGGAATGACGATATCCAAGGTGGACAGGGAAACGATACGCTGATTGGTGGGGATGGCAATGACAACTTGGGAGGTTGGGAGGAAAACGATAGCCTTGATGGCGGCACTGGCGATGATTCACTATCTGGCGGGAGTGGCAATGACACGTTGTTCGGTGGCCAAGGGAATGATGAGCTTCATGGCGGCAACGGTGATGATGTTCTCAATGGAGGTCTGGGGAACGATAAGCTGTGGGGTGACGATGGCAACGATACCTACCTATTTTCCAAGGGAGATGGCTCTGACACTATAAGCAACTACGACGCCACAGGAACAAACACTGACCGAGTGCAATTTGTAGATACTCGATCCAGCGATGTATTGGGTGTCGAAAGAGTTGGCGACGATTTGCTTATCAAGTACGGAACAACTGATCAAGTCGTCGTCACCCGTTACTTCAGTGGCGTCGAATACAAGATCATGACCTTTGAGTTTTCTGACGGCCTTATCTGGACTGATGCCGACATCAGAAGCCGAGCCACTACCAATGGCACCTCTGGAGACGACACCCTTTGGGGATCAGACGGTGGGCCGAACCACATATTTGGTCTGGGTGGCAATGACATCATCTGGGGGGCTAACGGCAATGACCTACTGGACGGCGGTACCGGCAATGACCAAATTCGCACAGGTGGAGGTTCTGATGTTGTGAATGGTGGCGACGGCGATGACTGGGTCAATTGCGTCCTAAACGCTGATGGCAGTGTCGGCTATTACTCGTACTCGGGCAGTGCCACGATTGATGGCGGTGCCGGCAATGATTACCTGACGGGGACAACAGGTGATGATGTTGTGATCGGCGGCCTTGGTGACGATCATCTCAGTGGTCATGACGGAAATGACAGCCTTGACGGTGGCCTCGGAGACGACAACACCAGCGGGTGGGCCGGCAACGACACTTTGATAGGCGGCGCTGGCAATGACGATTTATCTGGAAACGAGGGCGATGACTCACTTGCAGGAGGTGATGGCAACGATACCCTTGCCGGGGGAACTGGCAACGATACCCTTGACGGAGGAGATGGGGTTAACTTTGTCAATGGCGGCGACGGGAATGACACATACGTTATCCACAATCGCAACACCTTCATAGAAGACAGTGGAGGCATTGATACGGCACTGGTATCAGTTAGCTTTGCAAAAATCCCCGGTAGTATTGAAAACGTTCAATACATCGATGGAGCATTAAAGCTTCCAAACTGGTTGGATGCTCTGACTAATCCAAGTTTTTCTGGCGCCCAACTTACTCGGATGGATTCAAGCAAGACATTCAATTTCAACTTCGCACCCACCTTACCTTCGTATCAATCCGCAAGTTACGGAAATGGTTTCAAGCAATTTACATCTGCTCAAATCGCCTATGCGATACGCGCTCTAGATAGTGTTGCAAATCTGATTGATGTAAATTTTGTTCAAACGAACAACTCATATGCACTCAACACAATCACGTTTGCCAACAATAGTCAAACCGATACTTGGGGTTACGCATTCGGCCCCTACGAAATGTTCTATGGAAGTGATGTCTTCATCAATGGAGATGTGGATGTACTCCTGAATCCGACAAAGTATGCTGATAGTTTTGTAGGAGTCTTCAACCACGAACTAGGCCATGCACTTGGCTTGCCTCATCCGCATGAAAACACCCCCACATTAGCTACTGGCGATGACAACGGATTGGCGACCATTATGGGCTACTCCCGACCAGCTGAGATCGTTGATTTTGAAGTGTTGGATATCGCTGCCTTGCAGTACATATACGGGCCGAGCAAGAAGGTACGTGTTGGAAACGATACCTACACAGTTAGCGCAGCATCATCAAACTTCATCTGGGATGGCGCAGGTACTGACACCCTCAGCGCAAGCAGCCAAACTCAGCCCGTCACGCTGTATCTTGAGCCCGGCTACTGGGGCTATGTCGGGAGCAAGGCGACCAACATCACGGCTGCTGGACAGGTTACCGTCAATTTTGGAACGGTGATTGAAAACCTGATCGGCGGTAGCGGCAACGACACTCTTTACGGTAACGCTGCGAACAACACAATCACTGGCAACGCAGGCAGCGACACAATTGATGGCGGCATTGGAAATGACACGGCTCCCTTTTCAGGGAAGTCGACAGAATATTTGGTTACGTACGATGCACTATCTTC
>CAIMBE010000012.1 GCA_903839085.1 uncultured beta proteobacterium | reverse complement strand
CTACCGCGAGGCCCAGCTGTGCATGGAAATGATCGCCGACACCGGCCATCTGGCTTCCCTCGACGTGGTCGAACTGAACCCCGCGTTCGATGTTCGCAACCAGACGGCGGAGCTGGCGGTTGACTTGATCGAGAGCCTGTTCGGCAAGAGCACGCTGATGCGCACAGCCGGCGGATAGGCCGGTTTCATCGCCGATAATCACGCGTTGCCAACCGGCTTGCCGAGCCCGATACCACCTGTTATTTACTCGATTAACCACCTAGAGGAGATTGCGATGAAGCGAATCAAGAAATGGGCCATGCTGGGCCTGCTGCTGGCAGGAGTCCTGACCAGCCAGGCCCGAAGTCTGGACGATGTCAAGAAGGACGGCAAGATCAATATTGCCACTGAAGGGCAGTTTGCGCCCTTCAATTTTTTTCAGGGCTCCAAGCTCAGCGGCTTCGAGATCGAACTGGCCGAACTGGTGGCCAAGAAGATGGGCGTCACGATTGAGTGGAAGGCGCTCGGGTTTGACGCTCTGCTGGCCGGTTTGCGACAGGACCGCTGGGACCTGGTGATCGCCTCGCATGGCATCACCGAGGAGCGCGCCAAGGCGGTGACCTTCGCCGAGCCGCACTATTGCTCGGGCGGCGCCATCGTGTCGCTGGATCCGGCCATTCACCGCGTCGCCGACCTGACCGGCAAGACGGTTTCGGTGCAGACCGGCACCACCTACCTGGACAACGTCAAGAAGCTCAGCGGCGTCAAGGAAGTGAAGAACTTCCCGCAGGACACGGACGCCCGCGGCGCCTTGCTGACCAAGCGCGTCGATGCCTGGGTCACCGACAAGTTTGTGGCCGCGATCGCCATTTCCTCCAATCCCAACGCCGGCATGAAGCTGGGCGACTTTGTTTTCGTCGAGCGCATTGCGGCGGCCGTTGCCAAGGGCAATGGTTCGCTGGTGCAGGGCTACAACAAGGCGCTGGCCGAAGTGATGGCCGATGGCAGCTACGCGACCCTGTCGAAGAAGTACTTCAACGAAGACGTGCGCTGCCGCTAGGACTGTAGTCCCGTCGCCGGATCAAGATGAAGATCGCCCTGCCTGGCTGGCCGCAGCATTGGAGTCGTGAACAACGCTCCAGCGCCACCATTGCGCTGGCCAGCGCGGTGCTGGTCCTGCTGCTCTGGCTGATGGCCATCCCGCTGGCGCTGGCGCCCGAACCGATCGGCAACAACGCCCAGTTCTTTGCCGAGGGCACGCGCGTCACGGTCGAACTCACCTTGGTGGCTGGGCTGTCGGGCATTGTCATCGGGGTGCTGGCCGCGCTTGGCCGCACCTCGCGCCTGGTTCTGCTGCGCTGGCTTGCTTCGCTCTACATCTGGGTCATGCGCGGCACGCCCTTGCTGGTGCAGATCCTGTTCGTTTTCCTGGCGCTGCCGACCCTGGTGCCGGTGCTGCGGCTCGATGACTTCACCTCGGCCTGCGTCGCGCTGGCGTTCAACGTCGGCGCCTATAACGCGGAAGCGATCCGCAGCGGCCTGCTGGCCGTGCCAAAAGGCCAGATCGAGGCCGCCCGCTCGCTCGGCATGTCGAGCTGGTACACCTTCATCGACGTTACTTTTCCGCAGGCGTTCAAGGTGGCGCTGCCGCCGCTGGTCAACAACACGGTGGCGCTCCTGAAGGATTCCTCGCTCGCCTACGCGATCGGGGTGGTCGAGCTGACCAACGTTGGCAACCGCATCCAGGCCGCCACCTTTCAGCCCTTGCCCACGCTCATCACCACGGCACTGGTGTATCTGGTTCTGACGACCGTGATGACGCAGATCTCGGGCGCCGTCGAGCGCCGCTATGACGTCGAGGGGCGCCAGCCATGAGCGAAGCGTCTGGCACCAGCCTGATCACGGTGGACAAGGTCAACAAGTTCTTCGGGGCGCATCACGTGCTGCGCGATGTCAGCACCTATTTCAACGCCGGGCAGGTGAGCGCCATTCTGGGCGCCTCGGGGTCCGGCAAGAGCACCTTGCTGCGCATGCTCAACCGGCTGGAGCGGCACGACTCGGGACGCATTGTGGTTGATGGCATCGAGGTCGACGACGACCTCAAGCATCTGGACGCCCTGCGGCGCGAGTTGGGCATGGTGTTTCAGCAGTTCAACCTGTTTCCGCACCTGACCGTGCTCGACAACGTCTCGCTGGCGCCGCGGCGCGTGCGCAAGACGCTGCGCGCCGATGCCAACGAGCGCAGCATGGGCCTGCTCAGGCGCGTTGGCATGGAAGACCACGCGCACAAGTACCCGTTTGCCCTGTCGGGCGGGCAGCAGCAGCGCGTCGCGATTGCGCGGGCGCTGGCCATGAACCCGAAAGTGATGCTGTTCGACGAGCCCACCTCGGCGCTTGACCCGGAGATGGTCAAGGAGGTGCTTGATGTCATCAAGAAGCTGGCGCAGTCGGGCATGACCATGATCATCGTCACCCACGAGATGGGCTTTGCGCGTGAGGTGGCGGACCGGATCCTGTTTCTTGACCAGGGGCAGGTGGCACAGGATGCGCCGCCCGAGGTTTTTTTTGGTGCCCAGGAAAGCGCCCGCGTGCGGGCTTTTCTCGGGCAGGTGAGCCACTGATTTGTTTTATTTTTACTGGAGACGACCATGAAAGTTTCAACCACAACCCTCGCCCTGCTGGCTGCTGGCGTGCTGAGTTTGCCGGCCTTTGGCCAAACCAAGGCCGACTTTGACGAGATGCGCCAGGAGATTGCCCGCCTGCGCCAGGAACTCAACGCGCTCAAGGCGCAGGGCGCCGCCGCGCCGACCGCTGCCGCCCCGGCCGGCAGCGCCGTCAACGATCGCATCGAGCAGCTCGAAATCAAGCAAAAGGATGCCGTGGTGGTGGGTGACATCGGCAACAGCTTCCGTCTGCCGGGTTCCGAGACCTCGCTGCGCATTTACGGTTTTGCCGAGCTCAATGCCGTCTACGAGGGCAAGGGCGACAACTCGAACAATGACTACTCGACCTTTGCGCCCTATGCGCCGATCAACGGCAGCAGCAGCCGAAGCGGCGTGGGCTACATGACGGCCCGCACCTCGCGCCTGGGCGTGGAGGCGTCGACGCCGACCGCTTACGGCCCGCTGGGCATCAAGCTCGAGGGCGATTTCAACAATGAGCCGCGCACCGGCAACGCCGCCGTGAACGGGTCGGTTGCCAACATCTATACGCAGCAGGCCACCAACTCCTACAACTTCCGCGTGCGCCAGGCCTACGGCCAGTTCGGCGGCCTGATGGTCGGCCAGAGCTGGTCCACCTTCATGGACCTGGACAATTCGCCCGAGACGGTGGACTTCAACGGCCCCATCGGCTCGACCTTTATCCGCCAGCCGCAGATCCGCTACGCCTACAACACCAAGGACAGCGGCACCTTCACCGTGGCGCTGGAGAATTCATCGACCTATGTGCTCGATGCCACGGGCGTTGCCAGCACGCTGGGGATTTCAAAAGTGCCCGATCTGATCGGCCGCTGGGACAAGGGCTTTGACTGGGGCTCCATGAGCGTGCGCGGCCTGACGCACGAACTGCGCATCAATGACGGCAACGGTCTGGAGGTCACCAGGCGCGGCTACGGCCTGGCCGGCACGGCGCTGGTGAAGATGCGCGACGCGCTGGACTTTGCCAGCTTCGCGCTGACCTACGGCGACGGCATTGGCCGCTATTTCAACTACATCGAGGGCGCCGCCTTCGATGCCGGCAGCAACCGGATCCTGCTTGAAAAAGCGCTTGGCATCGTGGTCGGCTACCAGTACAAGGCGAGCGATACCCTGCGCGCCAACTTTGTGCTGGGCGCGCAACGCAACTACGACAATGCCTACACCACCTTTGTCCGCGCCAACGGCCTGGACAGCGGTCAGTACGGCGTCAACCGCAGCGTCTATCAGGGGCATCTGGGCTTCATCTACAACCCGATCAAAAACGTCGATTTCGGCGCCGAGTACATCTTTGGCCAGCGCGAAACACTGGCCGGGGACAAGGGCGACCTGTCGCGTGTGAACCTGTCGGCAAAGTACTATTTCAACTAGGCTGATGCCTGGCGCCGGACCCCATCGGCAGGGTCTGGCGGTCCTGCTGCTGGTGACGGTGGTCTGGGGCACGACCTTCCCGGCCATGAAAGTGCTCAGCGGACCGTTTGGTGCGCTGGAGATCATCCTGCTGCGCTTCCTGATTGCGAGCGTGGTCCTGCTGCCTTTGCTGCGCGGTCTGAGCTGGGCCGAGTTGCGCTGGGGCGCCCTGATTGGCGGCGTGCTGTTCTGCGCTTTCTATCTGCAGGTGGCCGGACTGGCGCGCACCAGCAGCAACCGCAATGCCTTTGTCACCGGCCTCAATGTGCTGATGGTGCCGATGCTGGCCTACCTGATGGGCCAGCGCATGCGCTGGCCGGTGCTGCTGGGCGCGGTGCTGGCGGTGTTCGGCCTGGGAGGCATGTTCTATGAGCAGGCGCCCTGGTCGGTCGGCGACACGCTGACCCTGGCCGGCGCCTTTGTCTACGCCATCTATGTGCTGCTGTTCGAGTTCAGCGCCAAGGCCGGGACGGCGCCGCGGCCGGCGCGCCTGGCGGTGGTGCAATCGCTGTGCATGCTGCTGCTGTCGACGCTGGGCTTCACCGTGCTGGAGTCCGCCTCCTGGGGCAGCCTGTGGCTGCGCGCGCAGGAACACAGCGCGTCCCTGCTCTACCTGGGCCTGCTGGCCAGCGCGCTGATGGTGTGGCTGCAAGCCTGGGGCCAGCATCGCGTGCGCGCGGTCGAGGCGGCGATCATCTTTGGCCTGGAGCCCGTGTTCGCGTCGCTGACGGCGCTCTGGTGGATCAATGAAACCCTGGGCGGGCGGGCTCTTCTTGGCGGTGCCCTGATCGTCGCGGGCGTGCTGTTCTCGCAGATCAAAGCGGCCGCAGACCCAGCAGGGCGCGCGCTTCGCAAGGCGTTGCCAGCGGGCGATTCAGCTCACGGCTGATGCGGGCGATGCGCGAGACCAGCTGCGCGTTGCTGGCGGCGAGTTCGCCCTTGCGGTAGTAGACGTTGTCTTCGAAGCCGACGCGCACATGGCCGCCGAGCAGAATGGCGAGCGTGCCGAGCGTCAGCTGGGCGCCGCCGATGCCGGCAACGGTCCAGCTCGCATCGGGGGGCAACTGCGCGACCATGTAGAGCAGGGCCTGCGGCGTGCCCGCCATGCCGCCGGGGATGCCGAGCACAAAGTCGACATGCAGCGGGCCTTGCAGCAGCCCCTTCTTCAGCCAGCGGTTCACGGTGCTGATCATGCCGGTGTCGAAGATCTCGAACTCGGGCTTGACGCCGTGTTCCTGCATCGCGCGCAAAAAGCTTTCCATGTCGGCCGGGTGGTTCATGAAGACGTCGTCGCCGAAGTTGACCGTGCCCATGGAGAGCGTCGCCATCTCGGGCGCCAGCGTCACCGGTGCCAGGCGCTCAGCCGGTGTCATGCCGACCGCGCCGCCGGTCGAGACCTGCACGATGACGTCGCAACGCTCGCGCACGGCCTCGATGATCTGCCGGTAGGTTTCGCGGTCCTGCGTCGGGCTGCCGTCAGCCTTGCGCGCATGCAGGTGGACGATGGAGGCGCCGGCCCGGGCGCACTCGGCAGCGGCGATGGCGATCTCGAGCGGGCTGATCGGCAGTGCGGGTTGCTGCTCGCGCGTGACTTCGGCACCGGTCAGCGCGGCGGTGATGATGAGGGGTTGCATGGATGATGGAAGTTGGTGTGGTGACTCTTTTGCCATTGTGAGGCCCTGATCATCGCGTCACTGCGAGGAGCGGAGCGACGCGGCAGTCCATGCTGGAAGGCCGATCGCATGGATTGCTTCGCTGCGCTCGCAATAACAAAGCAGGGTCTCGCAAGGACGGGTCTATTTTCTGGTGCGCTGGCAGGCCGCCGGTACGACGCAGGTGCCCGAGGCGCGGCAGACGATGATGGGCTCGGCCAGGACGTTGGCCGCCGAGGGCTGGCCCGCCAGGCCGGCGGAGAGGATGACCTTGCGCGCCTCGAACACCATGGTGCGCGAGGTCCGGCCCATCTTCACGATGCGCCCGCTGGCCTCGATGTAATCGCCGGCGTGGACCGGCGCCAGGAATTCGACCTTGTCGTAGGCGACGAACAGGCCCTCATCGCCATCGCTGCGGATCAGCAGTTCGGTGGCCACGTCGCCGAAGAGGTGCAGCATGCGCGCGCCATCGACCAGGTTGCCGGCG
>CAIMBE010000011.1 GCA_903839085.1 uncultured beta proteobacterium | reverse complement strand
TTTTGTGCTCATCTACAAGGCCACCGAGACCGTCAGCTTTGCCCAGGGCGAGCTGATGATGCTGGGCGCGTTCTGCGGCCTGGCGGCCATGACCCTGCTGGGCTTGCCGTACTGGCTCTCGGTGCTGGCCACGATCGCCGGCATGGCGCTGTTCGGCATGCTGCTCGAGCGCATGGTGATCCGGCCGATCCTGGGGCAGCCGGCCTTTTCCATCGTCATGCTGACGATCGGCATCGGCTATGTGACGCGCGGGCTCATCACCATGATACCCACCATCGGAACCGAAACGCACACGCTGCCGGTGCCCTACAAGGACCAGATCTGGCAGCTGGCCGGACTGATCCTGAACGTGGAGCAGATGATGGTGATCGCGGTCACCGCCGTGCTCTGCGCCCTGCTCTACCTGCTGTTTCGCTACAGCAAGATCGGCGTCGCGATGCAGGCGGCGTCGCAGAACCAATTGGCCGCCTATTACATGGGCATCCCCGTCAAGCAGCTCAACGGCATCGCCTGGGGCCTGGCCTCGGCGGTGGCGGCGGTGGCCGGCCTGCTGCTGGCGCCGATCACCTTTGTGCACGCCAACATGGGTTTCATCGGCCTCAAAGCGATGCCGGCGGCCGTGGTCGGCGGTTTTGGCAGTCTGCCAGGCGCCATCGTCGGCGGTTTGACGATTGGCATTGTCGAGTCGCTCTCGGGCTTCTACCTGCCCGACGGGTTCAAGGACACCGCCGCCTACGTGGTGGTGCTGATCATGCTGGTGGTCAAGCCCAACGGCTTGTTTGGCGAAAAGCTGAGGAAGAAAGTCTAAACAGATGATGCGTCTCCCTTCTCTCATTGTGGGCCAGCCTTCTGTCACGGCGAGCCAGCCCTCTGTCACGGCGAGCCAGCCCTCTGTCATTGCGAGCCAGCCCTCTGTCATTGCGAGCGAAGCGCGGCAATCCATGGATCGCCACGGCCTGCGGCCTCGCGATGACGAAGTAGATGAGCCTCGCGATGACGAAAACCGGGTCTTGGTATCTTTGGCCCACTGATCAAGATGCGTTTCATATTCAAGACCGACTACGCGCAGGACATCAGGCTGGCCAAGCATGGTGGGCATGTGTTCTGGTACAGCGCGCTGCTGCTGGCGCTGCTGGCGGCGCCCTGGCTGGCGCCCGAGTACTGGCTGGCGCAGCTGACCTTTGTCCTGATCTATGCCATCGCCGGGCTCGGCCTGATGCTGCTGGCCGGCTTCACCGGCCTGTTCTCGCTCGGCCACGCGGCCTTTCTGGGCGTGGGCGCCTACACCCAGGCCGTGATGACCAACGCCGGGCTGCCGTTTCCGCTGGCGCTGGGTTGCGCGGCCGCGCTATCGGCGGCGGTCGGTGTCGTGGTCGGCTTGCCGGCGCTGCGCGTGCGGGGCATCTACCTCGGCATGGCAACCCTCGCCTTTGGCTTCATCGTCGAAGAGGTGCTGGCGCGCTGGGAGTCCGTGACCGGCGGCAACGCCGGCATTCACATCGGCAAGCCGGCTCTTTTTGGCTGGACGCTGGATTCGGGCGAGGCATTCTATTTTCTGTGCCTGCTGATCACGGTGCTGGCCACGCTGGGCATCCTCAACCTGCTGCGCGCCCCCACCGGGCGCGCCTTTGTCGCGATCCGCGACTCGGAAATCTCGGCGCAAAGCATGGGCATCCACCTGGCGCGCTACAAGACGCTGTCGTTTGCGCTGTCGGCGGCGCTGGCCGGCGTGGCCGGCGCGCTCTACGCGCACAAGCTGCAGTTCATCTCGCCCGACCAGTTCAACATCCTGCAGTCGATCGACCTGCTGCTGATGATCGTGATCGGCGGCCTGGGCTCGGTGCACGGCGCGTTTCTGGGCGCGATCTTCCTGATCAGCATGCCGCAGGCGATCGCCATGGTGAAGGACTATCTGCCGCCGACGATCGGGCAGGCGCCCGGCCTGCAGGGGCTGGTCTATGGCGTGGTGCTGGTGGCCTTTGTGCTGTTCGAACCGCAGGGACTTTACGGCCGCTGGCTGAAAATGCGCACCTACCTGCAGATGTTTCCGTTCTACCGCAAGGGCATGTTCAAGCGGCAGAAATCATTCCAGAAATCGGATAGGCTGAGATGATGCCCACGCTTCTCTCGGCAAAGAAGTTGAGCGTGCGCTTTGGCGGCCTGCTGGCGGTCAACCAGGTCAGCTTCGATGTGCGCCAGGGCGAGGTCTTCACGCTGATCGGGCCCAATGGCGCGGGCAAGACCACCGTCTTCAACCTGATAAGCCGCCTTTACACGCCGACCAGCGGCAGCATCGACTACCTGGGGCCGGACGGCCTGCTGGCGCTGACCGGGCAGCCGCCGCAGAATGTGGCCAGCCTCGGGATTGCGCGCACGTTTCAGAACATCGAGCTGTTCGAGCACGCCTCGGTCCTGAGCAACCTGCTGATCGGCCATCACACCCGGCGCCGCACCGGACTCTGGCAGGACCTGCTGTTTACCCGGACTGCGCGCGAGGCGGAACTGCAGGCGCGCGAGAAGGCCGAGCAGGTGATCGAGTTCCTCGATCTGCAGCACCATCGAGACGCCATGGTCGAGGGCCTGCCCTATGGCGTGCGCAAGGTGGTTGAAATGGCCAGAGCCCTGTGCAGCGAGCCCAAACTGCTGCTGCTCGATGAACCGTCGTCCGGGCTCAATGTCGAAGAGACCGAGGACATGGCGTTCTGGATCGCCGACATCAAGAATGAGCTGGGCATCACGGTGCTGATGGTGGAGCATGACATGACGCTGGTCTCCCGGGTCTCGGACCGGGTGCTGGCGATGAACCAGGGCGAGGTGCTGGCGATGGGCACGCCGCGCGAAGTACAGAACGATCCGGGCGTGATCGAGGCCTACCTGGGCCTGGTCGACGACGTCTCGTCGCTGCGCCGCCCGGCGAGCAGCCCGGGGGAGAGGTCATGAGCGCCGCGCCGAACCGCTTCAAGCAAGCTCGCGCCCCCTCGGGGGGAAGCGAGGACACCGCGTGCCGAGCGTTGGGGGTGGTCATGAGCGCCGCGCCGAACCGCTTCAAGCAAGCTCGCGCCCCCTCGGGGGGAAGCGAAGGCACCGCGTGCCGAGCGTGGGGGTGGGCATGAGCACAAATCCGCCGCCCATCAGCGATGCGCCGGTGCTCAGGCTGCTCAACGTCGAGAGCGCCTACGGTCCGATCAAGGCCATCCGCGGCGTCAGCCTGCAGGTGCGGCGCGGCGAAATTGCGGCCGTGCTCGGGTCCAACGGCGCCGGCAAGACAACCATCCTGAAAACCATCTCCGGCATCATCGATCCGCGCAAGGGCTCGATCGAATTCAAGGGCATCGACATCACGGCGCGCGACCCGGCCGTCATCGTGCAGCTGGGCCTGAGCCACGTGCCCGAGGGGCGCGAGGTGTTCCCGCTGCTGAGCGTGCGCGACAACCTGCTGATGGGCGCCTACACGCGGCGCGACCGCGATGGCGTGGCGCGCGACATGGAGGCGGTCTTTGGCTATTTTCCGATCTTGCGCGAGCGCTCCGAGCAGGACGCCGGGCTGCTCTCGGGCGGCCAGCAGCAGATGCTGGCGATCTCGCGCGCCCTGATGGCCAACCCGGACCTGATGCTGCTCGATGAACCGAGCCTGGGCCTGAGCCCGAAGCTGACCAAGGAAATATTCGAGATCGTGGTGCGCATCAACCGCGAGCGCGGCACCACCATCCTGCTGGTCGAGCAGAACGCCAACATGGCGCTCAACGCCGCCGACTACGGCCACGTGCTGGAAAATGGGCGCATCGTGATGGAAGACACCTGCGCCCGCCTGCGAGAGAAGGACGACATCAAGGAGTTCTACCTCGGCCTGAAGGAAGACGGCGTGCGCGGCGAGCGGCGCTGGAAAAAGAAGAAAACATGGAGATAACGCTTAACACCGTCATCCCGATTCCGTCGGCTGTCATCCCGGACCTGATCCGCAATGACGAACGGGGCGCACACCAATGAGCCACCTCTGGGACCTAGCCAGCATCCAGCCCAATCGCGAGATCGTGCTGCCGGGCGAGACCATTCCAGCCCTGTTCTGGAACGCGGTCCGCCAACGCGGCCCGAGCACCTGGCTGCGACAGAAGCACCTGGGGCTGTGGCGCAGCTGGAGCTGGGACCAGACCGGCCAGGCGGTGCGTGAAATTGCCGGCGGCCTGCTGAGCCTGGGTCTGGCCAAGGGGGAGTGCGCCTCCATTTTGGCCAACACGGTGATCGAGTGGGTCTGGGCCGATCTCGCCGTGCTGTCCTGCGGCGGCGTCTCCAACGGCATCTACCCGACGGACGCGGCCTCGCAGGTGCACTACCTTTGCCAGGATTCGCGCACCCGCATCCTGTTTGTCGAGGACGACGAGCAGCTCGACAAGGCGCTCGAAGTGCGAAGCCAGTTGCCGGACCTGCGCAAGATCGTGGTGTTCGACATGGAGGGGCTGCACCAGCTCGACGATGAGGGCATCCTCAGCCTGGAGGGCCTGCGCGCGCTCGGGCGGGACTACCTGGCGCAGCATCCGGACGAGCTGCAGCAGCGCATCGCGGCCTGCCAGCCGCAGGACCTGGCGATTCTGGTCTACACCTCGGGCACCACCGGCAAGCCCAAGGGCGCCATGCACCTGCACGCCGGGCTGGTCTACACCCTGCACGGTTTCAACACGCTGGTGGCGCAGTACGAGAGCGACGAGCGCATGTGCTTCCTGCCGCTGTGCCATATTGCCGAGCGCATGGGCGGCGAGTACTTCGCCCTGTACACCGGCGCCAAGCTCAATTTTGTCGAAAACCCGGAAACCATTCCGGAGAACGTGCGCGAGATCGCGCCCACCGTTTTTACCGGCGTGCCGCGCGTCTGGGAGAAGTTCTATTCGGGCGTCATGATTTCGCTCAAGGAGGCCGGCGCGGTGCAGCAGGCGGCCTACCGCTGGGCCATCGGCGTTGGCACGGCGATCGCCAACCGGGTGCTGGACGGCCAGACCGTGGGCACTTGGCTCAAGTTCAAGTTTGTGCTGGCGCAATGGCTGGCCCTGAACAACGTGCGCAAGCTGATCGGCATTCACCGCGCGCGCTACCTGGTGACCGGTGCCGCGCCGATCTCGCCGGACCTGGTGCGCTGGTACCTGGCGCTTGGCGTGCCAATGCTCGAAGTCTGGGGCATGACCGAGACCTGCGGCGCCTCCACCGGCGTGCCGGCCGAGCGCATGAAGCCGGGTTCGATCGGCCCCGCGGCCGCCTTCAATGAAGTCCGGCTCGACCCGGCCACCGGCGAGATCCTGGTGCGCGGCAAGAACGTTTTCGCCGGCTACCTGAACCAGCCCGAGAAGACCGCCGAGGCGATCGATGCGGACGGTTGGCTGCATACCGGCGATGTCGGCGTGATGGACGCCGACGGCTACTTTCGCATCACCGACCGCATGAAGGACATCATCATCACCGCTGGCGGCAAGAACGTGACGCCCAGCGAGCTCGAGAACGACCTCAAGTTTTCACCCTACATCACCGATGCGGTGGTGATCGGCGACAAGCGTCCCTACCTGACCGTTATCATCATGATCGATCACGAGAATGTCGAGAAATTTGCGCAGGATCAGGACGTGCCGTTCAGCAACTACGCCAGCCTGACGCGCGCCAGCGCCGTGCAGGAGCTGATTCAGGGCGAGGTCGACCGCGTCAACAGGAAGTTTGCCCGGGTCGAGCAGATCAAGAAGTTTTTTCTGCTGGAGAACCAGCTGACGGCGGAGGACGAGGAACTGACCCCCACCATGAAGCTCAAGCGCAAGCTGGTGGAGAAGAAATATGCGGCCCCGATCGAGGCCATGTACCGTTGATTTTTTTAGGAGAGAGATGATGAAATTGGCTTCAACCCTGGCACTGACGGCCCTCGCCTTCTCGGCCACACTGGTCAGCGCCCAGCAGGGCGTCAGCAAGACCGAGATCGTGGTCGGCACGATTCAGGATCTGTCGGGCCCGCTGGCCGGCTATGGCAAGCAGGACCGCAACGGCATGCAGTTGCGCATCGACGAGATCAACGAGCAGGGCGGCGTGCACGGGCGCAAGCTCAAGCTGCTGATCGAGGACTCGGGCTATGACCCGAAGAAGGCGGTGCTGGCGGCGCAGAAGCTGGTGAACCAGGACAAGATCTTCATCATGGCCGGTCATCTGGGCACGGCGCAGAACAACGCGGCGATGCCGGTGCAGTTCGAGAAGAACATCGTCAACTTCATGCCGATCACCGCGGCGCGCGAAATGTATGAACCGACCAACCGCCTCAAGTACGCCCTGGTCAGCGCCTACTACGACCAGATGCGTCTGGCCCTGCCCAAGATGGTGAAGGAAAAGAATGTCAAGAAGATCTGCACCATTTACCAGGACGATGAGTTCGGGCTCGAAGTGCTGCGCGGCGCCGAGGCCGGCCTCAAGAGCATCAGCATGGAGATGACGGAGAAGACCTCGTTCAAGCGCGGCTCCACCGATTTTTCGTCGCAGGTGGCGAAGATGAAGGCGTCGGGCTGCGAACTGGTGGTGCTGGGCACCATCATCCGCGAGACCATCGGCACCATTGCCGAGTCGCGCAAGACCAGCTTCAACCCGGTCTTTCTGGGCTCGCAGGCGGCCTACACCGACCTGATCCACAAGCTTGGCGGCAAGCCGATGGACGGCATGTACGCCACCATGTCGGTGCAGAACCCGTACCTGGACGAGGCCTCGCAGCCGATCCGCTTCTGGGCCAACAAGTACAAGACCAAGTTCAATGAAGACCCGACCGTGTTCTCGGTCTATGGCTACACCGTGATCGACCTGTTCATACAGGCGGCGCAGAAGGCCGGCCCGAACCTGACGACCGACAGCTTCATCAAGGCCATGGACACCATGGTCATCCCACCCGACATGTTTGGCAGCGCGCCATCAAGCTATTCGCCGACCAAGCGCATCGGCAGCAACGCCTCGCGCCTGTCACAGATCCAGGACGGCAAGTGGAAGGTGATCAGCCCTTACTTCGGCGACGACGTGCCGGCCAAGAAGTAGGCAGACTGGCACCCTGATGGTGTTGGCGCCGCCAGGGATGAAACGATGAACCCCGATGTGCTGGTCGTTGGCGGCGGCAACGCGGCCCTGTGCGCCGCGCTGATGGCCGCCGAGGCCGGTGCCAGCGTGCTGCTGCTCGAAGCCGCGCCGCGTGAATGGCGCGGCGGCAACTCCAGCCACACGCGCAACCTGCGCTGCATGCACGATGCGCCGCAGGACGTGCTGGTCGAAGCCTACCCGGAAGAGGAGTTCTGGCAGGACCTGCTGAAGGTCACCGGCGGACAGACCGACGAGAAAATGGCGCGCCTCGCGATACGCGCCTCCGCCACCTGCCGCGACTGGATGCGCCGGCACGGCGTGCGCTTTCAGCCGCCCTTGTCGGGCGCCCTGCATGTGGCGCGCACCAACGCCTTTTTCATGGGCGGCGGCAAGGCGCTGGTCAATGCCTATTACCGCAGCGCGCAGCGCCTGGGCGTGCAGTGCCGCTACGACGCCCAGGTCGATCGCATCGAGATCGCAGAGGGCCGCTTTGTCGCCGCCTGGATTGGTCAGGAGCGCATCACCGCGCGGTCGTGCGTGCTGGCGGCCGGCGGGTTCGAGTCGGACCGCGAATGGTTGCGCCAGGCCTGGGGCCAGAACGAGCGCGGCGAGTGGCCCGCCGACAACTTCCTGATCCGCGGCACGCAGTTCAACAAGGGTGTTTTGCTCAAGCACCTGCTGGAACTCGGCGCCGACCGGATTGGCGACCCGACGCAGGCCCACATGGTGGCGATCGACGCCCGCGCGCCGCTTTTTGATGGCGGCATCTGCACCCGCATCGACTGCGTCTCGCTCGGCGTCGTGGTGAACCGCGAGGGACGCCGTTTTTACGACGAGGGCGAGGACTTCTGGCCCAAGCGCTACGCGATCTGGGGCCGCCTGGTGGCGCAGCAGCCCGGCCAGATCGGCTACTCGATCATCGACGCGAAGGCGATCGGGCGCTTCATGCCGCCAGTGTTCCCGGGCGTGCGAGCCAACAGCCTGCCCGAGCTGGCCCAAAAACTCGAGCTTGATGTGGACGCCTTCATGCAGACGCTGGACGACTACAACCGGAGTTGCCGCATCGGCAGCTTCGACCATACGCAACTCGACGACTGCCGCACCGAGGGCCTGACGCCGGCCAAGACGCACTGGGCGCGCCCGCTCGATACCGCGCCGTTCTACGGCTACGCCTTGCGCCCCGGCGTCACCTTCACCTACCTCGGACTGAAGACCGACGAGACCGCCGCCGTGCGCTTTCAGGGCCAGCCCAGCGAGAACCTGTTTGTCGCCGGCGAGATGATGGCCGGCAACGTGCTGGGCAAGGGTTATACCGCCGGTGTCGGCATGTCGATCGGAACCGCCTTTGGCCGCATTGCCGGCACGCAGGCGGCCCGGGCCGCCCTGAAGCGAGCCGCGCATGCAGACGCTTGACGCGCTGAGCCGCGACGCCCGCGCGCTGGCGCAGGGCGATGTGCTGGCGAGTCCGGCCGAGGCCGAGGTCGCGCGCCAGATGCAGATCTGCAATGCCTGCCGCTACTGCGAGGGCTTCTGCGCCGTGTTTCCGGCCATGACGCGCCGGCTCGCGTTCGCCAGCGCCGACGTCCACTTCATGGCCAACCTGTGCCACAACTGCGGCGCCTGTCTGCACGCCTGCCAGTACGCGCCGCCGCACGAGTTTGCCGTCAATGTGCCGCAAGCCATGGCCAGGGTGAGGGTCCAGACCTACTCGCGTTACGCCTGGCCCGGCGCGCTGGGCGCGCTCTATCAGCGCAACGGCCTGACGCTTTGCGTGGCCCTGGCTGCGGCGCTGGCGCTGTTCCTGCTCCTGGCGCTGGCGCGCAGCGGCAGTCTTTTCGGCGGCCCGCGCGCAGGAGATTTTTATGCCGTGTTTGGGCACGATCTGCTGGTCGGTCTGTTTGCACCCGTGTTTCTGTTCGCCGTCCTGGCGCTCGGCCTGGGCGTGCGCCGCTTCTGGCGCAGCATCACGCCGGCCACCAGCGGCGCGGCGCTGACGGCGCCGGCCGCCGCCGAGGCGACGCGCGATGTGCTGCGCCTGAAGTACCTGGGCGGCGGCCACGGCGAGGGCTGCAACAACGAGGACGATGCCTTCACGCTGGCGCGCCGGCGCGCGCACCACCTGACCTTTTACGGCTTTCTGCTGTGTTTTGCGGCAACCGGCACGGCCACGCTCTACCACTACCTGCTGGGCAGGTCGGCGCCCTACGAGCTGTCCAGCCTGCCCAAGTTGCTGGGCGTAGCCGGCGGCGTCAGCCTACTGCTCGGCACGGTCAGCCTGTTCTGGCTCAACCGGCGGCGCCACCCGCTGCACGGCGACGCCGCGCAAAAGCCGATGGACCTGGGCTTTATCGCGCTGCTGTTTCTCAACGCACTGAGCGGACTGGCCCTCTGGCTGGCGCGCGGCAGTCCTGCCGTGCCGGCGCTGCTGGCCGTCCACCTGGGCGCCGTGATGGCCCTGTTTGCGACCCTGCCCTATGGCAAGTTTGCGCATGGTGTTTTCCGCAGCGCGGCCTTGCTGCGCCATGCGGTCGAGCGCCGCCAACCCAACCCCGCAGGGCTGATCCCTGACTGAGAATAGATCGTGCTCGATCACCCCATTTGAAAGGCTGCCATGGCGTACCCTCCGGAATTTCTCAAGCTGGTCGACCAGTTCATCCATCTCGCCAATCAACTGGCCGAGGGCGGCAATGACGGCGAGGTCAGCGCCGCGATCCTGTTCGCTGCCGGCCGCTACAACGCCTTCAACTTCCTGTCGCGCAACGGGCGCGAGCAGGACCAGCAAAAGGCCGTCGACTTTTATGTCTCGGAGTACCGCAAGGCAGTCGTCTCCAACCTCGAAGGCGACGTCGGGCCGGTGGTGAAACCCCAGGACTAGCCGCCCGGGGCGTCACGCCGCGCATCGGCGATACAATTGAACTGCCGGCCTGCGTGATGCAGACCGGTGGCCGCTAGGGGTGCTGGTCATCACGAGATGACCGGCTGAGAAAAAACCCTGGAACTTGATCAAGGTAATTCTTGCGCAGGGAAGCGATGTTGAATCAGTAGGGCCCCGGCCCGATCCGTTTTTGCACCCCCCTGCCGTCGACTAAGGATATTTCGATGGCATCCAATTTGAGACTGTCGCCCCTCGTGGCGGCATTGACTGCAAGCGCGGTCTTTGCTTCATTCGCCCAAACCGCAGCGGGCCGCCTTGACGCGGTCACCGTCACCGGCAAGTCGGCGCCGCTGCTCGACGTCGAGAATGCAGAGGTCGGCGGCTTCGCCGCGCCCCTGGCAAAAACGCCGCAGAGCGTGACCGTGATGACGGCCGACCTGCTGGCCGCCAGCGCCGCGCAATCGCTCTCCCATGTGCTCAGGCTGGACGCCTCGCTGGCTGACAACTACAACACCACCGGCTACATCGAGAGCCTCTCGGTCCGCGGCTTCATGCTCGATCAGGGCAGCAACTTCCGGCGCAATGGCCTGGCCATTTCCAACTACGCGCCGATGGCACTTGAGACGCTGGAGCGGGTCGAGGTGCTCAAGGGCGCCTCCGGCCTGCAGTCGGGCGTCTCGGCGCCCGGCGGGCTGGTGAACTATGTCAGCAAGGCGCCGCTGAAGAATGCTTTCAGCACGCTCACTTTCGGCGTCGACGGCAACGGCGGCAGCAAGGTCCATCTCGACAGCAGCATGGCGCTGGGCGCGCTCGGCCTGCGCCTCAATCTGGTCGATGAGCAGCTGCACTCGCATTTCGACCAGGCCAACGGCTCGCGCCAGTTGCTCAGCCTGGCGCTGGCGACCAGCCTGAACGCCAGCACCTCGGTCTCGGCGGATCTTGAATATCAGCGCCGCAGTCAACCCTCGGTCCCCGGGCTCGGGCTGCTTGACAGCAATGGCGATGGCGTCGGCGACAGCCTGCCGGGCCCGATCAACCCGCGCCTGAACCTGAACAATCAGGGCTGGTCGCTGCCGTTTCAGGCCAGCAGCAGCACGTTCCAGCTTGCCCTCAAGCACCGCTTCAGCGCCGACTGGCAGGGCCACGTCGCCCTCAACAGCCAGTCGACCCGCGTCAACGACCGGCTCACCTTCCCGGATGGCTGCGGCAGCGCAGCGGTCTATGTCTATCCGGGCCTGTGCGGCAACGGCGACGTCGATGTTTACGATTACCGCAGCGAAGGCGAGCAGCGCAGCCTGACGAGCTGGGACGCCCATCTGGCGGGCAAGTTCAGCGCGCTGGGTCTGGCGCACAGCGCGCGTTTTGGCGCCGCCGGGCGCAGCGGCCGCGCCGACCTGGCCCCGATGCAGGCTTACAACTACGTCGGCACCAGCAACATTTTCGCGCCGGTGGCGCTGCCGGCCGATCCGACACCGACCGTGCTCAACAGCAACAGCCGGGAACGCGCCGTGGAGGCCTATGCCACGCTGGCCTCGCAGCTGGGCGAGCGCCTGCAATCGTTTGCCGGTGTGCGCGTGACGCGCTTGAGCCGCGGCAGCGAACTCAGCGATGGCACGCAAGCGGTGTCGTACGAGCAGACCGTGAGCGCACCGTGGGCCGGGCTGGCCTGGTCGGCGAACGACGCCACCCTGCTCTACGCGTCCTGGGGTCAGGGTGTCGAACTCGAAGCGGTGCCCAATCGCCCGGCGTTCTTTGCCAACTACGGCCAAAGCTTGCCCGCGCTCAAAAGCGAGCAAACGGAGATCGGCCTCAAATGGCAGGCTCATGCGCGACTGCTCTTGACGGCCGCTGCGTTCAATGTTGACAAGCCGTATGCCGACGATCAGCCCGGCTCCGGACCGGGCGCCCTGCCGACCCGCATAGCAGGTGCCAAGACCGCAAGGCATCGTGGTTTCGAGCTGAGCGCAGCCGGCCGGTTGGGCGATGCGCTGTCTCTGCAGGCCAGCCTGATGGCGCTGGACGCCACCTACGCGCAGGCGATTGACCCCGCGTTGGCGGGACAGCGCGTGACCAATGTTCCGCGCCTCAAGAGTTCCCTGTTTGCCGACTACAAGGTGGCGGCGGTTCCCGGTCTGTCGCTCAATGCGCTGGCAAGCTTCGAGAGCGGCAAGACCGCCACTGCCGATGGCAGCGTCGAACTGCCACAAGCCTGGCAGATCGATGCCGGCCTGAGCTACCAGCATCGCATCGCGGGCCAGTCGCTGCAGTGGCGCCTGAACATCGAGAACCTGAGCGACCGCAACTACTGGCGAGAGGCGCCGACGACGGCCTGGGGCGGCATCTATCTGTTCCCGGCAACACCGCGCACCGTGCGTCTCAGCGCCACGCTCAGCTTCTGACGCATGCTGCAAACCGCGTTCACGCTGCTCGACACCGCGGTCAGCTGGCTCGAACTGCTGGCCTTCGTGCTGGCGCTGGCCAACATCGCCTGCAACGTGGCCGAAATCCACTGGGGCTGGCCGCTGACGATCGTCGCCAGCCTGCTTTACGCCTGGCTGTTCTACGCCAGCAAGCTCTACGGCGAAGCGGGCGTCAACCTGTTCTTTGCGCTGACCGCGGTCTGGGGCTGGTGGCAGTGGCTGCGCGGACACCGCGCCGGTTCGCACGACCTGCTGGCCATCGAGCGGCTCGATTCCCGCGCCCGTCTCTGGTGCCTGGCGGCCTACGCGATAGCCTGGGCAGGGCTGGCCCTCTTGCTGCGCACCGTCACCGACTCCGACGTGCCCTGGGCCGACGGCTTTGTGACGGCGGGCAGCGTCATCGGAACGCTGCTGCTGGGGCGCAAGTTCATCGAGAACTGGCCGGTCTGGCTGCTGGTGAACGCGGCCAGCATCGCCCTGTTCGCCTACAAGGGGCTGCACCTGACGACCGCCCTCTATGCCATCTTCCTCGTTCTGGCCCTCTGGGGCTGGCGCGCCTGGCAGCAGCGCATGGATGCCAGCGCTAGGTCGCCGGTCGGGTCATGAAGTCGGCGCGCCTGATCTGCATCATGGGCGCCGAGAGCACCGGCAAGACGACGCTGGCGCAGGCGCTGGCCCGCCATTTTGCCTGCCCCTGGGTGCCCGAGTACCTGCGGCAGTTCTGCCAGCGCCACGGCCGCACGCCGACGCGCGAGGAACAGTCGCTGGTGCTTGCGCAACAGCGCAGCGCCGAACTTGAAGCCCAGGCGCGCGCCGCGCAACAGGGGTCTGGCCTGGTGTTCTGCGACACCGCGCCGCTGCTGACCGCCATCTACAGCGAACTGGTCTTCGGCGACACCTCGCTGCACGCGCAAGCGCGAACCCTGCATCTGAACTACGCCCTGACGCTGCTGCTGGCGCCCGACATCGCCTGGATCGCCGACGGCCTGCAGCGCGACGGCGAACATGTGCGCGCGCCGGTCACCCGAATGATCGACCAGGAGCTGGCTCGGCTGCCCTTGCCGGTTGCGCGCATCAGCGGCCAAGGTCCGCAACGCCTCGCCGCCGCCCTGGCGGCCGTCAGGCGACTGCAATCCGGTCAGCCCGAGGGCGGGAAGTGGGGCGCGGGCGCGGGTGGGCCGAGGTCGCCACAGTGAATGGCTCCGCGAATGTCATCCGGCCTTCAGCCTCCCTCTTGATTTGGCAAAACCCCAAGTCCACGCTGCGCCACCCACTGCATCGCTCTCGGCAACGAGCCTCGGTGGTTTGCGCTGCTCGCACACCAGCCCTGCTTGCAGGATCTGGCTGCTGGGGCACTTAGCGCAGAGTTATTGGGGTCAGACACCAATTTCGCTCACCGCAGCACCCTCGGCGGCATGCATCGGTGGCTCGCCTGCTTCGAGTACCAACATTGCATGCGAGATCTGGCTGGCGGGGCGCTCAGCGCAGCGGCATCAAGGAGGAGCCCAAAGGGCGGGGGACAGCCGCGGAGC
>CAIMBE010000010.1 GCA_903839085.1 uncultured beta proteobacterium | reverse complement strand
CTTGAAGCGCTGCAGTGGTTCCACCAGGTCATTGCATCGCGCCGCAGCGGGCCCGGCGTCCATCCCGATCAAGTCCGTCACGGCGAGGACCTGATGCAGGGTTTGCACGCGGCCATCGATGAGGCCGAGCATGCGCAGAACGCGCGCCTGCGGCAATCCCAGTTGCAATCGCAAGACGCGGCCAGGTTCACCTACGCGACCATTTCTGGCGGCATGGTTCTGAGTCTGGTCTTTCTGGCGGCCGCGCTGCTGTGGTTGAACCACGCCGAGGCCGAACGCATACGAACGCAGGCTTTGTTGGAAATCACGCAAAGAGCCAAGGCGGCAGGCCTGTACGCAAGAAGCCTGCTCGAAGCCAGCCTTGACCCGCTGCTGACGATCAGCGCCGAGGGCAAGATCACCGACGTCAACAGTGCCACCGAACAGGCCACCGGCTTGGCGCGTGCTGATCTGATTGGCACCGATTTCGCCAGCTACTTCACCGACCCGGATCAAGCCCGCGAAGGCTACCAGCGGGTCTTTGCCAAGAGCTTTGTGACCGACTACCCGCTGGCCATCCGTCATACCTCGGGCCGGATCACCGACGTGCTCTACAACGCCAGCGTCTACCGCGATGAGGCCGGCAAGGTACTGGGCGTTTTCGCCGCCGCGCGCGACGTGACCGAGCGCAAGAAGGCCGAGGAGTCGCTGAGGTTGACCGAGCAAAGGCTCAATCTGGGGCTGCAGTTCGCCGAGATGGGCGTCTGGGATCTGGATCTGATCCACGACACGGCCTGGCGTTCGCTGCAGCACGACCGGATTTTCGGCTACGAGTCAGCGCCTGCCCAGTGGGGCCGCGAGATCGCCACACGCCACCTTGTGCCTGAAGATCGCGAGGGCTTTGCCCATGCTTTCGAGCAAGCCTTTCGCAGCGGAGAGTTCTTTGTCGAATGCCGGGTGATGCGCCCGGACCAGAGCATCCACTGGATTCAGGCGCAGGGCAAGGTCATTGGCTATGAAGCCGGTCGACCGGCGCGCATGCTGGGCACCGTGTCCGACATCACCAGGCAGCGCCAGGCCAGTGAGGCGCTTGAAACCCTGTCCCGTGCGCTGGAACGCTCGAACACGGAACTCGAGCAGTTCGCCTATGTGGCCTCGCATGACCTGCAGGAGCCCTTGCGCATGGTGGTCGGCTACGTGCAATTGCTCGAGCGGCGCCTGGCCGACAAACTCGATACCGATACGCGCGAATTCATGGCTTTCGCGGTGGATGGCGCCACGCGAATGCAGGTCATGATCGACGACATCCTGGCCTATTCGCGCGTCACCACCCAGGCGCAACCGCTGGCACGGGTGGACAGTGCGGCGGCCCTGCAGCAGGCGCTGGATCGGCTGGCCAGTCGTATCAAGGAGAGCGCTGCCGAGGTCGATGTCCAGCCCTTGCCAACCGTCATGGCGGACCGCTTGCAGCTGGTCCAGCTGTTTCAGAATCTGATCAGCAATTCGATCAAGTTCTGCAAGGACCGTGCGCCGCGGATCCGCGTAGAAGCGGTTCGCCAAGCAGGGCGCTGGCGTTTCTCGGTCACCGACAACGGCATCGGCATCGCGCCCGAATACCGCGCCCAGTTATTCGTCATTTTCAAACGCCTGCACACGCAGCGTGAATACCCCGGCTCCGG
>CAIMBE010000009.1 GCA_903839085.1 uncultured beta proteobacterium | reverse complement strand
CGCACACCCGCGAGCGCACCGGCGTTGATGCGAACACCATCGCGGTTGTTAGATATGACCTCGGGCAACACCGGCTCGCAGGCCAGGCGCTGCCTGATTTGCTGCGACCAGTTCTGCAACTGCATGGCCAGCAGTTCCTGCGACTCGTCCGACAGTCGCGGCGCCTCCCAGTTTGACCTGTCGGTGCGCCACCGGATCTGCGAGCGCGCTTCAAACAGTGGCTCATGCTGGTTGCGCGCCGTCAGAGAAAAATCGAGCTGCATCAGGCCCTCGGGCGCGATGCCTGCAACCAGCGTACCTTCTGAAACGTGGTGGGGCAACACGAGCAACCAGGGGCTCGGCCTGCTCAGGGGCCGCAGCGAGAGCCTGGCCTGCCATGGCATTTGGTCGGCGCTTGATCCGAGCAGGGCGTTCTCATAGGCCGATCGAACGCCCGCGGTGCTCGGCGCCAGGCGCCAGACCACTGCGCCATCGGCGGCGCCGCGCCATTGATGAGGGAGCTGATTTTCCAGCAAGCGGATGGCAGGCAGTTCATCGACCGTCCAGTCGGGCGCGGCGGCAATCGTCAGCCCGATGACGTGCTGCAGGCGGCCGGCAGACGGCGCCGCCTTGCAAGCGGGAGGGGCCACGCCGGGCTTCGGATCGGTCGCCGGAGACGGCTGGCTGTCTGCTGGCCTGGCGGCAAGGGCTTGCCAACGCAGGTCGGCCACCGGTTGACCCTGACTGTCACGCTGATAGGAAAGAACGCGAACTCCGCGCACCTGCATGCCGGTTCTAAATGAGCTGATCTCGCGCAACGCCCCTTTGTCGTCAATCCAGGCCATGGATTGCACTTTGGTCGGGCCATCGATCGCCGCCTGCACCAAACCCTGTCGGATTGCCGACAGCTTCTCTTCCTGTGACAGCGCCTGCTCAGCCTTGACGCTGACAGCCGTCAAGCCGATGGCTATTGTCAGCAGCGAAGCCAACGGCCAACGCAACGCGCTGCGAGTTCGGGTCTTCATGCGGGTCACCCAATCGCTGGATTCGGCTCAATTGGCTTTCGAGACCATTTGCCCCAGATAGAGCGCACGCAGATCATTGACGATCGCCTTGTCCAGGGTCATCGTGGTCTCGTAGGTGTCGTCGCCCGATGGCGTGATGCTGACCAGGGTTGCGCCGTAAATGACGCCCTCGACACGGCTGCGAAAGGTGTCATTCTGAACCATCATGTCGGCCACAGTGGCTGTTGCGTCCAGACGCAGACCGTACACCTGCTCGGTAAGCGAGCGGTACGCATCCAGCTTTGAAGCGCGGATGGCCATCAGCCGTTGTTGCGCAGGATTGCGATGCCCCTGCACGCTGATGACGGCATAACCGGTGGCGCTCAGGGTGTCTCTTTTTTCGACCATCGGTGCCAGGCGCGTGACCGATTCAGCCGATGCGTGCGCTCCCCCGGGACTCTGACAAGCGGCGAGGCAGGCCAGGGCCAAACTCATGCCCAGGGTGATGGTGAGGTGGTGCTTCATCAGCGCTCCTTGACGTGGTGGTGAGTGAATGTGTTCCCACTGATTCGGCACCAATCAAGCAAGCTTTAGCAATTTTTCACTGGCGGCGGCGGCGAGTCGATACCACTTCAGGGACTCGGCGTAATCCTGCGCCGTCCCGTCCCCGTTGGCGTACATGAATCCAAGGTTGAACTGGGCCGCGCTGTCGCCGCCTGCTGCGGCTCGCAAATACCACTCGAGAGCGCTTGCCGAGTCCTGCGCCACCCCTTCACCAACGGCGTACAGGACGCCCAGGTTGTATTGGGCATGGGTATTGCCCTGCTCGGCCGCCGATTGCAGGTGCTCGGCCGCCAGCGCAAAGTCGCGGTCAGCACCCTGCCCCAGCGCATACATCAGGCCCAGATTCATTCTGGCAGCCAGATGCCCCTGCTCTGCGGCCAATTGGTACCAGGTCAGGGCTTCCTGGTGATCGGTCGCAGCGCCCTGGCCGTTGGCACACAGGGCCCCGAGTTCATACTGTGCATCGACATCACCTTGCGCGGCGCTCAAGCTAAACCACTTGGTCGCCTCAACCGGGTCACGCATCACATGTTGACCCTGGACATACATCAGGCCCAGGTTGTACTGGGCTGCGGCATCGCCGCGGTTGGCTGCCGTTTGATAAGCAGCGAAGGCTTGCGCATGATTCTGTGCAACTTCCGGTTGCATGGCGAACAGCGAATCAAGATGGGCCTGTGCCGAACTGTCGCCCTTTGCCGCCGCCAGTCGGTACCATTTGGCGGCAACGTCGAGGTCTGGCTCAACGCCCTGCCCGTTGGCATACAGGACACCCAGGTTATGCAGCGCGGCAGCGTCTCCCTGCGCCGCGGCCAGCTCGTACCAGTGGCGCGCCTGCTCATGGCTCTGCTCGGTTCCCTGACCCAGGCCGCTCATCACGCCCAGGGCATACTGGGCAGGGGCATCGCCCTGTGCCGCGGCCAGCTGGTAGCACGCCAGCGCCCGTGCGTCATCCTGCTCGACGCCCTGCCCCTGCGCATACAGCAGGCCAAGGTGGTAATTCGAAGCCGGGTCGCCTTGCGCTGCGGCCAGCTGGTAGTACTCGAACGCCATTGCGTAGTCCTGCCCGACGCCCTGTCCATCGGCATACATGACGCCCAGGTTGTACTGCGCGCCGGCATCCGACTGCGCGGCGGCCAATTGAAAGCACTCGAACGCCGCTGCGTAATCAGTCGGCGTACCCTGCCCATTGGCGTGCATGACCCCCAGGTTGTATTGCGCCGAGGCGTCTGCCTGTGCTGCAGCCAGCCGATACCATTTGAGCGCCTCGGCGTAGTCCTGTTCAATGGCTTTCCCTGTGGCGTACATATAGCCCAGATTGAACTGGGCGTAGGCGTGACCCTGACTGGCGGCCAGCTGATACCACTTGAGCGCCTGCGCCAGATCTATCTCGACGCCCTCGCCTCGGGCAAACATGAAACCCAGATTGAACTGCGCGGTGGCATCGCCCTGAACTGCGGCGAGCTCAAACCACTTAATCGCCTCCTGGTAGTTCTGTTCCACACCCTGGCCATTGGCAAACATGAACCCAAGGTTGGTCTGCACCTCGGCCACACCCTGCGTGGCAGCCAATTGATACCACTTGAAGGCTTCTCCATAGTCGAGCTCGACGCCCTGGCCGTGGGCATACATGAAACCAAGGTTGTATTGCGCCGGCGCGTAGCCCTGCTGGGCCGCCAGGCGATACCACTTGAGGGCCTCGGCGTAATCAAGTTTGACGCCATGCCCGTTGGCATACATGAAGCCGAGATTGTTTTGCGCCGCAGCATAGTCCAGCGTAGCCAGTGGTCGACAGATTCTCAGGACGTTCGTATAGTCGCCGCGACCATAGGCGGCATCGGCATCATCAAGCAAACTCTTCACGTTGGAACTCCTGCCGGTTTCTTACTCTGCATGATGCTCAGCGCGGCAGCTCGCATGCTGCAGGGCCGCATGATCATGGTGGCTGGCTGAATTCAGCTTGGGGCCGTGGGCCTGATGCGTCTGCTGCAAGGCCTTGTGAAGCGCCGATCCAATGTGCATCGTCTGGACATTGAGATAATGCTGCGCCGCAGCCTGCAGGTGCGTGGAAGTTGCGCTCAGGTGATTAGGGTCTGCCATGCTGGAATCCTTGGTTGACAACCCGTCACCTTAAGCAAGAGTTGTTCCACCTGAATTTCCGACAGGGTGCAGATTTGAAACTCCTGGTGAGCGGCAATCAGGGCCGGGTACCAGTTTTTCTGAAAGCGTCTGAACAGTTCGGGACTCCACGGAAGACACCGGGAGCCGCTCAAGCTCGCCCAATTCAGTCGCTCCGCACAGCGCTCAATCAGCTCGCTGCTCCAGGGCAGGCCTGGATTTTCGCTGAGGCGCTCCCAGTCCCAAAGCGGCGTGTGACGCTCCAACAATTCGATGCCCCAGGGCAGCGCAGCGTTGCCGCTCAGGCGCTCCCAATCCCAGCGCTCGAGGTAACGCGCCACGAGTTCGCTGCACCATGGCAGCGCGGAGTTGCCGCTCAGGCTTGCCCAGTCCCACCGTTCAAGGTGGCGTTCCAGCAACTCAGCGCTCCACGGCAGCGCGCTGTTGGCACTGAGCCGCCCCCAGTCCCAACGCTCATGATGGCGCTCCAGCAGTTCGCTGCGCCAGGGCAGCGCCATGTTGCCGCTCAGGCCCTCCCAGTCCCAGCGTTCAAGGTGGCGTTCCAGCAACTCAGCGCTCCACGGCAGCGCGCTGTTGGCGCTGAGCCGCCCCCAATCCCAACGCTCACCATGGCGTTCCAGCAGCTCGTTGCTCCACGGCAGCGTGGCGTTGCCGCTCAGGCGATCCCAGTCCCAGCGCTTCTGGTGGCGCTCCAGCAGTTCGCTGCTCCACGGCAGCGCGACGTTGCCGCTGAGCCAGGCAAAATTCCAGCGCGCCGAAAAGCGCTCCAGCAGTCCCCAACTCCAGGGCAGCGAGGGATTGGCGCTCAAGCCGGCCCAGTCCCAGCGGTCAGCGTAGCCATCGATGAGCTGGGTGCTCCATGGAAGCCCCGCGTGCCAACTGAGCCAGCCCCAGTCCCACCGATCCCGGTAGCCATCAATCAGCTCGATATTCCAAGGCAAACCGGGGTTTCTCCGCAGGCGTTCCCAATCCCAGTGCTCCTGAAAGCAGGCAATCAGTTCGCTGCTCCACGGCAATTGAGCGTCCGCGCTGAGCTTGCCCCAACCCAATTGACCGCCCAGAAGCGCCAGCCCCTCGCGGGTCCAGTCGATCGCGCGATTGGCGCTCAGCAATTTCCAGTTCCATCGATCGGCGTCGTGCAGAAGTTGCGCCGGACTCAGCGCGTAATGGCGTTGCAAGCACTGAAAAAAGAGCTCGGGCTGTTGTTCGAAGAACTGCATGACTTCAGCCTGCTGCAGGCTGCCGAGCGTGACCCGAACAATATCGCAACGCTGCAGCAAGGCACTTGAAAGCTGATTCTGCGGGGCAGCAGGTACCAGCGCATTCACGCGCGGAGCTCCTGTGAAAGCTGGTTCAACTCGGTCATGTAGTGCTGCAGCGCAGCCTTGAGGCGCTCGGCCTGCTGCTCGAACCATTTGCTCCAGTCCGGCTTCGAACTGAGTTCCTGCCAGCTCGCGCTCTGGCAGACCGAGGCCAGTTGCTGATTTCTCTGCACCAGGGTTTGCTGCAAATCCTTCAGGTGCTGCCGGAGGTACTGGAACTGATCGGCCGAGACCAGGTCGTCCTTGACACCCAGGCCGGCCTCGATCCGGGTCTTCAACTTCTTCAGACTGTCCAGATCGCTGTTCTGAAACAGCAATTGCAACTGCTGAAAAAATACGTTGGCATGCGCCTTGTCCTCGTCTCTGACGCGATCAGGATGACATCGCATGGCGAGTTTCCGGTACAACTGCTTGAGTTCGCGCTGTTGCTGCGGGTCGAGTTGTTCGGGCTCAGCCTCCAGAGAACGGTCAGCCTGCGCCTCCTGATACTGCCGATAGACATCGTCCGCCGCCTGCGCCTGCTGGCGTTGCAGGTCCTCCTGCGTCTCACGGTACATGGCATGCAGATAGCGGCGCTTGAGGTCGAGAAAGCGGCGCGTCAGGTCGCCAATCGCCCGTTCCTGCTGATGGTCAAACAGATGAATCTGCCGATGCATATCCGCAATTTCGGTATCGACAGCCAGGACTCTTGCCTCCATCATCCGGGCGCGCAAACGCAATTCTTCAAGCTCGGGGTCCTGATACTGGCTCAGGCCCGCGCCGTGCTCAAGGATCGAGGCAGCCAACGGGTCAGGCTCACCGCCGCTGCGTTCGCTGGCCTGCCATGGCTCGCCCGTCAAACGCGCGAACCTGCGCTCAAAGTACGCCACAATCTCCTCGTCGCATTGGATCAAGATGGAAACCTGCGTCGCTGCATCCTGTAACCGGGTCCATTTGAAATCACCGCTGATGACGCTTGCGTTGTCAATCAGACAGAATGATCGGTCAAAGTCCTCGACCACATCGGGCCCGTCAGGCAGGCGGAAAATTCGCCCGCCCAGGGCGCTGAGGCGCTCCCAGGCGATCGATGACTGACGATTGACATCGCAATCCGAAATAATCAGCGAGACTGCCACGCCCCGACGCTGACACGACAGCAGCGCTTCAAACAGCTTGTTGTCCGTGAACCGGCAGGCGAGCACCCGCACGCACTGAGCAGCACCCTCCAGTTGCCTTGTGACGGCTTGGCGGATTCCGGAAAAATGGGCTTGAACTTGCATGACCCGACCGAGCTTCAATCAGGTTCGATCAGGTTGCGCTTCTGGCAGTCGCGCGCCATCTTCTGCGCCTGCGCAATCTGCTGCGGCGTCATTTGATTGGCAACCAGGTCGCGGCCGTTCAATGCGTCCGGATTGCCCGCTGCCGCACCCATGTTGAACCACATGTGGGCACGCTCATAATCCTGCAGCGTGCCCTGTCCGTTGGCATACATCCAACCGAGGTCAACCTGGGCTGGGGCAAACCCTTGCGCTGCCGACAGGCGAAGCCACTTCAGGGCCTGCGCGTCATCCCGGGCAACGCCCTGGCCGCTCTGGTAAATCAGGCCCAGGTTGTGCTGCGCAACGCGATCACCCTGCGCCGCAGACATGTCAAACCAGCGCAAAGCCTGTGCATGGCTTTGCGCGACCCCCTGTCCATTGGCATGCATGACACCGATGTTGAATTGAGCGTGCGGGTCGCCATCGGCAGCGGCCAGGTGGTACCACTTGAGGGCCTGGGCAAAATCCGGCGACCCGCCCTGCCCGTTGTGATGCAGCAAGGCAAGGTTGACTTGTGCAAAAGTGTCGCCCTGGGTTGCCGCAAGCAGATACCAGCCGCGTGCCGCTTCGTGATTCTGGGCCACTCCGCGCCCGCTGTCGTACATGACGCCAAGGCTGTATTGTGCTGCCGCGCTGCCCAGGTCGGCGGCCGCCTCGAACCATTTGATGGCTTGTGGTTCATCGCTCGCACCGCCCTGACCATTGAGGAACATCAGACCCAGGTTGAACTGGGCTTTCTCATGACCCTGCTCGGCCGCCAGCAGATACCACTGGCGCGCCTGCACCTCATCCTGCATAACGCCCTGACCGTTGGCATGCATGACGCCCAGGGCATAGCGGGCCGCCGCAGACCCCTTGGCCGCGGCCAATCGATACCATTCGAGGGTGCGTGAATAATCCTGCTCAACGCCCTGACCGTTGGCATACATGACGCCGAGGTTGATCTGTGCCGGCTCATAGCCCTGCTGCGCTGCCAGGCCGTACCATTTGAGAGCTTCAGCATAATCCTGCTCAACGCCCAGGCCGGTGGCATACATGAACCCGATATTGTTGTGCGCAGCGCCGCCATCAAACCGCGCTGGAGGCAAACAGATCGATGGCGGTACGGAGTCAGCGCCAGCCTGATCGACGGGCACATCTTCAACTGGACTTTTCACTGCTTACCTCTTGCGTCACCAAGTTGTTTCATCTTACCCTGTTATCATCCGAAAAAAAGCCAGCGAGTGGTCGCGCGGCGGACGACGTGGGACCGTTTTTTTGTTGGCAGCGCAGCAGTTCGCGCAGTGCTGGTCCGCATGTTTTATCAAGGTAGTCCCTTTGGATTCAGTTTCAAAAATATCGGAACGCACAGTTGAGTAACCGGCACTCCCAAAATTCGCTTGCATTCGTCGGAGAGAGCGACGCAATACGGGCTCTGCGCAAGATTCTGCCGGTGGTGGCGGTATCCAGCTCGACTGTGTTGATCACTGGAGAGAGCGGCACCGGCAAGGAGATTGTGGCGCGATCACTGCACACGCAGTCCAACCGCGCGGCCGGCAATTTTGTTCCGATCAACTGCGCTGCCATACCCAAAGAGTTGCTGGAAAGCGAGCTTTTTGGACACAAGAAAGGTGCGTTCACCGGCGCCATCACGGACAAGATGGGCCGCTTTGAGCTGGCGCACGGGGGCTCCATATTCCTCGATGAAATCGGTGACATGTCGTTGGAGATTCAGGTCAAGTTGCTGCGCGTTCTGCAGGAAAAAACAATCGATCCGGTCGGTGGCGTGCGCTCAATTCCGGTGGATGTGCGGGTGATTGCCGCAACGCACCGGGACCTGGAGGCTGAAATTCTGGCGGGCCGTTTTCGGGAGGACCTCTACTATCGGCTCAACGTCATTCCTCTGAACACACCGGCGCTGCGCGAACGAATCAGTGATGTGCCCCTGCTGCTTGAGTTTTTCTCCAGGCAGCATGCCTCCAGCAATCAGAAACCGATCACCTTTTCGGCGACTTTTCTCAAGGCACTGCAAGCTTATACATGGCCTGGAAATGTTCGCGAACTGTCGAACCTGATCGACCGATTCAGCACGCTGTTTGGTGGTCAATGCCTTGAATTTCATGCTCTGCCCGCCAGTTTGCTGCCTAGGGGCCTGGTTGCGCTGCAGGGCGCCGATCCCGCCGACGGCGAGACGCGGAACCGGTTGGACATGGCCATGCCGCAGGCGAACCCCGGACCAGGCGGAACGGCCGATGACGCTTCCCCGATCCTGGGCAACGAGGTGGAGAGGATAACCATGCTGTCGCAGGCACTGCCGATTCTTCCGCCCGAGGGCTTGTCACTCAAGCACAGACTGGCGGAGATTGAGCGCGATCTCATATCTCAGGCGCTGAGTCGCACCAACGGCAACATCTCGCAAACCGCACGCATCCTGAATCTCCAGAGAACAACGCTGATCGAGAAGATACAGAAATTTGGCCTGCGCCCGGCCTGATTTCCCGACGCCATCGGCAACCCGGCATCATGGTTTTTCGGTCGTCGCACCGGCGGCTGATGTTCTGGGAAATTGAACCAGCCGCTCGCGTTGTTTGATGCTGCTTGGCGCTGCGGCAGCGACAGCCGCTTCCGGCACAGAGCGCTCCTTCATCTGCTGCACCATGGCCTCCATGTCACGGCGGAAATTGCCGGCATCGGGCAGACTGCCCTGCAGCTTTTGGACCTGCGCGGAGACAGACTTGACGGAACTGGCCTGCAACTGGAGTTTGGCATTGACTTCCTGGATCAACCTGAGAAGTTCTTTGGTTTTGTCGTCCACTGGTTTAGCCTTCAAGTCCGGCAGCACCGGCGTGCTTTTGATGGCTTCATCGATGCGCTGTTCCAGTTTTCCCTGGGCATTGCTGATCGCATCCTGCTTTTGCGAGACGTCCTTGACGACATCACTGACCGAGTTGAACAACTCGACGGCCGCGTCCATGCTGATAACCCTTTTGCCGACCGCCAATACCATGGCGTCGAGTTGACTGACCCGGTCCTGCAAGCGATAACTGATGACCGTGAACAGGGTCAGCGCCAGCAGCAACATGACGCCAAAGATGCCCAAGAGGATCTTGTTTATCTTCTGCTGGGAAACCGATGTCTTCATCAGCTCCTGCGCGCCCTGATGCATTTCAAGACCGGCCTTTGCCGCCAGCGACGCACTGCGCGTGGCCAACTCTGCCGAATCGAACATCGCTGATTGAATGTCTTGCGTGACGTCGGTTTGACCAACGGCAGAGGGGGAAGTTGTTTCGGTTGTCATAGGGTTCACCTGGGAATCATGATTCGGACTGCTTGCAAAAAATCAGACACCTGAATTGAACAGGTCCTCAAGACCGTCGAGTTCGCCGCGAACTTTGTTGTTTTCAATCTTCAGATGAATTAGGCGCGCGGGGAAGTCCGTTGCTGGTTCCAGAACAGAGGCCTCCGGCCTAGCCCCCTGCTCATCCGCAGGGCGCACCGACGCAGCGCCAGGATCTTCAATGGCAGCAACTTTCAGCGTCGCATCAGCGAGCGGTAACCCGGAAATTGGCGGCGGCAGGTCAACTCTGCGGTCAGCCAGGACCTGTACGATTTCGAGTGGCTCGGATTCGACAATCAATTGCCGCACGACAGGCTCCCCCGCGTCGGCTGATCTGCTCTTGGCCACATGGCTGCCTTCTGGCAGGTTGACCTCATGCGGCTCCGTGCTGCGGATGAATTGCGTTTCGCTCATTGAGTTTTCTCCTTGCGCTTGGCGCTGCCGTCCTCGGCGAGCGCAGGGGCCATGCGCTCCTTGATCGAAAGCACGGACCGAATCTGCGAATCTTTAGGAATGCCGCCACCCTGAATGCGGGCTCTGGCTTCGGAAAATGAAACAAAGGGTCCTGACGCCACAACGTATTGCGGCATTTTTTCAGGTGGCACATAGGTCGCAACAACGCGGGCACTCGCCAGATCCGGGTGCCGCTGCGTCCAGAGCATTGCCTGCTGGTAGGTGGGTAGAGCAACATGCTGAATCAAGAAGGCGCCTTTGGGCATTTGCTCTACCCAACCCTGTCCAACCAGCAATTCAAATGGCCGATTGACCGGGACAGCACGTTCTGCGGCGGTTTCGACCGGCTCACCGCTGATTGGCCGCGTGGCCGTTGGCAGAATGAGTTCGACGGGCGGCGCACTCGCCCCATTGAGGGGTGCCGGGCCTGGAGCGGCACTGGCATTGGCGATCGGACCCTTGGCCTGCTGCGTCGAGGCAGTGGCCGCGGCAACGGGCCGAGCCGCACTGGCCATCGGACTTCCTCCAGCCATCAGTGCCTGCCAACTCCAGGTGAGTCCGCCGGCGCCCTGTGATGAGGCGTGAAACATGGCCACCAACAGCGCCGAGGCAATCAGCGAGGCGGCGCCGCCAACCATCCAGCGCCATCTAGCGCCCGAAATTGCCGCCGTCACCGGCATCGGTTCGGCGTCCTCAGGAGCCTCCTTCGACGGCAGCGTTGTGGCAAGCAGCGGTTCAGGCCGGATCGGTATCACGTTGGACAACGACAAGTTCTTGAGCAGGGATTGCACCGCAGCCTCGCGGCCGTCGGCTCTGGCTTCGGTCAGCATGTTTTGCGCCTGCTCCGGCGTTGGAGGCTCGATTTCCCAGCATAAGATGCTGCGCCCGAAGGAACTTAACAGGCTCGGCTTTTGGCTGGCCACCGTCATCAGCAGCACAACCCTGATGTTGGCCGCCGGAAAGTGCTGTACCAGACGTGCCAGGAGCTTGATTTCATGGTCTGGCAGCGCGCTGGCATCATGAACTATCCATATGCGCGGCGCGGCAAGGCTGACTTTGCCGTCCATCGCCTCCTGTATCGAGCTATTGACCAGCACCTCATTGAAACGCGCAAGAAGCGCCTCGGAACTTGCCGGAAAATAGACCTCCACCGTGAAATCAGGTGCCGTCTGACGCAGCCGGGCGACAAGCAGTTTGCTGTAGTAATCAAGGATGGCTTCTTGGCTGCTGACCATTGACAGGCTCATGCCATCCTGCGTGAGCGAGGCCACATAACCCTCAAGGCGAAGGCGATCGATCGCCCGAAACAGCAGGGGCGTGGCGAGCGAAACATCTTGTGCGCCTGGGCGAAACGGCATTGTCATCTTGACTGATCCTGTGTCGAAGTAAGGTGGCCATCTGCATCAAACAGCATGGAAGCAGGAATCTGGGGAATTGGCTTGGCCCCCGGAGCAACACCCGGATGGCTTTGCCCCAGGCCAAAGACGTAGGCGATCACCTGAGCGACAGCAAAATACAGCGCATCGGGAATCGGTTGCCCAAGGTTTGTCGTGAAATAAAGAGCGCGCGCAAGCTCCGGAGCGGCGAAGATTTCGACGCCATGGTTCTTGGCTTCGGAGCGGATTCTCAAGGCCATGTGATCAGCGCCTTTTGCCAGCATGATGGGCGCGCCATCGGCGCTCGGGTCGTAGGAAAGAGCGACAGCAAAGTGTTCGGGGTTGGTGATGATGACATCTGCCTCCTTCACTTTCTGCATCATTCTTGCGTTGGCGACTTCGCGCTGACGCCTTCGAATCTGGGCCTTGACTTCCGGCCGCCCTTCCATGTCCTTCATCTCATCCTTGATTTCCTGTTTGGTCATGCGCATGCGCTTCATGAAGGTGTAGCGCTGATAAGGCACATCGATCATGGCGATGAAAACCAGGCTGAAAGTCAGCCAAAGCGCCGACTCGCTGAGCAGGGACCCGGCAAGGGCAAGCCCCGGTTTCAAGCCCATCGAACCAAGCAACAGAAGTTCCGAGGAATGCCGATCGATAAGCACCAGCAGAACCACCGCAACAATCGAACACTTGAGGACTGCCTTGACAAGTTCCATGGCCGCGTTGGGTCCAAACATTCTTTTCACTCCCGCCATGGGGCTCAGTTTGGAAAACTTGGGCAGCACCGCATCAATCGAGAAGAGATAGCCGCCGGTCGCGCCGGCGGCAAGCACCGCGACCACCAGAACCAGCAGCATGACCGGCAACAGGAGCATGAAGGCGTGCGATAACTGGCTTGCAAACGCCGCTGGCAGAAGCGCCGGTGTCTCCAGCAGTTTCCGGTCAAACGTAAAGCCCGCCGCAAAATAGCCTGACAGGGTTTTCAGCCAGGCACCGCCCATCATGAAAAACATCACGGTCGCCGAGAGCATGACGGCCGCCGCTGAAAGCTCGACCGAGCGCGCTACCTGGCCTTCATCGCGTGCGCGCCTGAGGCGCCGGGCGGTGGGATGCTCGGTGCGCTGAGAGCCGTCTTCGTCTGACATATTGAAGCGGCCTTCAGCTTATTCCGACCACACTTCGAACTTGCACGAAGCCCTGCAGCCAGAGCCACTGGATCCGTCCTGCGATGCTTGGCAGCGCCAGCATCAGGACCCCAAATCCGGCCGCTATCATGGCCGGAAATCCGACTGAAAATATGTTCAAACTTGGCGCAGCCCGCGTGGCAACGCCGAGTCCGATGTTGATAAAGAGCAGGGCCACCATCACCGGCAAGGCGGTCAGCACAGCGCCCAGGAATATCATGGAACTCCAGGCCACGAGATGCGCCCAGGCAGCTTCGCTGAGCAACTGTTTGCCAATCGGCATGCTCGAGAAACTGTCCACCACCAATCCGAGCAAAATGGCATGCCCACCCAGGCTGACAAATATCAAGGTCGAGAGTATCAGCAAAAACTGCGCCAGAACCGGCACGTTGCCGAGGTTCGGATCGAGCATGTTGGCAATCGAAAGTCCCATCGCATTGGAGATCGATTGCCCGGCGACCAACAAGGCGGCCGTGACCACCTGCAGGGTCAGTCCCATCAACAGGCCGATCGCCAACTGGTTGAAAATTTCCAGAATCCCGTCGGCAGACATGGGGTCGATATGCGGCCATTGGTGCAGCGGATAGACCATCCAGGTGAGTGCAAGGCCCAGCAGTATCCGGACTCTCAAGTTCAGGGCATGCAGCGAGAAGACAGGCGCGGAAATCAGCAGGGCCGATATCCTCAGCATCGGCCACAAAAACGTGTCAAAACGCTCGACGATATCTGCAGCAAGCAGATTCATGGTGTGTCCATCGCTTGCGTCAGTTGAAAAGACCCGGTATCCGGTGAAACAGACTGCGCATGAAGTCAACCAGCATGGCGATTTGCCAGCCACCCACGATGGACAGGGTGATGGCCATGGCTGCCAGCTTTGGAATAAACGAGAGCGTTGACTCATTGATGGAGGTGGCGGCCTGAACAATGCCTATCAGCAGGCCCACGGCCAACGCCATCCCAAGCAGGGGGGCGGAGACGAGAACCGTCATCCAGATGGCTTGATGGCCCAGATCGACGACGGCGGCAATGTCCATTTTCCAGCCTCAGGCAGTGACGAAACTGGCGGCCAACGACCCCATGATGAGGCTCCACCCATCGACCAGAACAAACAGCATCAGCTTGAATGGCATCGATATCATCATGGGCGATAGCATCATCATGCCCATCGACATCAGGACGCTGGCAACAATCAGATCGATGACGACAAAGGGAATGTAGACAAGGAAGCCAATGGTGAAGGCGCTTTTCAGCTCGGACGTGATAAAGGCAGGCACCAGGGTTGTGAAGGCAACCGATTCAGACCCGGCGACCTCGGTTTTTTGCGCCATCTCAACGAACAGCGCGATGTCATCTTCCCTGGTTTGCCTGAGCATGAAGCCGCGTATCGGTTGCTCCGCCGCAGCCAGCGCCTTGTCAAAGTTCATTCCCTGCTCAAGGTAGGGCCGCAGCGCTTTCTGGTGCACCTCGGTAAGGACGGGAGACATGATAAAAAGAGTAAGGAACAGCGAGAGTCCGACCAGCACCGTGTTGGGGGGCGTTTGACCCGTTCCGAGCGCCTGGCGAAGGATCGACATGACAATGATGATCCGGACAAACGACGTCATCATCAGCAGAAGCGATGGCAGCAGCGTGATGGTCGTCATCAGCGCCAGCAACTGCAGCGACAGGCTGTACTGAGCGTCTTTGCCGACGCCGCTGACGCTGATCATCGGCAGGCCCTGCGACCATGCTGCCAGCGGCACGGCCAGAATGAGAAACAGAGCCAGTTTACGAAACAAGATCGGCCCCCGGTGTTGCTTGAGTGTCTGGCCAATGACCGAGCGCGGTAAATTGACCCGCGGTGATGCCAACAAGGACCAGCTTTGAGCCGACCCGCAGCAAGGAAAGCTTTTGCCGCGGCCCGAGGCTCAGTGTTTCGAGCACCTGCAGCCGACGCGGTTCTTGCTGTGCACTCTGCTGCCCCTTGAGCCTGCGCAGCAGCCAAAGCATGCCGACCAGGAGAAACAGAACCAGCGCCACGCCGCCGGCGTAGCGAAACCAGTCAAATCCAGCACCAGTTGCCAGCATGCGATGCCCTAGAGGTTCTTTATCCGCTCGGAGGCGGGAACAACGCGCGTCAGGCGAATGCCATAGCGCTCATTGACCAGCACCACCTCGCCCTGCGCCACGACCGTGTTGTTGACCAGCAAGTCCAGCGGCTCACCCGCGATTCGATCGAGTTCGACCACGCTGCCCTGGGTCAGGCGCATCAGATCGCGAATTTTTATGACGGCACGGCCGACCTCGATCGAGAGCGTGACGCTGATGTTTTGAAGTACGTCAGGGTTGATCTGGCATGCGTCCGCGCCAGCGGCAACAGTGTTGTCAGTAAGGGTTTCATTCATGTCAGTGATCCTGGGGTTTTACTGGTAGCCGGGCACGACGGCCTGCTCGATCTGGACTGCGGTCTGCATGCCCAAGGTCCCGACCAGCACGTCAAATGCATGGATGCCATTGACCTGCATGGCGGCCTTGTCTGTTTTCTTGAAATAGAGGACGTCGCCCACCTGCATCGACTCCAGAACTTTCAAGGTGACTGAAATCGTTCCAAAAATGACGTTCACCGGAAGGCAGGCGGCGCTGACCGCGCTGTCCAGCTGGTCATGCCACTGTTTGTCCGACTCTTCATTTCCTTCACCGGTCTGCACCCGGCTGCTGAGCAGTTCTCGCACCGGTTTGAGCGACGCGTAGGGATTGACCAGATCGATGAAGCCGCCATTCTTGGCGTTGGTTTCGGTTTCGAAACGGCTGACGACAACCAGATCATTCTCATCGGCTATTTGTGCGAATTGGGGATTGATCTCGGAACTCACCAAGTCAAAATCGAGTGCGAGCAGGGGTGACCAGGCGTCCTTGAGCGTTCGAAAAGTCACTTCCAGAATCATCTTGATGATGCGGACCTCGGTCGGCGTGAACATGCGTCCGGGCGCCAGATTTCCGACCCCGCCATGACCAAAACCACCAAAAAAACTCACCAGTGAACTGAACACGATGCTCGGATCAATGACGACCAGCGAATAGCCCCTGAGCGGATTCATGCGCACCGTGTTGACCGACAAAGGCGCTGTCAAACCCTTGATGTAGTCGCCGAAACGCACAATCTGCACCTTGGTTGCGTTGATGCGCGGGTTGCTTCGCAGCACTTCCATCAGGGCCAGGCGAAACAGGCGTATGAAGCGCTCGTTGATCATGTCGATCGACGCCACATTGACACCCAGACTGCTGTTTTCGCTCGCCAGATCATGTTTCTTGACACGTGCGGCCGTGTTGAAGCCGGTATCCACCGCAATGGACCCGTCGATGACGCCCTCGGTAAGGGCCGTCATCTCTTCAGGACTGAGCAGGTTGTTTGCCATTGAGGTCGGGACCGGTGTCGTGCCAGGACTTCACTGCACAATGAACGACGTGAAATGGACATCCTCGATGCCGCCAAAGTCTTCGTATTTTTCAATCAGGCCATTCATGGCGTCACGTATGCGCACGGCCAGCTCTTTGCGAAAATCCGGCTTGACGAGGTCTGCCTCGGTGGTGACGCGCATCACATCCATGACCACCGATCTGATGGCGAATTCATGCTTCTTGACGTTGGTGATGACGCGCTCGTCGTAACGCGTCATGACGGCGATCTGAACTGACATCACTTTGCGCGAGCCCGATACATTGACCAGGAATTCACGCTCGAGCTGATGGTAGGTGTACTCAAAGCGGGTCAGTTCGGGCGACTTGGTCTTCATCTTGCCGGCGGGACCGTCTTTGGCTGAAGCTTTCTTGTCGCCATGACCCGAGTCTGCCTTGGCTGGCGTTCCATGCCCGGCATCTGCCTTCGGTGCGGGCCCATGGCCGGCGTCTGCCTTCGCTGGCGCTCCGTGGCCCGCGTCTGCCGCAGGTGCGCCATGAACCGGGTCCTCGCCGTCGAGCATGGCGTCGGCACTTTCAACTGGCTTGGGCGAGAAGAATCCCGTCGCAAAGAGTGTTCCGGCAACGGTGGCCGCCAACAGGACGACCACCGCGACCGCTGCAACAATGATCTTCACAAGCGGCTTCTTCGCTTTTGGTTGAGCTTCCGTGTTTGGAGTTTCTTCAGCCATGTAGCACCTCGTTTTTTTGAATCAAATCAATGCGCCAACCACGCATCAAGCCAGAACATCGAGACCCTCGGAGCTTGTCGAGATGTTCCTTTGGGAATCCACGCGGGGCACACCTTCGCCCTCGCTTTTTCGGGTCGCGCCGGAGGCTCCCTTGAAGAATCGTCCTGCTGTCGGATTTCCGTCATGGTTGCGTCCTTGGTCCCCACCCACCCAGACAGTAGCAACTGCCATGCCAGATTGCGACAAGGTCTCTCTCAGTTTTCCTGCGCCTTGAAGAATCAGGTCCCGCGTCATGCTGTTATCCGATGCAAAGGAAGCATCCAGAGCACCCCCATGCATCTCCAGGGCGACATCGACACGGCCCAGGCTTTCGGGCTGCAGCCGCAACTGGAGTTTCCACTCGCCCTTGTCTATCTGGGTACGAAGACGCTCGCCCAGGGACTGCCCGACCCGATCCGCCAGTTGCTGGTATTGCGCGCTGCGTTGCTCTGCCAGCGCATTTTGAGTATTGGCATCGGCAACGGACCCTGTCCCGAGGCCGAAGGCCACCGATCTGGCAGTTTCACCTGACACACTATTTAGAAGCGTCGCGCCGCCACCGGAATCTGACACCGACGAGAGCAGGCCCTGATCTACACCCGCAAGCCATGCTGCGGGCAGATCGATGACGAGCGACTCCAAGGGTTTACCCGTGCCCGCATGCACAAGGATTTCGCTGGTCGCTGCAGACGATATGGCGGCCCAACTTGCCTTTTGGGAATTGCCCGACATCAGGGAAAGGCGACGCGTTATCTCCTGGTTGCTTACATCAAACCGGACGCGCAGCGCCAGTTGCATCACATCATCCATCGGCTGAGGAGGCACTTCGGCGACGGCAGCGCTTTGCAGACTTGCCACTGTCGGCGCTCGCTGGCTTATCTGCAGGGAAACCAGCGCTGCGATCATTGGGTCGGCCGTCCTGATGGCATCAGCAGGCGGCGGCGCGAATTCGATGCTGTGCCTCTGAAGCCCCGGCGTGCTTGCGGGAAACAGCGCCAGCGCAGGTGGCATCGGGCCCAGCACCTCTGCGCCTTGCGCACCGCGGTCGGAGCCGACCCGGGCTGTGCCTGACGCAGACAGATCCGTCAGATCAAAAGTATTGGCAACAATCGGCGCCTGTTCTGCTGGCAAGATCGGCGCTATGGATAAGGCTGGCGGTGCTGGCAAAACTGGCGTTGCTGGCAAAACCGGTGTTGCTGGTAAAACCAGCGCTGGTGGCGAAGCCGTTGATATGGATAGGGCCGACACCAGCGGACGCTGCGCGACCCCCGGCACCACAGCGCCAGCCTGGGGCAACCAGCCCAGAGAAACTGCCAGTTGCAGAACGGTATCGCTTGCCTCCTGAGCCCTGCTCTGGACAGGGAAGTCCGGCGCGCCAGCGGCGTTGACCCCGCTCGCGGCCGGCGCGTCTTTTTCCTTTGCCGGACTGCCGAACAGCGTTTTGACAGCCTCCTCGTCCAAGCCCTGTGCCCGCGCAAACAAGGCCAGACTGTCCAGATCGGGGAGCGGCACGTCTGCCGTGATCAGGTTCATTTTCGGCCCGAGGGAAACCAGTTGCAAATCCACCTGAACCTGAGCCGGTGCGGCAAACTCTTGCCGCACCTGTGCCAGCATCTGGCCATTGAACAGATCGGCAAAGTCCGTTCTGGCTGACGGTGCGATCCCACCAGGGACTCCCTGCGCCAGCGCCTCCAGGGTGGGGGAATATTGATCGGCGATCGTAAACAGTTGATTTGAGTCCACAGTGTTCTAGCCTTGAAGGTGTCGCCAGGATGGCGGATGCCAAGCACCAAGCAAGAAGCGTGACGGGACAGGAATTGCCGCCCAGGCACCTGTCAACAATGCATGGCATGGACTTTGCATCCACGCCCTTACAAAACAACGCGCACCACTGCTAACACGGCCCGGAGCCAACTTACACGACCCATGTCTACCCTGACACTGTCATCTATTCGACATCACATGTCGAAATTCAACTACACCGACCTGAGCATTCCGGCTCTGGTGCTGTTGATCATGGGCATGCTGGTTTTGCCCTTGCCGCCGTTCCTGCTGGACGTGCTGTTCACATTCAACATCACCTCGAGCGTTCTAATCATCATGATCGCCATCGGCACCCGAAAGCCTTTGGAGTTCTCATCTTTTCCGTCGGTTCTGCTGTTTGCAACCATGCTCCGACTGGCGCTGAACGTGGCTTCGACGCGAATCATTCTGGTTAACGGGCATGAGGGGCACGACGCTGCCGGCAAAGTTGTCGCCGCCTTCGGAGAGTTCGTGATCAGCGGCAACTACGTGGTGGGATTCATCATTTTTTCCATCCTGATGATCGTCAATTTTGTCGTGGTAACCAAGGGAGCCGGGCGTGTCTCCGAGGTCAATGCCCGTTTTACCCTCGATTCAATGCCTGGCAAGCAGATGGCGATCGACGCGGATCTGAATGCCGGCGTGATTGATCAGGAGACCGCCAAGCAGCGTCGCGCCGAACTGGCCCAGGAATCAGATTTTTTTGGATCCATGGACGGCGCATCCAAGTTTGTCAGCGGCGACGCCATAGCGGGCATGCTGATCCTGATCATCAACCTGGTCGGCGGGCTAGCGGTCGGGATCGGGCAGCATGGCCTGTCACTTGGCGAAGCCGGACGAATCTATTCCCTGCTGACAATCGGTGACGGTCTGGTCGCACAGATTCCCTCGCTGCTGCTGTCGCTTGCCACCGCCATCGTCGTTACCCGCGTGACAACCTCCGAGTCAATGACCGAGCAGGCCGGAACCCAGTTGGGAAACCCTTCAGCACTGTTTGTAACTTCGAGCATCATCGCCATTCTTGGGCTGGTTCCGGGCATGCCGCACCTGGTATTTGTCACCCTGGCAGCGTGTGCCGCTGGTTTGGGTCTGATGGTTCTTCACAGGCAGGCCGCGCAGAATGAGCCAACCCCGGCAGAGGCCGCAGCCAGCGCTGCCCTTGAGCAACCCAAGGAACTCGAATGGGATGATCTCAACCAGGTTGATCTGGTTGGGCTCGAAATTGGCTATGGTTTGATCCCGCTGGTAAATCCAGAAACCGGGGGCCAGTTGATGACACGCGTCAAAGGCGTGCGCAAGAAGTTGTCGGCCGAACTCGGCTTCCTGATCCAGCCGGTGCGCATAAGAGATGCGCTGAGCATCGATCCTGACAGCTATCACATCCTCCTCAAGGGTGTGATCAGGGGACGCGGCAAGATCAAGGTGGGACGTGAGTTGGCGATCAATCCAGGCCAGGTGTACGGCAGCCTTGAGGGCATTGCCACGCAGGAGCCGGCATTTGGCCTGGAAGCGGTGTGGATTGAGCCTTCGCAGCGCGACCATGCCCGCGCGCTTGGCTATAAGGTGGTCGATGCAACGACCGCCATGGTCACACATCTGAACAAGGTGCTTCGAGACAACGCGTCTGACATGCTAAGCCACGATGACGTTCAGCAACTGCTCGACAAGCTGGCCGCCAAATCGCCCAAGCTCGTCGAGGACCTGGTCCCGGGCAAGCTCTCGCTGGGCGTTCTTACCCGCACGCTGCAAAACCTGCTCAGTGATTCGGTCTCAATTCGTGATATGCGCACCATCGTCGAGACCCTGTCCGAAGTCAGCGTGCGCACGCAAGATCCAGAACAACTGACGTCATTGGTGCGTCCGCGACTGGGCCGGATGATTGTGCAGGGATTGGTCGACGACAAGAACCTCCTCTCCGTCATGACGCTGGACCCGGCGCTTGAGCACCTCCTGCATAACGTGTTGCAGCAAAACGCCCAGGCACCCGGGCAAAGCATTGTGATGGAGCCGGGCCTGGCCGAACGGCTCTTTGGCGCACTGCGTGAAGGCACCAAGGCAGTGGAAGAGTTGGGGCAGACCGCGGTGCTGGTGGTTTCTCCGGCGATCCGGCCCTGGCTGGCCAAGGCGGCTCGCTATCGGGTCAGCGAATTGATGATTCTGTCGTACGGCGAAATTCCCGACGATCAGGCGGTCAAGGTGATCCACACCGTGCATGCCGAACCCAACAACAAGCCATAACTTCAAACAAGGAATTCAGTTCATGGAACTCCAGAGAATTTTGGCACCTGACACGCGCAGCGCCACTGACAAGGCCACCGCCCTGTTCGGTCAGGACGTGTTGGTGATTTCAAACCATAAAGTCAATGGACAAACGGAATTGGTGATCGCTGTTGACCTCGATGCGCAGCTTTCGCTGGTGCAAAAAGACCGGGCCATCCGCCCGCCAACCGACTTCGGCAACCAGCTTGCCCGCTTGCAACAACCAGCAGGCGCTACGCAGCAGACAAGCGCTCAGGAACCGGCCTGGCGCGCCGGTGAGAATGAGCGCGACTATCTGCGCAGCCGCGAGATTGTCGATATGGTGCGGGACGAGTTGGCGGCGATGCGACGCGAGTTCAGTCTTGGGCGCCAAACTTCAGCCTGGCAGGCTGGCCTGACACCGACACCAGAGCTGGCGCCCCTGTTTGCATCCCTCGCCGAAGCGGGCATGCCCACGGGTCTTCGCACGCTTCTGCTCGACACCATCAAGAACATGACCAGCGAGCAGGAAGCACTGCTGGCCATCAAGAATCAACTCGGCCACAGCCTTGCCAGGCCCAGCGCGCCGATGCCCCAGAAAGGCATCCATCTCATCGCCGGCCCGACGGGCGCGGGCAAGACCTTGATGACGGCCCGGATCGCAAGCGATGCGGCGTCGAAAATCGGTCAAAAAAATGTGGCCATCATCAACTACCAGGACCCTCGCTTTGGCGCATGGTCCCAGACCCAGATGCTGTCGGCCCAGATCGGTTCCGATTGCTTTCGCGCCGATGATCCCGACACATTGAGATTGCTGCTGAACGAGTTGTCGCAACGCAGCCTGATTCTGATTGATACCCCCGGGGTGCAGATGAGCGCTCGCATCGCAGAGGTCCTGGCACTCTGCCCGAGCTGTACCTGTCACGCGATTCTGCCCGCTGACTCGTCCTCGGCAACCCTGAAACGCATCCTCCAGACATCGGCAATCAAGTGGCAAAGTCTGATGGTAAGCAAGGTCGACGAGTCCTCGCAACCATGGCCCCTGCTGGAGTTTATGTGCCATAATTCTTTGAGGATATCGATAGGAAGTGACGGTGATCACATCAGCAATTTGAAGTCCGACCTGACCCTGGATTCCTTGCTTTGCAAGGCTGTCGCAAACTTCTCGCAAGTAGCTGCGCCAGCCATCCCGGTCAGCACTGAACTTCAGGTTGGAGATATCTCATCATCCCAAAGAGTTTTTAAAGCGGGCGCCCCGAGAGGTATTCGGGGACCGTTCAACTGATACAAAGCCATGCCAAAAGTGAAGAAGCCGGGGCGGACAGAGGTGATAGGCATAGCCAGTGGCAAGGGCGGTGTTGGCAAGACCACGGTGGCCGTCAATCTCGCGATTGCGTTGCAGATGAAAGGTCATCGCGTCATGTTGTTCGATGCCGATCTGGGTTTGGCCAATGCCCAGATCGCGATGGGCTGCGCCTGCCCCTACAACCTGGGCCATCTTCTGAGCGGTCAAAAAAGCCTGCAGGACATCACTGTCACGTCGCGCCATGGCGTGCTGCTGGTTCCCGGCGCATCAGGCGCGATGGAGCTGGCCGGACTGTCCGAATTGCAGGCGTCAAGAATCGTGCAGGCCTTCAGCGCCCTTGAAGATGAGCTTGACTTTCTGATCGTTGATATGGCGGCCGGAATTTCACCGTCGGTACTGTCCTTCATGGCGGCCTGTCAGCGCCGCTATATCGTGGTCCGCGACGACCCGTCGTCCATTGCCGACGCCTACGGGACCATCAAGGTGCTGATTCAGAACTATGACCTCAACGAGATCTACCTGATACCCAATGCGGTCAGCAGCCAGGCTGACGGGCAAGGCCTCTTCAAGCGTATCAACAATGTTTGCGCCCAGTTTCTCAACTACACGACCAGGTACCTGGGGTCAATAGAAAATGACGAACTCGTACTGGCCGCCCACAAGAGGTACGAACCGGTCATGGAATTTGCGCCGCGAAGCGGCGCTGCTCGAGACTTCAACCGTCTGGCTGATTCGAGCTGCAATTTGCCCGAAATCAATCAGTTGTCTGGCGGAATGCAGTTCTTTGTCGAGCGGCTGGTGAGGTTCAGGGCCTAGGTCATTATGGTAGTGTCCAATCGCCTGTACGACGAGGCTCACGACAACAGTGAGGCCCTCGTCCTGGCGCATCTGGGCATGGTCAAGCGAGTCGCTTTGCACCTGAAGGTCAGGATTCCACCCTTCATGGAGCTTGACGAACTGATCCAGGTCGGAATGATCGGCTTGCTGGAGGCTGCACGAGCCTTTGACCCGTCCAAGGGGATTGACTTCGAGAATTTTGCGCTCAGCCGGGTGCGCGGCGCCATCCTCGACGAGGTAAGGCAGCTGTCATTCCTTCCGCGTTCAGCGACCGCATTCAACAAATCTGAAAACCAGGCAACCATTCATCTCTCTTCGACTCTTGGGCGCACACCAACCCAGGCGGAGCTTGCGCAGCATGTGGGTGACGACCTCGATGTCTTCCAGAAGAGGAGGGGCAAGGCCAAGCGCTTCGAAACTTTCTCCATTGAAGTCATGGCCGACGAGGTGATGACGATCGCAGACGAGACATCAAGACAACCCGAGGTCATCTTCGAGCACAAGCAATTCATGCACGCTGTCACCAGTGCCATTGAAGAACTGCCTGAGCGCGATCAACTGGTGATGACTCTTTACTACATCGAGGAACTCAATCTCAAGGAAATTGGCGAGGTCCTTGGTGTGACCGAATCCCGCGTCAGTCAACTGCTTTCCGCCACTGTCAAGAAGCTGCGCAGCAGCTTGCATATCGATGAGCTGCCGGCATCCAGGAAGCGGGTTTCGCCGGGCTGAGCGCTGACTTTTCCTGTGTTTGGGCCGCTGGCCTTAAGTTTCCTGCGGATTGTCCGATACCTTGCATGTACAGACATTCAGTAGGAGCTCAGAATCATGCATGTTCATTTCAAGGCCATGGAATCGTATGGCGCTGACAACCTGGCATCCCAGGCGGCAAGCGCCAACCGCGTAGACCTGATCCAGATGCTTTTCGACGGGCTGATTGAAAGCCTCACCGCCGCTCAAGGGCACCTTCAACGCGGCGCGATCCAGGAAAAAGGCAAGAGTTTGTCCCGTGCAAGCCGGATTGTGGTGGGTCTGCAAAGCTCGCTTGACTTTCAAAAAGGTGGCGAACTGGCACAGAACCTCAATGAACTGTACAGCTATGTAACGCGTCGCCTGCTTCATGCCAATGCACAGAATGATCCACAGGCGCTGGCAGAAGTGCATGGACTGATGAGTGATATTCGCCAGGCATGGCAAGACGTTCCAGCGCTGCTTCCAGCACAGGCTTTGTCCACTTTTCATTGAACCGAGGCGATTCGCACACAAGTTCAGGCCAGCGCTGACGCGTCCGGCTCAAACGGGAATCGCCCTATTTGGGAACTTTTATGTTCGGCATCATAGGTTTGGTAATTTTGTTTGGCTGTGTTTTCGGCGGCTACATCATGGGTGGCGGATCCATGGCTCCGATTATTCATGCTGCGCCAATCGAAGGCCTGGTCATCGTGGGTGCGGGAGTCGGCGGCCTGCTGATCGGCAACAGCGTTCAAGTCATCAAAGGAGCCCTGGGCGGCATTGGCAAGACCTTTTCGGGCCCGAAATACAAGAAGCAAGACTATCTGAACGTCATTTTCTGTGTTTCCAAGGTCATGAAAACCCTCAAGAGCGAAGGTGCCGTGGCGCTCGAGGCGCACATCGAAACACCTGATTCAAGCGCCATCTTCAGCGAGTACCCAAAGCTCCTCAAAGACCACGCTCTGCTGCACCTCATCACGGACACGGTGCGCCTGATGGTGGTATCCCAAGGCACCTTGAGCCCTTACGCGGTTGAAGAGGTGATGGACAACTCGATCAAGACGCATCACCACGACGAACTGAAAAATGCCGATGCCTTGGGAACGCTCGCTGGCGCCTTGCCGGCTCTGGGTATTGTGGCCTGCGTGCTGGGTGTGGTGAAGACCATGGCCGCCATCGATCAACCGCCTGCCATTCTGGGCGGACTGGTTGGCGCAGCGCTGGTGGGTACCTTTCTGGGGGTTTTCCTGGCCTATGGCCTGGTGGAACCCTGGGCCAAGCGCCTGGGCCAGATCATCGAAGATGAGGCAGCGATCTATGGCGTGGTCAAGCAAATCATCATTGGAACCATGCACGGTCATCCCATGCCACTGATTCTTGAGGCAGCGCGCGTTGGCATCAGCCATCACAACCAGCCAAGCTTTGCCGAAGTCTTTGACGGGCTCAGAGGTAAGTGACGATGGCTGATGCAGAAGAGTCTCAGCAAACCCCACCGGAAGCAATTCCTGCGGCTGAGGTTGCAGCGCCCGCAGACCCGTCTGCGGTGCCGCAGGCGCTGGCGCCGATCATCATTATCAAGAAAATTCAGGCGGGTCACGCTGGAGCCCACGGTGGCGCCTGGAAGATCGCGCTGGCCGACATGATGACCGCCATGATGGCGTTCTTCCTGCTGATGTGGATTCTCGGCGCAACCAATGAATCACAGCGAAAAAGCATCGCTGATTATTTCAAACCGACTTCGCACAGCGAAGTCACCATGGGCAAGCTGGCCGGATCAAACGGCATCATGGGCGGAAAATCGATCATCGACACCGACGGATTTCCCTATACCGCCAGGCAGACGGCACCCCTGCAACGCCTGACACCCCGATCGGAGGGCGGTCCGACCGAGAACGACCCTTCGCCAAACAGCGAAAACGCCAGGGATTCCGAACAGATAAGCCAGGCTGAAAAGCGCAAGATCATCGAAGAGGCCGACAAGAACAATTTTGACAAGCTCGAAAAAGAGGTTCGCGAGCATCTTGAGCAAAATCCAAACCTGCAGAAGATAAAGGACCAGGTGCAGTTCGTGCGCGAAAAGGAGGGGCTGCGCATCGAGATCATCGACAAGGCTGACTTTGCGATGTTCGCCCTCGGCACCAGTCAGCTCGAACCCCGCGCGCAGGCCCTGATCGAGGAGGTTTCGCGCTCCCTGGCCTCGATGCCGAACAAGCTCAGCGTGCGCGGGCATACGGACAGTCTGGCGTTCACGGGTTCACAGACTCGCAACAACTGGTCCTTGTCGGCCGAGCGGGCTGAATCGACGCGCGCCCTGCTTGAGCGCCGTGGTGTCAACTCGGCACGCTTCTCGCATATTGAAGGCGTGGCAGACACCGCACCCTATAACCCGAACGACCCCAAAGATCCTCGAAATCGACGGATCAATATCACGGTGCGATACCGCGATTGAGCGGCGCGCGGCAATCAACCGGAGTTGCTCTATGGATGCCTCAATAAAGAACCCGACTCTGCAGGGCCAGCGACTCACGCTGCCTGACATATTCTTTCTGGCCTTTCTGGTATTTGCAATGGTTAGCGTCGTCTGGGTCGGTCGTCTCGCCTACCAGGAAGGAATGAACAATGAAATCACCAAGCGCAACGGTGAGCATTGGACAAAATGGTTTACCCAGGCCGGCCTCGATCGCGGCAAAGCGAGCTACGAACCGGCGTCTTGCGCTGCAGGCGCTCTGCAGCTTGTGATGCCCGTTGCATCTGAAGCAACGCCAGCCAATCCAGAATCAGAGTCAAGTTCAAGAACCGGCCCAAAGGTCGACCTGGGGCCCTTGATGCCAGCGCCGACAGCCACCCCGCTCTTGACGCCAGTGCCACGAACCTGGGGACCCTGCCTGAAAGCCTTGACAGCGCAGGGCGGACCCCTGGCAGAGACGGTCAATCCCTTCACCAGGAAACCGATTGCTTTGGTGGCCAAGTGCGACATGGCAGACCGCCATCTGGCAGGTGGCATGGTGCTGGAAAAAACGCTGGCCACAGCGCCAGGATCAGCCATACCCTTCATCAGTTCACCCTTGATCGAATCAGATCAGATCGACCAGAAGATGCAAATTCGGGTCACGGTATGTGACAAGGGCGCTTATCCGATCCGCATCGCCGAACTCGAATTCTGAGGAAAGCACCATGGAACCTGCCAACAACACGCCGCAAATTCACGGCTATAACCGCCAGGCCGACATTGCACAGGGCTTGCCCTTGCGCAAGTGGATTTACAGTTGGCTGCTGGATCCGAACCTGCCGGGCAACTACCAAAAAGATATTGACCGCTGGATTGCCATCCTTATTGTTTCCAATCTATTCGTACTTCTGTTCGAGCATATCCCGTCGATCTATGAACCGAACAAGATTCTCTTCCATGCTTTTGACATTTTTTCGGTTGCCATTTTCACTGTGGAGTATTTCCTGAGGCTTTACCTGGCGCCGGAAGACCACGAATTCAAGGACAAAGGCTACGCACATTTGCGCTATGTCTCGAGTCCTTTCGCCGTCATTGACTTCCTGGCCGTAGCGCCGTTCTACCTGCAGGCCTTCATTCCAGTGGATCTACGGATGCTTCGGTTCTTGCGTCTACTCCGGATCCTGAAACTGTTTCGTGTGCTGATACCTGCTGTCAAGGATTTTGTGCTCGCCAATCGGGGGCGATCCTTTCGCAAGAAAATGCATGCCCTCGTGTTCCCGAGTGAATTCGGCGGCAACCTGCACAGCCTCTTTGACACTTTTATCGCCTTGTGGGTGGTGATATCGGTGGTCGCCGTCGTGCTTGAATCGGTTCAGGGTATTCACTATCTTCTTAACCTTGAATTCATCATCCTCGACGCGGTAGCGGTCGGCATTTTTACCCTCGAATACTGCATGCGCCTGTATTGCTGCGTTGAAGAACCCCGCTACCAGCATGCGTTATTGGGTCGCATCAAGCAGGCCAAAGAGACTTCATCGGTCATCGACTTCCTGGCCATCCTGCCATTCTTCCTGGAAGTGTTTCTGCACCATTTGTTCGACTTGCGCTTTTTGCGCGTGTTCAGGCTGCTGCGTCTGCTCAAACTCACGCGCTACACCGGCGCCACCAAAACCTTGACCAAAGTAATCGCCCGCGAGTGGCCGGTGCTGGCCGCCTCGGCTTTCGTCATGCTGCTGCTGGTGGTGCTGACAGCCAGCCTGGGTTATCTGTTTGAACATGAGGCACAGCCTGACAAGTTTGAAAATATACCGCAATCCATTTACTGGGCGGTCATCACTTTGGCCTCGGTGGGCTACGGTGATATCTCGCCCATAACGCCGATGGGCCGTGTCATGACCATCATCCTGGCCTTATTGGGAATCGGCATTTTTGCGATTCCCGCAGCCTTGCTGTCATCTGCATTCAGCGACCAACTGCGTATCGAACGCGAGGGCCTGAAGGAGCATGTTTACGCCATGCTGGGTGACGGCATCATTTCACCGGACGAGGCGGGCATTATCAATGCGGAGGCCAAACGCCTGCACCTGAGCGAGGAGGAAGTCAGTCGAATGATCGAGAAGGTCAAGCGGGAACGGGAATTGAAGGACGATGTCGCCTTGCTTCCGCTGCACACCATCGCAGCCATCCCGGAGCATGCCGTCGAGCACTTCAAAGTCCTGCTGTCGCAGATTCGCCAGCTGGGCATCATGACGGATGCTGAGAAATTTGAGCCGGCAGCTTTGAAAAATGATCGGCTGACGGCGACAGAGCTTGCCTTGTGGCGACAAATACAGGGAAACATGCCTTCGCCTTCCTGAGGCCATGGATGCGCATTCCTTCAATTGATCGACAGGACATTTGTTATGAAAAAAGGCACCCTTCATACAGCATTGATAGCCGCCCTTGTGGTCACAGCGGCTTTTGTTGCCGCCGGCACACTGGCTTACGCCAGTGGATGGATCGGGTTCAACAAGTCGCCCTCGCAATCTGCCGAAGAGCGCCTGAAAGCCGAAAAGGTGAGGCGCGCCGAGGAGGACATCACGCTCATCTGCGAAGCCAACTACACGATGCCCGGTAACGATCTGGATGCACCACCCAAGGTGTACAAAGAAATGGTCGCTGCCGGTTTGGATTACAAGAACATGGCAGGCTGGTACCAGGGTGTGTTCTCAATTTCGGAGTCCCGCAAGGGCGCTCTTGCGGTCAAGGGAAACAAGGCGATTGTGAGCCGCCCGGCCATGTTTGAACGCTTCGGCACCATGGTCACCAGCGAGCAATTTACACTGGACCGCGACACCGGTGAATTTCTTCAATCCTTGACCATCAAGGATGGCCGGAAAATTGAGATTGTCAAAGGCTATTGCGGAAAACTGACCAAAGCACCCTTCTGACATGAAGAGCTTATCTCTTGCGTTGCTGTTCCTGCTGTCCATGACCGGCAATGCGGTCAGAGCCGGTGATTGGGAAGACGGCTATGCGGCCTACGAGCGGCAGGATTACGTCACCGCCGTGAAGAAATGGCGCGCTGTTGCCGAGCGCGGAGACCGCGCCGGCCAATCCATTCTTGGCGCAATGTATGCACAAGGCCAGGGTGTGCCACAGGACTATCCCATGGCGATCAAGTGGTATCGCCTGGCGGCAGCTCAAGGTGACGTCAAGGCCCAGTACAAACTTGGCTTCATGTATGCAAACGGGCAAGGCGTGTCGCGTGACCAGGTTCGAGCCTACATGTGGAGCTATCTGGCGGCGCTTGCCGGCCATCCGGATGCGGCCAAGGTTCGCGATCAGTCTGAAAAATCATTGAATCTGGAGCAGTTTTCAAAGGCCAAGAGAATGGCCCTGGATTGTCAACAGAAAAAATTCCAGGGCTGCAATTGACTCGCCTTACCTGAAGCCCGGCCACCGTCGCCTCGGGTTACTTCTTGCTGCAGGCTATTTTCAACAGCGCTTGTGCAATGGTGCCCGCCGCGGCGGGTCGCCATTGAAGTGGATCCTTCAAGGTGAATGTGATTTTCCCGCGGCCCATTGTTTCGCTGTAGTTGTTGTAATAAAGGGTTCGCGAGCGCTCTTCCTTGCAGTCATACTCGCTGTGGTCTTTCGACGACAGGAAGGGTTTGGTGCTGCTGTCCACCTGCGACTTCTTGAAGTCGATCAGGTACCACATTGTCACGATGTTGCCCGACCTTTGCATGGTCGGCCGATCAACGTAAAAAGTCCCGCTTTCGTTGGCCCCGATCTCGACCCAGGCAGCCTGACACGAACCGCTTAGCGCAGCGATGCCAAGAATTTGCCAAACCTTATTCATCTATTGACTCGACCGTGTTTTCGAGCGTCCATGATAAGACAAATCGCCCTTAAGATTGCCCTGCTTTGTCCGATACCTGACAGGCCTTACACACCACGCAGTCAACTTTGTCTACCTACCTTCGATGGCCGTTGCCGGCACTGGCAGTGTGGGCACTGAGCTGGCTGCTTTACAAAGCCCTGTTGGCGTGCGCAACCTCCGTCGCCGTCGCGATGCTGCTGGCATTCCTGTTGGGGCTGGTAGCGACGGGCGTCGCGCGCTGGCGTGGTTTTTCCCATGCTCGCCAGTTGGCACTGGCGATGGGCTTTCCGGTTTCCGTATTCCTGACCAGTGCGCCGTCTGAGGGATTCTGGCTATGGTTGCTGCCCCTGGCCTTGGCCTTGCTGGTGTACCCGGTGCACGCCTGGCGCGATGCACCCGTTTTTCCAACCCCCTTGCAGGCGCTGCGCGATCTGCCGACCTGTGCCAGGCTATCGGCAAACGCCCTTGTCCTGGATGCTGGTTGCGGTGCCGGAGATGGCCTGAAGGCACTCCGTTTGGCCTACCCCGATGCGCGCTGCGTCGGTATCGAATTTAGCCGGCCCCTGCGCTGGCTGGCAGCGCTGCGTTGCCCCTGGGCCAAGGTTCGTCTGGGCGATATTTGGCGCGAGAATTGGCGGCCATACGACATGGTCTATATGTTTCAACGACCGGAAACCATGCCACGTGCGGTGGCCAAAGCCAGCGCCGAAATGCGACCCGGCGGCTGGCTGGTGAGTCTGGAGTTCGCCGCCCATGAACTGCGACCGACGGCTGTCGTCTATGCGGGCCACGACCGGCCAGTCTGGTTGTACCGGCACCCATTTGAATTTGTCAAGCAGGCGGGCATGCCCGACCTCGGCTGACCGGCGACCTCAAGCTTTTCGCGCATTGTCCGATAACAGTTAAACCTCCCGCAAATATCAAGGAAATGCAGTCCCAACGACATCCCTCAGAGCCGGCGCCAACCACGAGTGACCTGCCTGCTCCGGGGCGTCCCGCTGCCATCGTCAATGAGTTGGCTCTTGCCTTCCACCGGAACCGCGCTCACCTGCAAAGCGTTCCCGAGGTAACGAGCAGCGGCATTCACATTCTCGATCCTGAGGGCCTGCTGCTTGCAGCCAATCCCGCCTTCCTGAGCATGCTTGGTCATGACGAGTCGGCGATCAACAGGCTCAAGGTCAGCGATTGGGATCTGCACAGCACCACCCGCCATGCCGCCAAGCGCGATGTGATCATGCCTCCCCTGAGTTCGCCTTCAGGCCATTTTTCGGAGTGCCGATACAAGCGGTACGACGGCAGTTTGATCGACGTTGAGGTCGAGGCCTATGCCATTTCGATTGACGGCCAAGACAGAATCTGCTGCACATCCCGCGACATCACGAAGCATAAACTCAGTGAAGCATCCCTGCCTGACCTGGAGCAGCATCTGCGGACGGCCATTGACAAGGCACCCGCCATGATTGGCTACTGGGACAAGGACTTGCGCAACCGCTTTGGCAACTGCGGCTACGCCAGCTGGTTCGGTGTGGATCCGTCAAAGATGATGGGCAAGCACATGCGAGAGGTGATCGGCGAGGCCAATTACCAGTTCAATGCGCGCTGCATTACAGCCGCTCTGAACGGTCAATACCAGCAATTCGAGTACGCCCTCCCAACGACTGACAGCGCACAGGTCCGGCATTCGCTGGCACAGTACATCCCGGACGCCGTGGCCGGCGACGTTCGGGGCTTCTACGCGATATTGACTGACATCACCCGATTGAAGAAAACCGAGTTGTCGCCGCGCGATGACGAAGAGCAAATGCGCATCGCTGCAATCGCCTTCGATACACAGCAAGGCATGTTCATTGCCGATGCCGATCGGGTGATTCTGCGGGTGAACAAGGCATTTACCGAAATTACCGGCTACTCAGCCCCAGAGGCCGTAGGGCAAACACCGCGCCTGCTCAGTTCGGGCCGGCACGACCGGGCTTTTTATGCTGCGATGTGGGAGAGCATCAACCGCACCGGCTCTTGGCAGGGCGAAATCTGGAATCGGCGCAAGAACGGCAAGGTCTTTCCGGAGACGCTTCGCATCAGCACCGTGCGGGATGCAGCCGGTTGGGTGAGCCACTACGTTGCCGCCTTCAGCGACAGCACGTCGTACAAGGCAGCCGAAGAGCAGATCCAGAGCCTGGCGTTTTACGACCCTTTAACCGGACTGCCCAACCGCCAGCACCTGATCGTGCTGCTGCAACAAGCCCAACTTGCAGGCGCCCGGAATCAACGCCAGGACGCGCTGCTGCTGGTCGATCTGGATCAGTTCAAGAGCCTGAACGAGACCATGGGTCATGAGAATGGCAATCTCTTGCTGCAAAACGTTGCTCAGAGACTTGGGGCTTGCATCCGAAAGCATGACACCCTGGCACGTCTGGGGGGCGGCACATTCGTGGTGCTGCTGCAAAACTTGAGCCACATCCCTGAGCAGGCAACGAGCGAAGCCGAGGCGGTGGCAGGAAAAATACTCCTCGCACTGAAACAGGCCTACCGGATCGACCGTTCTGACGTTCACTGCAGCGCCAGCGTCGGCATCACCCTGGTCGACGGTGCAGGCCTGCAAGATGCCGGCCGTACCTTGAATCAGGCTGAACTGGCCGCGCGCCACGCGAAGGTGGATGGGCGCAATAGCCTGCGCTTCTTCCAATCGCAGATGTTGACCGAGGTCAGCGCGCGCGCCGCACTGGAGAGCGGCCTGCGTGGGGCGCTGCTGGAGGGTCAGTTTGTACTGCACTATCAGGCGCAGGTGACGAACGACGGCAGGATCATCGGGGCCGAAGCGCTGGTGCGCTGGCAGCATCCCGCGCGCGGCATGGTGTCCCCAGCCGAGTTCATCCAGGTGGCTGAAGACAGCGGCCTGATCCTGCCCCTGGGCAACTGGGTGCTGGAAACCGCTTGCCGACAGTTGGCCCAATGGGCCGGCAAGCCCGAGACCGCAGACCTGACAATGGCAGTCAATGTCAGCGCACACCAGTTCCATCAGGCTGACTTTGTCGATCAGGTTCTGGCAGCGCTTGAACGCAGCGGTGCCAGGGCGCATCGACTGAAGCTGGAATTGACCGAGAGTCTGCTGATCACCCAAGTCGATGCCATCATCGCCAAGATGAATGCACTCAAGGCAAGAGGCGTCTGCTTCTCGCTGGACGATTTCGGCACCGGTTACTCTTCGCTGTCCATTCTCAAGCGGCTGCCGCTGGACCAACTCAAGATCGACCAGAGCTTTGTGCGCAACATCCTTCTCAATGCCGATGACGCAGCCATTGCCGAGATGGTGATTGCGCTGGCCGTTCGAATGGGAATGGCCGTCATCGCGGAAGGGGTCGAGACCGAGGCGCAGCGCGACTTCCTGGCCCAGCTCGGGTGCCATACCTATCAGGGCTATTTGTTCAGCAGGCCGGTTCCGATACTCGAATTCGACGCGCTTGTGGCCAAGACCAAAGACACAAGCAATGCAGCAGGAATAGGTTCCATCTGAGATGTGACTTGCGAACGTACCGTGCAGCAATTGCGGCAAGCGGTCTGTTCCAAACTAATAACCCGGCAAGCTTTCAAGCGCATTCTTCAAGGCGGCAATGATCGAATCGCAGTGATCCTTTGTGATGGTCAGCGACGGTCGGATCGTGATGATATTGCCTTCAATCAATTTGAACGCGATGCCTTCATTCATGCAGTGATACATGATTGCCTCGGCCTCCCTGTGGGCTCTTTCCTTGGTGCTTTGATCCTTCACCAAATCCACTCCGATGTGCAACCCCTTTCCCGCCACATTGCCGATCAGCGGATAGATCTCCTTCAGGGCAAGCAATTGATCCATCAGATAGCCGCCCACATTGGCGGCATTGTCCACCAGCGCATGGTCGGCGATGTAATCGATGGTGGCCATCCCCGCTGCCGCGCACAGCGGGTTCTTCTCATGGGTGAAATGGCCGATCGACCGGTGCTGCAGCACATTGTATTTTTCCCTCGTGACAATGCCCGCGAACGGCATCAACCCACCGCCCAGCGCTTTGCCCAGCACCAGAACATCTGGCGTCACAAAATGCTCGCAGGCGAACAGTTTTCCTGTTCTTCCAAAGCCCTCGATGATCTCGTCAAAGATCAGCAGCATGCCGTATTGGTCGCAGAGTTCTCGCACTCTTGTCCAGTAATTCCTGGAAGGCACGACCGGTGTCGACGAAATAGGCTCGCCAATGATCGCGGCCATATCCGGATTGCGCTGCAGAATGACCGTCAACTGGCGCAGGTATTCTTCGTCGATCGCGGTCTCTTCCTTCCATCCCCAGGGATTTCGGTAATAGTTGGGGAACTCCACATGAAAGGCGCCCGGCACCATCGGGCCATGACCCGTGGAAAAATGCTCTTCGCCGCCGACGCTCGCCGCTTGAAACCCCGTTCCATGATAGGCATCCCAGTAGGACAGGGTTTTCCATTTCCCGGTGATGTGCTTGGCCATCATCACCGCCATCTCGATGGCCTCCGATCCGCCCGGACAAAAGAGCACTCGGTCCAGCCCTTCGGGGGTCACCTCCACCAGTTTCTTGGCGAGTTGCACTGCAGGAATATTGGTGTACCGCCTGGGGGTGAACGCCAGGGATTGCTGCAGTTGTTCGATCACCGCCTTGATCGCCTCCGGGTTGCTGAAGCCTGCGCCGTGCACTCCGTTGCCGTGGAGATCGAGATATTGCTTTCCGTTCAGGTCATAGATGTACGGGCCTTCTGTCTTGCTCAACACGTTCATCACCGGGGTGCTGAGCGCCTGGTGCAAGAAATACCTGGCGTCCTCCCCAATCCAGTATTTCGTCTGCTCATCGAGCTGTTCAAAATACGCCTTGCGCAAGGCGCTGGCATTGATGTCGCCCTGTTCCAGTGAAATATGCTGCTTCATTGCAATCAATAATTGAGACTTGACGGAAAGGCTTTTCAACCAGACGACGTGCAGTATTGCACCTTTGATGGGCCATCGCTCAGCGCGAAAACCCTCGACTTACCCGCGGCAACGCCTGTCCGTCCTTTGGAACGCGGCGATTCAATGCCAGACCGGTTGTGGTCGGCGCGCCTATCGCGCTGACGGCACCACTTGAAAGCAGCGCTGCAATGACCACATCGCACTTGTTGCGAATATGCTCTTCGAGCAGCAACCGCAGCCGCTTGCCGTTCCGGGCTTCCAGCGCGGCAATGATCTGATCGTGCTCCTGCATCGCCCGGTCCCATCGCGACTGCCCGATATTGGCGAAATAGCGCGCTCGGCGCAGGCGCAAGTTGAGCTTGTCGCGGGTCGTCAACAGGACCGGATTGGCAGCCAACTGGAATATCCGGGCGTGAATTTCCTGATTGAGTTCGAAGTACTTTTCACGATTGCCGCTGTTGTAGTGCTCGCGCATCTGTTCATGCAATCTGCGCAATTCGGCAGTGTTGGCCTCGTCCGCCCGGCCACAGGCCAGTTCGCCCGCGAGGCCCTCCAGCACGCTGAGCACCTTGAACGTATCCGTGGTGTCCGTCAGCGTCATGGGAGTCACCATGGCGCCGCAGTTTTGCAGCAACTCGACCAGCCCCTCGCTGGCGAGCGTCTTGAGTGCCTCCCGCAAAGGCGTTCGCGACACCTTCAGTTCCTCGCACAGCACGCGCTCAGTCAGGCGCAAGCCTGGCTCAAGTTCCCCGTAGGTAATCTTGTCGCGCAGAATCTTTGCAACCTTCAGATGAAGCAGGGTCTTGTCTTCAACTCCTTCAAAAGACCTTGTGACTACTTTTTGCATACAATTTGTGCAAAAACTCCGTGTGGAAATTTGACACGACAAATTGTACACATCGTTCTGAATTTTGTCCCGATATGGCAGAGTGATTGTGGCGATGGCCTGCCGGTCCAACAATGCCAACCGAGCGGCATTGCATTCTTCATTGGTTTCGACTACCATGAAACTTTGAATACAATTTCACGGAGACGATGAAATGCTGAAACTCACGCACCGTGCCAGCGGCCGACACTTCCTGCAAATCCCCGGACCCACCAATGTCCCTGATCGCGTGATGCGGGCAATGGACAATGCCACCATCGACCATCGCGGTCCAGAGTTCCAGGTGATCGGCAAGAAGGTCTTGTCTGATCTCAGGAAGGTGTTTCAGACCGAGGGCCCGGTGGTCATCTATGGGGCCAGCGGTACCGGAGCCTGGGAAGCGGCACTGGTGAACACACTGTCGGCGGGTGACAAAGTGCTGATGTATGAAACCGGTCACTTTGCGACGCTTTGGAAGAAGATGTCCGAGCGGCTGGGCCTTAATCCTGAATTTATTGCCGGTGATTGGCGCCAGGGTGTCGAGGTATCACGCATTGCAGCACGTCTGGAAGAAGACAAGCGGCACGAGATCAAGGCCGTTTGCATCGTGCACAACGAGACCTCAACCGGTGTGACCGCCGACGTTGCCGCCATACGTCGCGCCATCGACAGCGCAAGCCATCCCGCTCTCTTGATGGTCGATACGATTTCGTCGCTTGCCTCGATTGACTACCGGCACAGCGAATGGGGTGTCGATGTCACGGTGGCCGGATCGCAGAAGGGGCTGATGCTACCGCCCGGGCTGTCGTTCAATGCGCTGAGCGACAAAGCCATCGCGGCATCAAAATCATCGAACTTGCCTAAATCGTATTGGGCCTGGAACGATATCCTGGAAGCCAACAAGAACGGTTTTTGGCCCTACACCCCGTCGACGACCCTGCTCTACGGACTCAGTGCAGCCTGCGATATGCTTCTCGAAGAGGGTCTGGGAAATGTCTTTGCGCGCCACACCCGCTTTGCCGAGGCGACGCGTCGCAGCGTTGAAGCCTGGGGCCTCGAAGTGTTCTGCGCCAATCCTGCCGCCCTGAGTTCCTCGCTTACGGCTGTCATGATGCCGCTGGGGCATGATGCGGACAAGTTCCGGAAAATTGTGCTGGACAATTTCGACATGTCGCTGGGAGTCGGCCTGTCCAAACTGGCAGGCAAGGTGTTTCGAATTGGCCACCTGGGCGACTTCAACGAGCTAATGCTGATGGGGACGCTCGCTGGCGTCGAGATGGGGCTGGCACTGTCAGGGATTCCTCATAAGGCCGGTGGCGTCAATGCTGCGATGAGTCATTTCGTTGAGACCTGCAAATCTTGAAAAGGAGACAGTTATGAAAGCACCAACTTCCGGTCTGAAAACCACGGTCATCGCCGCAGCCCTCCTGGCCTGCGCGGCGGCAATGCCTGCCTACGCCCAATGGCAACCCACCAAGACAGTCGAGATCATCGTGCCTGCCGGCGCCGGTGGCGCCGCGGATCAGATGGCGCGCACGATTCAGGGCATCGTTGTGAAGCACCAGCTGATGAAACAACCCATGATGGTGATGAACAAGTCGGGGGCCAGCGGTGCCGAAGGGATCATGGACGTCAAGGAATCCAAGGGTGACCCGCATAAGCTGATGGCGGCGTTTTCGGCGATTTACACGCTACCGATCGCAGTGAGTTTGCCATTCAACTGGAGGGATCTGAACCCGGTCGGCATGATCGCGCTTGATGAATTCCTACTTTGGGTCAATGCCGAGACGCCCTACAAAACGCCCAAGGAATACCTGAGCGCGGTCAAGGCGGCAACTCCTGGTACCTTCAAAATGGGAGGCACTGGATCAAAGCGCGAAGACCACATCATCACCGTGGCCGTGGACAAGATTGCCGGAACCAAGTTCACGTACATACCCTACAAGAGCGGCGCCGAGGCGGCGACACAACTGGTTGGCAAGCACATCGACTCCAACGTGAACAACCCCAGCGAGAACGTTTCCGAGTGGCGCGCCGACCAGGTGCGTGCCCTGTGCGTGTTCTCCGCTCAGCGCATGGTCTACAAGGAGAAGGTCACGAAAACCCAGTCCTGGGCAGATATTCCAACCTGCAAGGAGTTGGGCGTTGACGTTGAATACCAGATGTTGCGCGGTTTTTTTATCCCGCCGGGAACAACGGCAGAACAGGCGGCGTTTTACGCCGACCTGCTAAAAAAGGTGGTTGCAACGCCCGAATGGAAGGATTACCTGTCCAAGCAGGCGCTCAAGGACGTCTTCCTGATGGGCCCGGATTTCGTCAAGTTCCTGGAGAAGGACGAGGCTTTTCATAACAAACTGATGAATGAGGCCGGATTTGCCAAGAAATAGGCTCCAGCGAGTTTCACATGAGGCTTAAGCAGAGACGGGCGCAGCGCGGCGCGATAACGCGAAATGCAATGGAAGTTATTACGGCCATCGTGATCTTCGCCCTCGGCGTCGTCATGATGGTCGACAACTTCAAGATCGGCGCTGGCTGGGCCAGTGACGGACCGGAATCCGGGTATTTCCCTTTTCGAATCGGCGCCATTCTCTGCATTGCCAGTTTCTCTGTGGCGCTCAGGTCGTTCATGAGCGCACAGGGGAAGGGCGAGGAATTCGTCTCCCGGGAAAAGTTCAGGCTGGTACTGGCGGTGCTGGTGCCAACAGCCGTTTATGTGCTGGGGATACAGTTTCTCGGGATCTACATTGCGTCAACCCTTTTCATAGCAGCCTTCATGCGTGTCATGGACAAGAGCAGTTGGCTGAAAACAACTCTTGTCAGCGTTTCTGTCAACGCAGTTCTGTTCTGGATGTTCGAGATTCAATTCAAGGTGCCGCTGCCGCAAGGACCGCTCAAAGTTCTTCTTGGAACCTGAAAACAGATACGGGAGAGACTTCAAGTGGATGAACTGAATTCCTTGTTCCAGGGCTTCTCCGTCGCCATGACCTGGTACAACCTTGGCATGATGATGATCGGCATCGTGCTGGGCGTCGTCATCGGCGTATTGCCTGGCCTCGGCGGCCCGAACGGGGTGGCTATTCTGCTGCCGCTGACGTTCACCATGGCACCCACCTCGGCCATCATCATGCTGTCGTGTATTTACTGGGGATCACTGTTCGCCGGCGCCATCACCTCGGTGCTGTTCAACATACCGGGCGAGACCCATTCGGTTGCCACCACCTTCGATGGCTATCCGCTGGCGCAGCAGGGGCGCGCCGGCGAGGCGCTCACCGCTTCCTTCACCGGGTCGTTCCTGGGCGCGTTCGTGTCCGTCTTGCTGATCACATTTCTGGCGCCCATGGTGGCCAGATTCGCTCTCAAATTCGGACCGCCTGAACTTTTTGCCGTATTCCTGCTGACTTTCTGCAGCTTTGTAGGCACGGGCAAAGATCCCTTCAAGAACGTTATCTCCATGATGCTTGGCTTTGGGTTGGCGGCCATCGGAATGGACTCCGTGAGCGGTGAGTTGCGAATGACCTTTGGCTTGTCGGACCTGTTGCGCGGCATTGAATTCCTGATCGTCGTCATCGGGCTGTTTGGCATCGGCGAGATTCTGCTCAGCATGGAAGAAGGACTTGCGTTTGAAGGCAAGCACGCCAATATCAACGCCAAAGTCGTGTGGCAGACGTGGAAGCAATTGCCAAAATACTGGCTCACCATCCTTCGCAGCGCCATCATTGGCTGCTGGATGGGCATCACCCCCGGCGGCGCCACCGCGGCTTCATTCATGGGCTATGGGATAGCCAAGAAGTTTTCAAAAAACGGCGACAAGTTCGGGACCGGGCAGCTCGAAGGCGTCATTGCCCCGGAAACAGCGGCGCATGCGTCCGGAACCGCCGCGCTGCTGCCTATGCTTGCATTGGGCATTCCCGGCTCTGCAACCGCCGCTGTGCTGCTGGGCGGCCTGATGGTGTGGGGACTTCAGCCCGGACCCATGCTCTTTGTCGAGCAGAAGGAATTTGTCTGGGGGCTGATCGCCAGCATGTACCTGTCAAATATTGTGGGCCTGGTTATCGTGCTCAGCACCGTGCCGCTGTTTGCCGCGATTTTGCGGATCCCTTTTGCCATCATTGCACCGGTCATCGTTGTTGTCTGTGCCATTGGCGCGTTCACTGTGCACGGCGTCATGTTGGATGTATGGTTCATGTTGTTGTTCGGAATCATTGGCTATGTCCTCAAGAAGCTGGACTATCCGCTGGCGCCGATGGTCTTGTCTTTGGTGCTCGGTGACCGGGCCGAAGCTTCGTTTCGACAGACCATGATGGGCTCCAGAGGCGACCTCGGGATCTTCTGGTCCAACCCGCTGGTCGGGAGCATCACCACGCTGGCGCTGATCATGCTGTTTTGGCCGGCACTGAGCTTCATTCGTGACAAACTCAGAGGGCAGCCAAACCTCGCGTGAAGCCTTGACAACAGCGCGGGAGCGAGCATCTTGATGAACCGCCGGCATGGGTGGACCATCAAGGCAGCAATGTTGTAGCCACCAAAGTGAAACCCCGGCACGATGGCCGGGGTTGTGAGCCTCTTGGTTGTTGAACACAAGGCTCCCGCTTAACGATGTAAGCGGAGAGACGCAATCGCGTCTGGATTCACTGTATCACCCGGTCAGCAGCAGATTCGTTGGAACAGAGGTGCATCCATACGGCAGATCCCGCTATTGGCTTGCATACAAAGACGGTACAAGTCACTGGCCCAGAGGCCGCTGGTATCTCGCATCCATGCTTATCAAGTGGTGTCGCCCTTTCGTTGCTTCGCAAGCACTGGCGTCCGTCGCGCAAGCTTGCCTTCCTTCACGGTTTCCACGATCGACAAACCGCGAACCAGGTCGGCCATCGTCACTCCCCGTTGCTGGGCGAGCGCATACACCTCATCGCAAAAGGCCGCGACCCTTAGCTTGGTCGCCTCTTCCGCTGCGATGATTGCCGCAGCGTCCGCGTGCAGCCTCTTAAGCTCCCCCATCGTCAGTGTGGTCAGATCAATCCTGTTTGCGGTCATGGTCGTCTGCTCCCGGTGTTCGGTGTCAATCCGGTATGGGTCACCTCTTCAACGCACGATTGTATTTGTGCCCCTCAACGGCGGATGCCAGCTTCAGCGCCAATCCAAAAAGAAACCCCGGCTTTCTAAGTGCCGGGGTTGAAACACCTGATGCTCGCCGTAGAGACACCCGGTCGTTGGAGACTTGTTTTCCTCGCGTGCGACAGTGCTGTTTGAAGTATCGAGAATTCGCCGCAGCTTGTATATCCCACAAGAGGGGCAAGGGAAAACCCTATGTCGAGCATGGTCGAGGGCAAAAAAAACCCGACGCGATCGTCGGGTGGTAAGCCTATTTGCTGTCACATCTAGGCCCCGCTCAGGGAGGTTAAGCAGGGAACGCTTTCGCGCTCAGGTGCACTGTAGCACCGCATCGGAAGCGAAATATATTAAGTTTTATTGAGCGCCAACACGCAAGCTGTGCAAGTCTGCCAGTTGGGGATCATTCTGATCCCCAGTCTTTCGCCGAGTCCGCCACATCCATCTCGTCTTGACGCAGTCTGTCCTCGTCCTGGTCGGCTGGTGCATCCTGTTGGTGCTGCGCTGGCCTCTGGCCCTGATGGCGCTGATGGCGCTGATCATCTGGCCCATCGCCTGGCTGATCTCGATCCCGCTGAAACTGATCAGCATCGGCATCGGCATCGGCATCGGCATCGGCATCGGCATCGGCATCGGCATCGGCATCGGCATTGGCGCGGCGCTGGCCCTGATCAATACCATCCTGTTCCTGCCGGCGCGAATGCTGGGTTATCGGGGATGACCGACCGCATTGGTCGCGACGCTCGATTGGCATCATTGTGCGACTCGTTTCAGACGGAACCAAAGGAACGCGGAAGTGAAGAGCAGAGCAAGGATCCTGGCAGGTTTGGCCACTGCCTGTCTGAAACGTGGTTGAACGAGATCGTCTGCCCTGCCTGCCAGGTCTTTCCTTCAGCTTTTCGCCGATCCGCAAGCACAGTCCGCCCACCTCGGCGGCTTCAGTCGCGTACGTCCCCGATGGCATTGCCGCCGAAGTCCGGCCGGGCCAGATAGGCCAGCACGCGTGAGGCCGTCTGTGCCGGGCTGCTCAAATGGCCTCGCGTGTGCAAGTCGGAGAAGAGGTTGACGTCCGGGAATTGCGCTGGATCGGCACCCCGCAGTTGCACCTGCATATCGGTGTCAATCACTCCCGGTGCCAGCGAGCAGACCTTGGCGCCATTGGGATACAAAGCTTCGTCCATGGCCATGCAGCGGGTGAAGTGGTCCATCCCGGCCTTGACCGCGCAATAGGCAGCTTGCGATGCCATTGCGCGACGCCCCATTCCTGATGAAATGTTGAGCACTTTGCGCCTGGCACTCCAATGGCGCGTGGCATCGAGGAATGCGCTGCTCAGCAGCAGGGGTGCCTCCAGACCCACCCGCAAAACGTAGGACAGGTCGTCGCCTATCGCATCGCGCAACGGAACCAGCGCGGGAATGGCGCAGGCATTGTTGACAAGCGTGACGCTGCTCCAGGTGTTTGCCGACTGCCTCCCCAGCCACTGCCTCAGTGCCTTTTCCGCTGCGTTGGTCTGGGCGAGATCCAGTGTCCATTGCTCCAGCGTTGCACCAGCCAGCGCAGCGCGCCGGTTCAAGTCGGTATTAGCCTGGCGTGAGATACACACCAGCGTGTTGTCTGGCGCCAGCAACTGCTCGGCCAGCGCCAAACCAAGGCCGCGAGAAGCACCCGTCAGAATGGTCAGTTGATTCATGCCTTTCCCCACATTGTTCGAACGGCCTCGCTGCTTGAGGGCTGCCGTCCTCGTTGCCGTCGATGCTACATTGTGCACATATGAATCGCGGAGGAATTCTGTCATGCATCCGATCCTCTTGTTCCTGCACCTCGCTGGCGTCGTCCTGTGGGTGGGCGGCATGTTCTTCGCGTGGATGTGCCTTCGGCCGGTCGCGGCAGCGCAACTCGAACCACCCGCGCGCCTGAGACTCTGGACTGCAGTGTTCGCACGATTTTTCCCCTGGGTCTGGGGTGCCGTCTTGACGATCCTTTGCAGTGGCCTGCTGCCTTTGATGGATACCGGAATGAAACAGGCGCCGTCGCACTGGCATGTCATGCTGCTGCTCGGTGTGGCGATGAGCGCAATCTTCATCTTCGTCTTTGTGGTTCCCTATCGCAAACTCAAGACCGCGATCGCGAGCCAGGATTGGCCCGCTGGCGGGATCGCCCTGGGTCGGATCCGGCAATTTATAGGAACCAATCTGGTCTTGGGCTTTGCCACCATCGCCGTTGCTTCACTCGGGCGCCTGTTTGCCTAGTTTGAGAACACCTGCTCGATCGGATCGCTTTTGTCAACCGAATCACCCAGCCTTATGAGTGCAATCGCAAAGACGCCCCCGGCGCCCTATTACGCAGTCCTCTGATCTGGCACTGGATCATGTTGCGGACATTTCAACCACAAAGGCGTTTTAGGCCGACCAGTTTGTGCCACCCCTGCCCACTGGCCATCTCAGTCAATCTCGCATGTGGGGTCCAGCATGAGCCAACGTTGTGAACTGGATTGCTCGTTGAACTCGATTCGAGAATGGTCATGGCGTGCCAGGGACTCACGTTGTCTGCAACAAGACGCGCCGACATGCGCCTCTGACCCACGAACTGATGGCACGAACTGATGGCAATTTGCAGCAAATATTACATCATGTGATAATTGCTTCATGCTAGATTGGCTCATCCTGACCGCGACCCTGCCGACGTCCCCCAGTGGTCTGCGCGTGCGCATTTGGCGATCGCTGAAGGCAACGCACTGCGCAACCCTGCGCGAAGGCGTGTACCTCCTTCCCGCAAGTGCAACGTCAGCCAAGTCCTTCTGGGTCATGGACACAGCCATTCGCGACGCCGGTGCTGAATCCCACCTGCTCACGCTGCAAGCCCGCGATGCGGCACAAGAAGCAGCGTTTGTTGCACTTTTTGACCGCTCAGAGCTCTACGCCGAATTTGCGCAGTCATTGAAGGACACGCGAGGAGCACTCAAATCGGCCGCAGAAAGCCAAATTCGCAAGGCGCTGCGCGACTTGGAACTGCAACTTCAAACCATTCTTGGAGCCGACTTTTTCCCTGGGAAATGGGCCGAGTCGGCCACTTCCGGCCTGAGCGCCTTGCGACAAGAGACCGAGCGACGGTTTTCTCCGGGTGAACCTGCGCTGGCCATGGGCGAGTTGCGGCTGCTTTCTCCCAGCGACTACCAGGGCAAAACCTGGGCGACACGGGAACGACCCTGGGTGGACCGCTTGGCGACAGCCTGGCTGGTGCAGCGCTTCATTGACAAGACACCAAGCTTCATTTGGCTGGCCCATGCCAGGAAATGCCCCAAGAGCGCCCTCGGCTATGACTTTGATGGCGCCACGTTCACGCACGTTGGTGAGCGCGTGACGTTTGAAGTTGTGGCCGCGTCGTTCGCGCTTGGAAAGGACCCCGGCGTACGGCGTCTGGGCGAGTTGGTGCATTTCCTCGATATCGGTGGCATCCCGGTTGATGAAGCACCCGGACTTGAACTCGTTGTGAAGGGTCTGCAGGCACAGCACGCCGACGACAGCGCATTGCTTGCTGCTTCACTGCAACTGTTTGACGCCGTTTATGCCGCATTTCGGGCCACCGCATGAGCGCGAACTCCTCAGCACCCCAAGCCCCCACATTCTGGGAAGCCTTTGCCTACTGGCTCAAGCTCGGCTTCATCTCATTTGGCGGACCGGCGGGGCAGATTGCCATCATGCATGAGGACCTGGTCGAGCGTAAGCGCTGGATTTCCGAGAAACGTTACCTGCATGCCTTGAATTACTGCATGCTGCTGCCAGGCCCTGAGGCACAGCAGTTGGCGACCTACATCGGCTGGCTCATGCACAGGACGTGGGGCGGAATCGTTGCCGGAGGACTTTTCGTGCTGCCGTCGCTGTTCATTCTGATTGGCCTGTCCTGGATGTACATGGCGTACGGCGACATCCCGGCCGTTGCGGGGGTGCTTTACGGCATCAAGCCCGCAGTGACTGCCATCGTGGTTTCTGCGGCGTACCGCATTGGTTCGCGCGCACTGAAGAACAGCTTACTGTGGGGCATCGCGTTGGCGGCATTCATTGCCATCTTTGCGCTCAATCTCCCCTTCCCGCTCATCGTGCTTGCAGCGGGCGTCACCGGCTATCTGGGAGGGCGCCTTGCGCCAGACAAGTTCAGCGTCGGCGGCGGCCATGGCAAGGGTGGGACGAGCGCGGGCCCCGCGGTCATCGGCGACGACACCCCGACACCGTCGCACGCCGTGTTCACATGGACGCGTTTTTGGCGAATTCTTGTGACCTTCCTTGGAATTTGGGCCGCTGCCATTGGCGCATTGACCTTCCTCTATGGCTGGGACTCGGTGCTCACCCAGATGGCCTGGTTCTTCACCAAGGCCGCTCTCATGACCTTCGGCGGGGCCTATGCCGTACTGCCCTACGTATACCAGGGTGCCGTGGAGCACTTTCAGTGGCTGACCGCGCCACAGATGATCGACGGCCTGGCGCTTGGCGAGACAACACCGGGGCCGCTCATTATGGTGGTGTCCTTCGTCGGGTTCGCAGGCGGATGGACGAAAGCAATATTCGGCCCGGACTCGCTATGGTTGGCAGGGGTGGTGGCGGCGACCGCCGTCACGTTCTTTACTTTCCTGCCGTCGTTCTGTTTCATCTTCCTCGGCGGCCCCTTCATCGAATCCACGCACGGCAAGCTCAAGTTCACTGCTCCGCTTACCGGCATCACAGCTGCAGTCGTTGGTGTCATCGTGAACCTGGCCGTTTTTTTCGCCTATCACGTGCTTTGGCCACGGGGCCTTGCCGGCCCGCTGGAATGGACTTCGGCGCTCATCGGGTTTGGCGCCGCCGTGGCCTTGTTTCGCTTCAAGGCAGGTGTCATCCCGGTTGTCTTGGCATGTGGCCTTGCGGGCCTTGCGCTGACGCTTGTCCGCCCATTTGTACACTGAGGACCGATGGGGATAAACGAATTCAGGAACTCACACTTGAGGCGACTGCCTTGAACGCGCGAGCGGGCAAACTGGCGCGAAGCCAGGCCAGCAAGATACTTCGCGCCTTGCGCCTGGTGCTGGTCGTGCCAGGCAGAGGCACGCAACTGACTCAAACCTGCATCCGTTGTTTACAGACCGCGCTGCCAATCGGCGCGCAGCCTGACGGACCCGGGACTTCCGATCGCGCTTCTGACCTCGTTTAACAGCCGACCCTTTTCGGCGCCCAGCACGCCCTTAAGGATCAGCCAGTTCGATGCGTGATCGCTTCGGAATACGGTGCGCCTGAGTTCCAACGCTTGAAGAAACTGCGCCATCTCAAGGAATAGCGCCTGCTGATCGAGGGGTTCCCATTCAGGGTAGCCCTCACGAAACCTCTCTTCGCCTTGGGGAAAGCTGACCACCAGGGTTGCCAGGAACTCGGGTTGAGTCAGATTGACCAGTCGCGCCGAGTTTTCAGCATGTTGCCGCGACAGCAGACGGCCACCGAGCCCATTGAGGAGCATCACCGAACGCGTTATTCCGGCAGCGCCCAATTTATCCAAAGCATCCCGGGTCGACTCAAAAGACTCTCCCTTGCTGACCCTCCTAAGAACTTCGTCATCGCCGGACTCGGCGCCGACATAGGCCATTGTCAGACCCGCTTCACGCAGTTCCAGCAGTTCCGGCACCGATTTGCTGCGCAGGTTGCGGGGCAGGCAGTAGCTTGATATGCGCCGCACCTTGGGCAACTGCTCCTTGATTTTCGTTAACACTGTCAGGAGTCGCCGTGTTGACAGCACCATGGCGTCGCCATCACCCAGAAAAACGCGCTGGACCTCATCACCGAACTGCTGCGCGCAGTTGCGGATGGAATCGAGTACCTCTTGTTCGTCACGGACTCCAAACTTCTTTTGCGGCGTCGTGTACATCTCGCAATAGGTGCACCTGTTCCAGGAACAGCCATTTGTGACGGGCAAAATCAGGGACTGCGCCTCGCTTGGCGGGCGAAAGACAGGGTTGACATAACGAATCGGAATATCCTGGTTCACCTGGCGACAATTTCAGAGTTGATTCATTTGGACTGCATCGCACCCGCACCCGGGGCGCCCATGCACGGAGCCCACGCATCTTAGTTCACTGCGCCTGCAAATTCCGCGCCGCAGACCAAGCGGCATGCGGGTGCTGCCTCGAAGGTGGCAGCCGAAAATGGACAACAACGCTGACGGTTACCATACGACCCACAACATGGATCAACGAACCTTTCTTCCCATGAATCAGCTTCGCTCCCGACTGCCGCGCCTGCTCGACGCCCTCGCGTCAGGGTTGGTCGAACGACGGCAGATCGTCAGGCTCTGCCTGCTCGCCGCGCTGGCCGGCGAACACACGCTGCTGATCGGACCGCCCGGCACCGCCAAAAGCGAATTGGCGCGCCGCCTGCACTCGGTGTTTCGCGATGCCCGCTATTTTGAGCGCCTGCTGACCCGGTTTTCCGTGCCCGAAGAACTGTTCGGCCCGCTCTCCATCAAGGGCCTCGAAGAAGACCGCTATGAACGCCACACCACAGGCTTCCTGCCAGATGCCTCGGTCGCCTTCATCGACGAGGTCTTCAAGGCCAACAGCGCCATCCTCAACGCCCTGTTGACGCTGCTCAACGAGCGCGAGTTCGACAACGGCTCGGGTCGCCTGCGCTGCCCTTTGATCACCGCCATCGGAGCCACCAACGAGGTTCCCGAGGACGCAGTGGCAGACGCCTTCTTTGACCGGTTCCTGGTGCGAGTGCCGGTCGAACCGGTCTCGGCCGCCGCCTTCGGCCGTCTGCTCGAGACCGACCGCATGGCGTCCTGGGCTCATCCGATGCCGGCGATGTGCCTGGACGCCACCGACCTCGCCGCCCTGAATCAGGCGGCTGCCCAGGTCAGCCTGACCGGCGAAGTCAACGCGGTTCTCGGTCAGTTGCGCAGCCAGTTCGCTCTCGACAAGACCTATGTCTCTGACCGGCGCTGGGTCAAGATTGTTCACCTGCTGCGCATGGCCGCTGCCAGCGAGGAACGCCCAACGGTGCTGATCTGGGACCTGTTGCTGCTGCCTTGGTGCACCGCGCCCGACGCGACGCGCCAGGCGGCCGTGAGCGACTGGCTGCAGGCACGGCTGGGCGTGCGTGTCGCCTTTTCGCCGCCGCGCCTGAGCCGCGTCGTCGATGCCTTCGAGGCGCAGCTCAATATTGAGCTCAAGGCCAACGACCTGGACTATGACGAATCCGGACGCCTGCGTTTTTCGGCCAGCGAACTGGCCCAGGATATCGGCGACGCCAAGGGCGGGGCCAACGCCTCGCGCATGACCTATAACCGGCAACGCCGCTACGGGAAACTGCACATCGCAGCCCGCACCGGCCAGATCGATCAACTGCTCGATCGCATTGATGCCTATGCCGATGAACTGGCCGACCAGTGCCGCAGCCTGGCCAGCTACTGCGCCGGCAGTTTATGGCTTGATTTGGGCCTGACAGAGCGGGTCTCGGCCAATCTCACTGCCACCGTGGAAGCGATCGCCAAGCTGCGCCAACGCGCGGCCACGGTCCGGGATGGATTCCTGGGCCTGCCGAGACTGTCCGAGGATAACGCTGACGTACCTGAGCCGGTGGATCACGAGCTCCTGAGCGACGCGTGAAGGCACAGTCGGTTCGCCCCCTTCTGTTCGAGGCCAAGGAACAGCGCCTCGCCGCCCTCGACAGCCTGCCGAGCAAGCTCTGGCTGGGCGGAGTGACCAACGCCCAGGGCGAGCTCGAGCCCCGCCTGCAGGCGCTCTTGATGTTGCGCGACGAGCTCGCGGCGGGCCGACTTGCGCCGGCCGCTCTGTGGGCCTGGCCAGCACCGGCCCTGGCCACCGCCCTTGCGGCCAGCATGGATCAGTTGGGTCTGCCCGGTTATTGCGCCAGCCAGCAGAATCTGATCGATACGGTGCTGATGAGCCTGCTCTTCCACCTCGACTTCATTGTTGACTTCCGTGACCGCGGTGCCAGCGAAGAACGGGCGATGCGCATGGCCGTTGACGCCTTTGCCGACGATTGGCGAGAGCGTTGCGGCCAGATTGACCAGTTGGTGGACGTTTTCGGACTCCTTCCGGAAGATGGCAAGAGCACCCGCTGGGACATGATCCGCGGACTCCTGCGCAGCGAAGGCTGGCAGGACGTGGTGCGCATTCGCCGTGCGCTCGAAAGCCTGCCGGAACTGGCCCGCCTGATCCGGGGCCTTGGCCGAGCGCAGCAGAGCGAAGTCGTCGACCAGGCCAGCCAGAACACCGTCCCGGTCCTGGAGCAGGCCATCGCCCAGCGCCCCGAAGGGCGGACAGTGCATGTACCGGACCTGCCCGGGGAAACGCGGGGCATCAAGCGCTCCGATCGCTTCGCCCGCATGCTGCCGGCCGAAGCGATGCTGCTTGGCCACCCCAAGTTGCGCCTGGTCTGGCACGCCCGGCGCGCCGAACGAACCCTGCTCAGTTACGAGGACGACGACCGCATGCGGGAGATCCGTCTGCACGAGGCCCTGGTCTGGCGCCCCCATCCCGAGCCGCGGCCGGATCGGCGCCTGGAAATGGGCCCGATCATCATCTGCGTCGATACCTCAGGCTCGATGCAAGGCGGTGCCGAGACTGTGGCCAAAGCCACGGTGCTGGAAGCCGTGCGCACGGCCCATGCCCAGAAACGCGCCTGCCACGTTTTCGCTTTTGGCGGCCCGGACGAGGTCGTCGAGATGGAACTGGCGGTGGACGCCGAAGGCATCGAACGCCTGATGCGATTTCTCGGACAGACCTTTTGCGGTGGCACGGACATTTGCGGCCCGCTCGAAAAGGCGATCGCCAAGCTCGAGGACAAGCGCTGGCAACTGGCCGACCTGCTGCTGGCTTCGGACGGCGAATTCGGCGCCACGCAAGAAGTCTCGGACCGCCTGGACAGGGTCAAAACGCAATCCGGGCTGCGCGTGCAGGGCATCCTGATCGGCGACCGCGAGACCATCGGCCTGCTTGAGGTTTGCGACGAGATCTACTGGGTTCGCGACTGGCGTCGCTACGGCGGCTTCAAGGTCGACTCGCCGGTACACTCCAAGAGCATCACCGCCACCTTTTTCCCGGGCGCCCTGCGCTCGCCGGAGAATCGGCAATCCACAAAATGAGTTTTTCCAGCGATTACATTACCCAACTCGAGCGCTTCGCGGAGCGAGCGCCCTTGCCCCGCGTGCGCGCCTTGCACCTGCCACCGGCCCGGCCTGACGCCGACAACAGGGGCGAGTTTTGCGCGCTCGAACTGGAAGACGGATCGCTCGGCCTGTCTTACGTGCTGCTTGACGACACGCTCGAACGGCTGCGCGACGGGGCCGATGCGTTCGCACTGGTCGGCGCCGACGCTCTGGCTGTCGCCCGCCGCTATGCCGGCATTGATGGCATCGAAAAGACGCTCGGCTTCGCCGCCGCCAATGCCGTGACCCGCTGTTTCTATGACCGCGCGGGCTTTCGCCCGGACAATAGTGCTGACTCGATAGGCCAGTTGCAGCCGGCAAGCGGCGAGCGGATCGGGATGATCGGCCTGTTCATGCCGCTGCTCGGGCGCATTCTGGGCGCCGGCGCGCAACTGATCGTGGTCGAGCTGCGGCCCGAACTGGCCGGCGAGCGGGACGGCTACCGTGTCACCCTGGACGCCGGGGAACTGGCCGAATGCGGCAAGGTGATCTCCACCAGCACCCTGCTGCTCAACGACAGCCTGGACCGCATGCTGGCCTGCTGCCGGGACGCCCGCTGGTTCGCGATGATCGGGCCGAGCGCTGGCTGCCTTCCCGATGCGCTGTTTGCACGTGGCGTCACCTTTCTCGGAGGTAGCTGGGTCGATGATCGCAAGGCTTTCATCGAAGCGCTGCGCAGCGGTGAATCGCGCGGCGCCAGCGCCCGAAAATACGCGCTGAGCGCAGACAGCTATCCCGGTTTCGCAACGCTGCTGCTAAGGATCTAGTTAAAGATGCGGATATGCCGGACATGCGCCGGCGCATGCGAGACCAGCGACGAACCGACAACCAAGCCCCAGAACAGGGGGACGGCGGCGGCCGGGAAAGCGATCATCGAGCCAACCAGCATGAGCTTGAGCATGATGAAGACGCTGGCGAGGTCGCCGAAGTGCTTGGGGTTGCACCACAAATCCATGCCGTGGATGATCAGGCCGGTAACCAGCACCAGGCTGGCGGCCGTTGCCTGCTCGCCATGGGCCAGCAAGGCCACGGCGAGCATCACGACACCGACCAGATGCAGGGAGCGCAAACCGATGCTCAGCGACCGTCGACCCGGGAAGTCCCGTTTGCCGTGCTGCTTCGGCGGATGAGGCATACGCAATGGTCCTTGAAAGCTGAGGGCGTGTTGGTCGGTGAGGCAGGACGGCCGGCATGCCGCTCCATGAAGTCTAGCCGATGCTGGCGGGCGGCGAGCGGGCGTTTGCCTCAAGTTGCCGCAAGCGTGTTACATCTGGTTGCGCTCAATCTTTAAACTTTACCGGTCAGGCTCGTCGCTTTTCGCTCATCGCGCGTTGAATCAATACCGAAACCAGAAATGAGGAACGCCATGTTGAACAATCACCCGCAGACCCAGCCTGAAGTACTCACTGCCAAGCACCGGGGCCTGTTTCTCTGGCTTGCGCTGCCGGCTGTTGCATTGACCCTTGTCGCCGCCGGCAACGCCAGGGCACAAGCGTATGCCAATCTGACCCTTGGTGGCGCTTTCGCCCCCGGCGTCTACGGCCAGATCGCCATTGGTAACAACCCGCCGCCACCCGTCATCAACGCACAGCCCGTTATTGTTGGAAGGCCCGTCCATGGGGCACCCGTGATGTACTTGCACGTGTCGCCCAAGGAGTCCAGGGAATGGAGAAGGTACTGCGCGCGCTACCATGCCTGCGGCCATCCGGTCCATTTTGTCCAGGCCGACCCAAGAAATCGCTGGTGGGAACAGCACAACGAGCACCTTCGAGGTGAGGGCCACCGCGCCAACCCGGAACATGGCCGTGACGGCCGCAAGGATCAAAGGCGGGACCAGCGCCAGGATAACAGGCCCGCCTACTCAGGTCCTGTAAACCCTGATGTGCTGCGCGGTGCAGGTCCCTGATGCGCTGATGGACGACCCAGGCGAGACACGCCCGGCCCACGGCCAGGCCCGGTCCGCGCTGGAAGGCGGAAATCAAACTCTCCGGCGAACCCCGCCGAACAGCATCAACGCCAAAAAGCGGCCGCCAGAATCATCGTCAATGACGCACTGGCCAATGCCCAAACGATCCAGGCGACTGGATCGGTTCCCTTCAGACTCTGGCTGATGGGCTCAAACTTCTTCGGTAAATGCAGTGTCAACATGGCGTCCCCTTGTAGAAATGGGAGAGCCAGAATATTGCGGCAATTGTTGTGATTGACATCTCCCGCGATTGACGCTACTCCTTATGACGTGTCTTCGCAACGGACAATTGCGAGATTTGTTGCGCTATGTCAAACAGAAGGCCTGCGGACGCCTTGCGTCAGGCTGTCAGAGCGGCTGCAGTGCTAGATTGCACCCCGGCGCGCAAGCGCCCCCGCTTCTCCTCCCTGGGCGGGGCCTTGATGTGTGACAGCAAACGGGCTTGCTACCCCGGCCAATGCGCTGGGGTTTTTTTTCCACATCGCCCCTGTCAGCGCGGCGCCGGCAGCGTCGAGATCGCGTGGTCCAGATCCGGGCGGCGCCACGGGTCAATGTGCGTCATCAAATTCAGCACGCGGTGGCGCTGCATCACCCGCTGTCGGGCTTCAACCGCGATGTCGTGGCCTGCCTCGACGCTGATCGTGGCATCGACCTCGATGTGTGCGTCCACCACAATCAGGTCACCCATCTTGCGCGTGCGCACGTCGTGCACGCCGCTAACGCCGGGCGTCTGCAGCAGCGTCTGGCAAATGGCCTGCACCTCCGTCTCATCGACCGCACGGTCCATCAGATCGTGCAACGCATCCCAGCTAAAACCCCAGCCCATCCGGGTGACCATGAAGCCCACGATCAGCGCGGCAATCGGGTCCAGAATCGGATAGCCGGCCAGGTTGCCGACAATCCCGATCCCCACCACCAGCGACGAGGCGGCATCGGAGCGTGCATGCCAGGCGTTGGCCACCAGCATGCTGGATTTGACGCGCTTGGCAATCGACAGCATGTAGCGGAACAACAGTTCTTTCGCAACCAGTGCGCCGCCCGCAACCCATAGCGCAACAACGTGAACCGTTTGCACCGTCTCGGGGGCTTCGAGCTTGCGCGCCGCCGACCACAACATGCCCAGGCCCACCACCAGCAGGAGCGTACCCAGCGCCAGCGAGGCTGCGGTCTCAAAGCGCTGGTGGCCGTAAGGGTGGTCAACATCCGCGTCTTTCTTGCTGTGGTGACTCGCCAGCAGCACGACAAAGTCCGCGACCAGATCCGACAGCGAATGAATGCCGTCGGCAATCAGGCCCTGTGACTTGGCGACAACGCCGACCGTGACCTGCGTAATCGTAAGAATCAAATTGACCCCGACGCTGACCCAGGTGCTGCGCGTGGCCGCCGCCTGGCGCTCGCTGGGGCTGTGCTCCGGATCTTCGGGGTCATCGGGCAATTCGGTGAAATTCATTGTCAGATGACTATATCCCGATAACCGGGTGCAAGAATCAACCGGCTATGCGTCTGACCGAGGGTGCCAACAATTCTCTTCTGTCAAATCCACTCTGCTGTTGTGGTCATGCGACAGGCAGTTAGGTGTTACAGTCGCCCGGAAATTCAGAGGGAGACATCAATGGATAAGAACAATGCGTTGTTTGGACGGATTCAGCTTCAGCATCTTTCGGTCAACAACCTCATTCAATGGGGCGATCACCTGACGGTCGAACATCCGGCAATCGATGCCCAGCACAAGGCGATTTTCGATCTGGGGACAAGGGTCTATGAAAAGTGGCGAAGCGGCGCGGGCGTGGACATTCTGCGCCCTGCCGTGGACAAGCTGGCGAATCTTATGGCGGCCCACTTTTCACACGAAGAGCGGGTGCTCGCCGAAATCGGCTACGAAGATCTGAAACCGCACGCTGCCGAACACCGCGTCATGCTTGATGAACTGCAGGTTCTGCATGATCGATTTCACAGTTTCAAGGATGACCATGAGACCCGCGGCGGCTCCGTGCTGGCGCCGGGCTGGTTGATCATGCAGTGCATCCTCGGCTTCACCGTGGGTCACGTGATGAGCAGCGACATGAGCTATTGCCAGGCGCTGATGGCCGCTCGCGATCGGGCCGCAAAAGTCATCTGAAAACCCTGGCAAAACAACGCCATCGAACCTGGCGCCACATTTTTTCGCGAACAACGGTACACTGCTGCGAGTGTGGGGAGGTCTGTCATCGACCTGGATGCAGACAAGAATCATCGTCATAGCAAAATGGAGCAGTTCGGCATGTCAATCGCGACTATCAATCGCACGATCCTCTGGTTCGACGAGGCGTTTCAAGCCCTGTCGCTGCCGGTGCCGATGGTTGAGGTGGAACGACTGGCCATGCTGGTTCACCACTCGATGGACGCCAAGGCGCGGGTTTTTCACACCACCCGGCATGTCTTCATCATGGGCAACGGGATGAAGCCGCTGCAGAGGCTGGCCGCGCTCTTTCACGACGTCGTTTACTACCAGCTCGACGGTGGCTTTCCGGAACGGGTCGCGCATCTGCTCGACGGCCTCACGCGGACCGAAAACGGGGACCTGATTCTGCAGGAAATCAAACCCGGCGATCGCGCTGCCGCGCTCTGCCTGGATATCTTTGACTTCCATCCGGGGCAGGTGTTGCCCCTTTATCGCGGTTTGAACGAGTTCCTGAGCGCCGTGGTGGCGGCGCGGTTGTTGCAGCCCCATCTGCCCGAGGCGCACCTGATCGCGGTTGTGGCATGCATCGAGGCGACCGTCCCGTTTCGGGCGCCGGACGCGCTAGGACGGACGGCGGCGCAGGACCTTGCGCAGCGTATCCAGGCCCGGTGCACGAAGTTCCGCTCCGAGCTCGGCCTGGCCGAGGACGAGATCGCGCCGTTTGTCAAGAATGTGGTAACCGACGCAGTTACTCTCGCGAACCGGGAT
>CAIMBE010000008.1 GCA_903839085.1 uncultured beta proteobacterium | reverse complement strand
GAGATGAAAAAGCAGGGTCGGCCCTGGAGCATCGCCAAGGGCTTCGACCATTCGGCACCGATCGGCCCGATCACACCGGCGGCGGCGGCGGGCGCGATCGCGCAGGCCGAGATCTACCTGCAGGTCAATGGCCAGGAGAGACAGCGCAGCCGTGTCGCCAAGCTGATCTGGAACATCGCCGAGACCATAGAGCACCTGTCGGCAGCCTGGGAACTGCAGCCCGGCGACCTGATCTACACCGGCACCCCGGAAGGCGTGGCCGCCGTCGTGCCGGGCGACACCCTGGTCGGCGGCATCAGCGGCCTGGTCCCGATCACGGTCACGATCAGCTAGGGTCGCCGTACACTGTCGCCATGCTGCGCAAGCCGATCAAACACTGCAAGGACTGCGGCGCTGCCGCGGTCTACCGCATACCCGATGACGGCGACACCAAGGAGCGCGCGGTGTGCCCGGTCTGCCACACGGTTCATTACGAGAACCCCCTGATCGTGGTCGGAACCATCCCCTATTGGGACAACAAGGTGCTGCTGTGCAAGCGAAACATCGAGCCGCGCTGGGGCAAATGGACGCTGCCGGCCGGCTTCATGGAACTGTCGGAGACGGTCGCCGAGGGCGCCGCGCGCGAGACCCTTGAGGAGTCCGGCGCGCAGTTCGAAATGGAGGGCTTTTTCTCGCTGCTCAATGTCGCCCACGTCGGCCAGGTCCACATGTTCTACCGCGCGCGCCTGCTCAGCGAGCGCTTCAATCCGGGCTTCGAGACGATCGAGGCGCGCCTGTTTGCCGAAGAAGAAATACCCTGGGACCAGATTGCTTTTCGCACGGTGCGCGAGACGCTGGAGCGCTACTTCCGCGACCGCGCGGCCGGCCAGTTCAACTTTCATGCCGTCGACATTGTCTGAGTTCGGGTCCGGGCGCCTGGCCAGCCTCGAGCCAAGTTGATGCTGCCCTGCTACGTTGTGCTCGACCTGGAGACGACCGGCGGCAACCCGCTGCAGGACCGGATCACCGAAATTGCCGCCGTGCGCATCGAGGCCGGCCGCGAGGTCGCGCGCTGGAGCACGCTGGTCAATCCCGACACCACGATTTCCCCGTTCATCCAGAGGCTGACAGGCATCAGCAACCGCATGGTGCGCGAGGCCCCCGCGTTTGCCGAAGTGGCCCCGCGCCTGCTCGAACTGATGGAGGGCGCCGTGCTGGTGGCCCACAACGCGCGCTTTGACCATGGTTTTTTGCTGCACGAATTTGCCCGGCTCGAGCTCGACCTGCGGGTCAAGACCCTTTGCACCGTGCGCCTGTCGCGGCTGCTCTATCCGCAGCACCGCAGCCACGGTCTGGACGCCATCATGCAGCGCCACGGCCTGAGCAGCAGCGAGCGGCATCGGGCCATGGGCGACGTCGACATGGTGCGTGCCTGGCTCGACATCGCCAGCCACGAGCTGGGGATCGAGCAGCTGCGCTGCCATGCCGGCACGCTGCTGCAAGGCAGCGCCGCACTGCCGCCTCAGCTGGAAACGCCGATCGCAGACATTCCGGAATCGGCCGGCGTCTACCTGTTTCATGGCGAGAGTCCATTGCCCTTGTACATCGGAAAAAGCACCAACCTGCGCAAGCGAGTCATGTCGCACTTTCAGGCCGCCGGTCGTGAAGCGCGCGAGATGCGCATTGCGCAGGAGGTCCGGCGCGTTGAATGGTTCGAGACTGCGGGAGAGCTCGGCGCCCTGCTCATGGAGGCGCGGCTGGTGAAGGAGAGGCAGCCGCTGCACAACCGCCAGCTGCGCCGACAGAACACGCTGTGCGCGTGGCGCCTGGACCCTGACCCTGTGGCCCGGCCGCTGCTGAGTCTGGTGCGCGGCGCCGAGCTTGATCCCGCACAGTTCAACCGCCTGTACGGCGTTTATCGCTCCAAAGCCCAGGCGCTCGGCGCTCTGCGCGAGCTTGCCGACAAGCACGCCCTGTGCCCGCAGGCGCTGGGCATCGAGTCGAGTCAGGGCCACTGTTTTGCGCATCAGGTCGGGCGCTGCAAAGGTGTTTGCTGCGGGCAGGAAACAGCGCCACGGCACCACCTGCGCCTGCGGATGGCGCTGGCAGAACACGCTCTGCAGGCCTGGCCCTACCCGGGCCGGATCGGATTGCGCGAACACAATGACCAAAGCGGCCGGACCGACATTCACCTGTTTCATCAATGGCGCCACCTGGCCACCGTGCATGACGATGCGCAATTGGAGGAGGCCCTGGGTGCTGCCGAGCGCGTCATGGCCTTCGATCTGGACACCTATCGCCTGCTCGTCAGCCAGCTCGCCGCGCCTCGCAGGCGTGGCGTTGAACTGCTTCGTTTTGACGCCTGAGCTACCCCCAATTGGGGGATTGACTCCAGACTTCATTAGCGCGAAACTCGTCACGTTGACAACAGGTAAGATCCTTGCCAATGGACCAGCTCCCCGATCATGGCACAGTAGGACCGTCGGCTGCTGCATTGCCATCTGACCCGGGGGCGGTGTCGGGCGTGAGTGGCACCGATGCGGATCGTCTCAAGGCTCTGCGCCGGCGCGCAGAGGCGCTGGCGAAAGACGACGTGGGCGGCGCGTCGCGCCGCGACCGGGCGCTGTCCCTCGATCAGGCGAGAAAGATGCTGCATGAAATGCGCGTCCACCAGATTGAGCTGGAAATGCAAAACGAGGAGTTGCAGCGCACTCAGCGCGAACTCGACATCGAGCGCGAGCGCTACTTTGACCTCTACGACCAGGCACCCGTTGGCTATTTGAGCATCAGCGAGAAGGGCCTGATTCTGCGGGCCAACCTGATCTCGGCCGGATTGCTCGGCGAGGCGCGCAGCCAACTGGTGAAAAAACTATTCACCGCCTTCATTGACCCCAGCGATCAGGAGACCTACTACCTGATGCGCCGGCAAGTCCTTGCCACGCGAGAGACCCGGACGTGCGAGTTGCAAATCAAGCCCAGGAATGGCCAGCCGTTCTGGGCCAAGCTGATCGCCATCGTGGTGCAACAGGACGACGGTGACGAAATCCGCATTGTGATGAGCGACATCAACGAGCGCAAGCGGGCCGATCTGGCATTGGCGGCATCCGAGCGGTCGCTGCGCACGGGCGAAAAGCAGCTGGAGATCATCCAGAGCATCAGCGGCACCGGCTCGTGGACTTACAACATTGAGACCAAGGAAATCTGGGGTTCGGCTGAAGGGATGCGCATCTTCGGCTATCAGCCGGTGGCCGGCAGATTTCCGATCGATCGCTTTGAAGCCTGCATTGCCGAGCAGGATCGGGCGCGGGTTCGTCAAAGCCTGCGGGACCTGATTAAGGAAGGCAGCAAGTACGATCTCGAGTTCACTGTCATGCCGGCCGACGGTTCGCCCGCGAAGATCACCCATTCCGTGGGCACACTCGAAACCGATGCTCAGGGCAAGCCGCTGATGGTGCTGGGTTTTGTGCAGGACATCACCAAAACCAGAATGATGGAAGAGCGGGTGCGCCAGCTCGCCTTTCTTGACCCGCTGACGGCTCTGCCCAACCGCCGCCTGCTGCTCGACCGCATGGGGCAGGCGCTGGCCGCCACCCAGCGCAGCGACGACTTCGGGGCGGTGGTGTACCTCGACCTGGACAATTTCAAGCCACTGAACGACCGACACGGCCATGGCGTTGGCGACATGCTGCTGATGGAGGTTGCTCGCCGGCTGCACAACTGCGTGCGCGCCGTCGACACCGTGTCACGCATTGGCGGTGATGAATTTGTCGTGCTTCTGGGCGACCTGGCAAGAGAGCAGTCCCAAGCCGCAGAACAAGCCAACAAGCTCGCTGAGAAAATCCGCGCCGCCCTGGCGCAACCCTACCTGCTACCGGGCGGGAACGCGTCAGAAACCATCGAACACCACTGCAGCGCCAGCATTGGCGTCGTGCTGTTCGACAAGCAGCATCACAGCGTGGAGGGCCTCCTGAGGTGGGCCGACGCGGCCATGTACCGCTCCAAGAAAGAAGGGCACAACCGCATCACCTTCATGGTCGAAAGGCGTGCCCAGCAGCGTCCTTATTGAGACTTCCGTAAATCGTGACAGTCCGGCTCGTCATTGCGAGGAGCGTCGCGGCGCGGCAATCCAGGAACTCCGCAGGCGTGCATCGCCACGGCCTGCGTGCATCGCTGCTTCAAGGTCCGTCGCCGGCTTGCGACCCTCACGCACATCGCATCAAATCCGCGCTAGTCCGCAATCGCATAGCCCTTGTCACGGAACAGCCTCAGGCAGGCATCGGCAACCTTGGCGTCATAGGTCGCGCCGCGGCCCTGCTCGATCTCCGCCAGGGCCTTCTCGATGCCGGCGCCGGGCCGGTAAGGCCGGTGCGATGACATCGCCTCCACCGCATCGGCGACCGCCAGAATGCGCGCTTCCATCGCGATCTGATCGCCCTTGAGGCCGCGCGGATAGCCGCTGCCATCCATGCGCTCATGGTGCTGGCGCGCGACCTCCGCAACCGGCCACGGAAAGTCGATGTCCTTCAATATCTCGTAGCCCTGCTCGGCGTGTGCCTTGATCATCTCGTACTCCAGCGCCGAGAGCTTGCCGGGCTTGGACAGAATCTCCGCTGGCACCGTGATCTTGCCCACATCATGCAGGCTCCCCGCCACCCGCAGACCGCGCTGGACGTTCGCGTCAAGCCCCATCTCGGCGGCGATGGCGGCACCGACTTCGCCCACGCGCCGCTCGTGACCCGAAGTGTAGGGATCGCGCAGGTCCATCATCCTCGACACCGTGCCGATGGTGCCGAACAATGCGCGCTCGATCCGGGAGGCAACCTCGTGCTCCCGCTGCTCGATCTGCTTGCGCTCGGTGATGTCGGTCACGAAGCACACCATCCGACCGCCCTCGACTGCCTGGTACTGGACATTGGCTTCAACGTCGAAGACGCTCCCGTCCTTGCGCCGGTGCCGGGTCACGAAGCGATCCGAGCCCCGCGCCATGATGGTTTGCATGTGGGCCTGCGCTTCGGATCTGCTTTCCGTGGCCTCAAGTTCGGCAATGGTCATGGCCAGCAGTTCCTTCTCGCTGTAGCCGCTCATCCGGCAGTAGGCAGCATTGACCTCCAGCAGGCGGCCCCCCAGGTCGGTCATCCAGAAACCGTCCTGGGCCGTCTGGATAATGGTCTGGCTGCGCTTTTCGCTGGCCAGCAACCGGTCTGCCGCTTGCTTGCGCTCGGTGACGTCCGAGTGGGTGCCGATGACGCGCAGCGCTTTGCCCGCGGTGTCGCGCCGCACCACCAGGCCGCGGTCAAGAATCCACTTCCAGTTGCCGTCCTTGCAGCGCACGCGATGCTCGTTGATGTAGTACGGCGTCGTTCCGTCCAGATGCGCCTGCACATCCGCCATCGCCTGCGCCTTGTCGTCGGGGTGGATGCGCGTTTCCCACTCGCCCAGGGAGTTGCCGATCTCGTCCTCGGCGTAGCCCAGCATTTCCTTCCAGCGTGCGCTGAAGAAGACCGTGCTGGTGGGCACTTCCCAGTCCCACAGGCCATCGCCCGAACCTTCAATGGCGAAGCGCCAGCGGAATTCGCTCTCAACCAGATCCGTCAGCGCCCGCTTGCGCTCGGCTTTGGCACCCAGGTTTTTCGCTATGTCCTCGATGAGGGCGCGTTCTTCCCTGAGGAAGGGACCGTCATCCATTTCTGGTTTTTCCTCGAGATAGAAGACCTCTACCGCGCCGGCCTTGCGTCCGGCAATGGCGATATCGGCCGACAGCTTCCAGGGCGTTTCCCTGAACGTGTCGGTCGTGCACAGCTGGCCCTCAAGAGTGATTCTGGCGCAGGTGATCTCAGGATAGAGCCAGCCGGGCGGTATAAGCCGGACCGCCTGCTCGATGACCTCGGTGATCGACTTTTGAGGATTGCTGGCAAGATTTGTGATTGCGTAGAGGCAACTGAGCTCTTTGTTGCGCTCGCGAAGTTGAATTAGCGTCGTCGCGAGCATGTTCTCGGCGAGTTTCTGATCGGTGATGTCTGTGATCGATCCGGACATGCGCAGCGGCCGGCCCTGCTCATCCCACTGGGCCTGGCCGCGCGAGAAGAACCAGCGATAGTCACCCCCCTTGCAGAGCAGGCGCAGCGCGACCCGGTACGGCTTGCGCTCCTCAAGATGCGCGCGCACCGCTTCCTGCGCCACGGCCATGTCCTCTGGATGAATTTGATTGAAGAAGCTCTCCTGCACGTTGGCAAGCTCGTGATCTTCGTAGCCAAGCAATTGCTTCCAGCGCGGCGACAAATAGTCTTCGCCGGTCGCCGGAATCCACTCCCAGATGCCGTCGTTGGCGCCATCGACCGCGCGTATGTAGCGTTCCTCGCTCTCGCGCAGCTTCTCTGCCGAGACTTGACGCTCGATCAGCGCGCTTTCAAGCCGCGCCCTGGACCAGCGCAGCCCGAGCAAGCCAATGATCAAGAGTGTGCCGAATCCGAGCCCCAGAGAGAACTGCTCTGCCTCCAACCTTTGGCGATAGGGAGACCAAAGCATGGACACGCTGATCCCTCCCCTGATATCGCCGATCTTGTAGCCCTGTTTCGCATGGCAACCCAAACATCCACCGTCCACGCGTATCGGTCGCATGAACCGGAAGTAGGACTCCGCGCCCATCTGCTCAATCGACGAGACTTCCATTTCACCCCGCTCGAAAGCCTGCAGGGCGTGTCTCTCCCATGGGTCCGGCGCATTTTCCGGTCTGAGGGGATTCAGGCTCGTGATGTGCGCCCTTGAGCTGACGTTCATGGCTCCCAATTCATAGACCTGCCGCATCATGTAGGCTGGATTGATCAAGGTCAGCTTTTTGCCCGAAGGGGTGGTTAGGTCTCTTTCTGGAACATCAGCCAAATAGGGGTTGGGGGGCGACTCTGGGGTGATCGTGGCATAGACACCCCCATGGATGCTCGCCCAATGTCTGAAGGCCAGGTCCTTGCCGAAACTTTCGTTGGCAAACACGCGCGCCACATCAAGAATCGCCCTGTAAGACGACCAGTAGTTCCACGCGAACAAGCCGGCAATGAGAACCGACCATGCGAGCGCGACCGTGAGAAGGACGGCGCGCACCCTCCTGATTGATGAGTCCAGATGGAACGTTTTCATAAGGGAGTACGAAGTGTGAAACTGTGGTCTTCGCGCGCGCCGATGCCTTCTCTTTCTGGCTCTTTTCCTACTCTGGAATGGCGTAGTCCTTGTCGCGGAACAGCCTCAGGCAGGCATCTGCAACCGTGGCGTCATAGGTCGTGCCGCGGCCCTGCTCGATCTCCGCCAGGGCTTTCTCGATGCCGGCGCCGGGTCGGTAAGGCCGGTGCGATGACATCGCCTCGATCACATCGGCCACCGCCATGATGCGCGCCTCAAGCAGGATCGCCTCGCCCTTGAGGCCCTGCGGGTAGCCGCTGCCATCGATGCGCTCGTGATGCTGCAGCGCGACCTCGGCCAGTGGCCATGGAAACTTGGCGTTTTTCAGCACGTCGTAGCCCGCCTGGGCATGCCCCTGAACGAGCTGATACTCGATATCGCTCAGCCTGCCGGGCTTGGAGAGGATCTCTGACGGAATGATGATCTTGCCGATGTCGTGCAGTTGGCCGGCAACGCGCAAGCCCTCCTGGAAGTGGTCATCAAAGCCGAGAAGGGCGCCGACGGCCGCGGCGACCGACCCGACGCGCCGCTCGTGGCCGGTGGTGTACGGGTCGCGCATCTCGCTCAAGACCGTGGCCACCTCAACGGTGCTCATGAAGGCGGTTCTTAGCTCCTCCATGTGGTGCCTGGCTTCCTCCTCCGTGCGCGCCTTCTCGGAGATGTCCTGCATCATGCCAATCAGCGCTGGTCGCTCGCCGTGGGTGGCCTGAGCGGCATGCACCCCGATCTCAATGGTCGAGCCATCCTTGCGCAGACCGGTGAACTGGTAGGGGACGCTGGCAATCCGCTCCCCGACGCGCGGACGCATGTTCTCGGCGGTGGCCTGCCGATCCTTCGGGGCAACCAGCAACATCACATCGAGGCCGATCACCTCATCGGGCGACGCGTAGCCAAAGATCTCGGCCAGGCGCGGATTCGCGTAGACAAAGTGCTCGTCCTGAACGATGTAAATACCGGTGATCATCTGCTCAACCAGGCCCCGGAACTGCTCTGCGGCGACGTGCAGGGCGGTCTCGGACCGTTTGTGCTCGCTTATGTCGCGGATCGTGCCAGTGAAATGATGCTGACCGGCGACAGTCCACTCGGAGATCGAGAGCTCGATCGGAAATTCACTGCCGTCCTTGCGTCGTCCCTCCATCTCGATCGTTCTGCCAATGGCATGGCGCTCGCCGCCGGATTGCACCCGCTTCATTCCGGCCAGATGCCCGTCGCGCATCCTTTGCGGTATCAGCAGCGTCAGGGGCTGCCCCACGGCCTCGGCATGCGCATAGCCGAACAAGCGTGCGGCGCCCGCGTTCCAGTCCTCGATCACGCCGTGGGCATCGGCGGTGATGATGGCGTCGGTGGCGGTCTGCGTCACCGCCTGATAGCGCTCCACACTGGAGCGCAGGACACGATTGGTCAGGTCGAGGTCGGCGGTGCGTTCGGCAACGCGCTTTTCCAGCGCAGAGTTCGCCTCCAGCAGCGCGTTTTCGAGCTTCTTGCGCTCGATCGCGTAGTGCAAGGTGCGCACGATGGCTTGCGGATCCGATCTTCCCTTGACGACATAATCCTGCGCACCCTGTCGGATCGCTTCGCGGCCGCCGACCGGATCAAACGACCCGGTCAGCACGACCAGCGGCAACGCCGGGAAACGCTGGGCGACAGAATGTGCCGTCGCCATTCCGGCGCTGTCTGGCAAGTTCAAATCGCACAGCATGGCATCGAAGGACTCCGCGCCGATGCTCGCCAGGGCGTCTGCCAGGCGCTCGACACAGGTGACGACGAACTCGCCCGGCGCGTGCTCGGCGAGCGCCGCCTGCAGCAGGCGGGCGTCGCCCGGATTGTCCTCGAGCAGCAGCAGACGGATCGGCGTCGCGCTCATGGCCTCACGTCTGCGGCAAGGTCACCACGTGAAGCCAGAACTCGTCGATCGACGCCACGATCTTCATGAACTGCTCCAGATCCACCGGTTTGCTGACAAAAGCGTTGGCATGCATGTCATAGGCGCGCAGCACGTCCTCCTCGGCGCGCGAGGTTGTCAGGACCACCACCGGGATGCGCTTGAGGTCGGGATCGGCCTTGACCTCGGCGAGCACCGCGCGCCCGTCCTTCTTCGGCAGGTTGAGGTCGAGCAGAATCAGGTCCGGTCTCGACGCCTCGCTGTAGCGGCCCTGACGGCGCAGAAATTCCATCGCCTGGACGCCGTCCTCGACGACGTGCATGGTGTTGGCCATCTTGGCAGTGCGCATGGCCTCCAGCGTCAGACGGGCATCGCCAGGATTGTCCTCGACCAGCAGAATTTCGATCAGCCGGGCGCCCTTGTCGGTAGTACTCATGCACTGTGCTCCTCAGGAAGAGTGAACCAGAAGACCGAACCCCCCTCTGGCGCGGCATCGATCCCGATCTCGCCGCCATGGTGCTCAATGATACGCTTGCAGATGGCCAGGCCAATGCCAGTGCCGGGGTATTCACGGCGTGTATGCAGGCGCTTGAAAATGACGAAAAGCTGGGCGCGGTATTCGGGCGCGATGCCGATGCCGTTGTCGGTGACCGAAAAACGCCAGTGCCCTGCCCCATGTGCGGCTTGCACGCGCACGCGCGGTGCGCGGTGCTTGCAGAACTTGATCGAGTTGCTGATCAGATTCTGAAACAGCTGCACCAGCTGCGAGCGGTCCGCCATGACGCTCGGCAGCGCCTGTACCTCGATTTCAGCGCCGCTCTCGCCAATCCGCACAGCGAGCCGATCGAGCGCCTCCTGCAGGGCTGCTGCGCTGTCCACCTTCGCCAGCGGCTGCGCCTTGGTGGTCACGCGCGAATAGGCCAGGATGTCGTCGATCAAGTCCTGCATTCGCATCGCGCCGTCGACCGCATAGGCCATGAATTCCCGGCAATCGGCGTCAAGACTGCCGGCCAGGCGCTTCTCCAGCAGTTGCACGTAGCCAACCACCATGCGCAGGGGCTCCTGCAGGTCGTGCGAGGCGATATAGGCGAACTGCTCGAGTTCCGTGTTGGAGCGCGCCAGTGCCCTTGCCGAAGCCTCGAGCGCATCGGTCGCCGCGCGCTGCCTGGTGATGTCCACGACGGTGCCCAGCATGCGCGCCGGCCGGCCGGCTTCATAGCCAATGACCTGCCCCTGCGCCTGAATCCAGTGGGTGGTCTGGTCCGGATGGATCACCCGGCATTCGAGAAAGAGCCGTCCGGTTCGAAATGCCTCCTCAAAACAGTGAACAAAGCCCTCGCGATCTTCAGGCACGACGTGGCGCAGGGCGATCTCCTGGCCCCACTGGGCAGGCGCCGACTCGTAGCCGAAAATCATGTCGTGCTTGAGCGACCGCCAGGCCGTGTCGTGGATCAGATCCAGGTCCCAGACGCCCATTTCGCCGTATATCAGCGCCAGATCGAGCCGCTGCTCGGTCGTGCGCAGGGAATCTTCGGCCTTCTTGCGCTCCGTCACGTCGCGCGCCGCAGCGAATACGCCCAGCACCCTGCCCGCTTCATCGCGGTAGACGCTGGCGTTGTAGAGAACGTCGGTGATCCGGCCCGAGGTATGGCGGATGGCCAGCGGGTAGTCGGTCACAAAGCCATTGGCAAAAACCTGCTGGTAGCCCTCGCGCGCCTGCTGCGGGTCGGTGAAGTATTCCGCGAAGTCGGTGCCGATCAGCGCCTCGCGCTTGATCCCGGTCACCTCGGTGCTGGCCGCGTTGACGTCGGTGATCTTGCCCTCGGCATTGATGGTCACCAGCGGGTCAAGGCTGGCCTCCAACAGACTGCGGGAATAGTCGGCAGCTTGCTTGATTGCTTCTTCGCGCCGCGCCAGGGTATCCATCATGAGATTGATGGCGACTGCAATTTCCGAAAACTCGTCGGCCCCTTCACTCGCAATCCGGTGCGCCATGTTCCCGTTGACAACCCGACTCGCACCTTCATGAAGCGCCACCAGACGCCTGCGGATCAAGCCGCCGACTTGCACCGCATTCAGCAGGATGATGAACGCCAGCAACAGCGCCAGGGCGCCAGAGACCACGACGAGGCGTTGACGGGCCTGCTGAACTTGTCTTGAACTCGAATCCTGCAGTGCCTCAATCGCGTTGCGAACGTCCGCGGCCTTCAACAGCAATTGACTGTACAGCCTCTTGTCGAGCTCCTCAAAGACCTCCCGGTTGCCGCTGGCTGACTTCAATGATTGGGTGTTGTCAACGACACGATGGAAAACAAGCAATGTGTCCTCTATGGTCCGGCGTATCCGTTCCACCGTCTGTTGATCCGCCTCGTCGCTGAACTGAGACCTGGCCAGGCGAAGCAGTTGGTCAGACTGAACTTTGCTTTCATCCCACAGCATGCGGGCTCGATCCTCGCGGTAGAGAAAGTACTGGTCTCTGTGCGAAGCACGCTCAACAAAGTTGCTTTGGATCGATTTGGCAAGATCATTGTTCTTGCCTGCGTCACGATCAACGGAGAATGTCCAAAACAACACCGGCAAAAGAATGACGATGGTGGCGACGGTCGCCGCCGCGCTGAACCAGAGTCGGGTTGCGATACGCACAGTGCGCCTAGTGGTTCAGAAGCTTGACGGCCTCGGGTCGGATCGCCTTGAGACTTTCAACGTGGATAAAGTCCAAATAGTTCGGCATGACGGTCTTGTCGGTCAGCCTGTTCTTCATGGCCCATCGCGTCTCGTCCTCCAGCGCAATAAAAAGATTCTGGTCCAGCCTGACTTGATAGTTGAAAACGTCCCACACCTCCTTGACCAGTGCCTTGTCGACCTTGACCGCTGCAGTCACGATGTCTTGCGCCTCCTCAGGATGTCTTGCGGCAAAGTCCTCGGCCTGGACCAGGGCGCGCAACAAGCGGGTGACGGCTTGAGGGTTGCGCCGGACAAAATCCTGCATCGCCGCGATATTGAACGTTTCGGTATAGATTTGCCGGTCGTAAAAGACCACCGCCTGCGCTCCAAGCTGGCGTTTGATCTGGGTCAACGAATAGTTCCAGGTCGCCACGGCGTCAACTTTCCTGGTCCGCAGGGCGTCCTGCATTTCATCGGGTTTGAGGGGAACAGGTGCTATTTCCGAGCGCGTAAAACCCTGCGCCGTCAAGAACGAGTCAAGAAAGAAGTCCGACGTAGTCCCCGGCGTGAAGCCGATACGCTTGCCTTTCACGTCGGTGGCCCGGGCGATGCCCGCGTCCGTCCTTGCCAGTATGGCGACATTCACACTGCTGGAACCGATATTGGCGATGACGAAAATCCTGTCGCCCTTGAGCACGCTGAACATGATCGGTGTTTCCGCCACCGTGGCAAAGTCAGCCTTGCCCTCCAGAACCGATTGCAGCGCCGCTTTTCCAAAAGAATGAATCAGCGGCTGGACATCAAGCCCCTGATTCGAAAAATAGCCCTTGTTGAGTGCAATGTGAAACAGGGTGCTTTGGGGCTGCATGGTGAAGGCCACGGTGATTTTCTGGCGCACCTCGGAGCCGGCGCTGTCTGCGGCCGGGGTCGGCGCTCTATCGCAAGCTGTCAGTGCCACCGCACAACAAATCGCAAGTAACTTTCGCCACATACCAACTCCTCCCATTCAGCTTGGTACCCGGTGATGGTAGTCCCTTTCTGAATACCAGCGCTTGGGCTTGGTCCCGACCGCCATCGGCTTGGCAATGAGCACCGCATCCGCGTTGACTGCTGCCCTGGCCTCCTGTCGCACGATCATTTCAGCGACGGACTTCGGCTCACAACGGGCTGAGGGTGAAGAAAGTTGAACATTCTTAAGCGCGCTGCCTGACCAATTCCTCGGAATCGACCCGGATCAAGTGTCTGAGCACGGAACGCAGCTTGGCAGGTCGCACCGGCTTGCTCAGCAGAACCAGTCCGGCGTCTTCCACCTGCTGTCGCGCCTGGGCATCGGTGTCGCCGCTAATGACGCAGGCCGCAATGTGGCGACCCGCCAACTCGCGCAACATGCGCACAGCGGCTATGCCATCGAGCCCGCCGCCCAGACGCAGGTCGCTGATGATCAGATCGGGTGGTTGATCCTTCTGCAGCATTTCGACGGCCGTCCTGGCGCCATCGGCTGCCACGACTGAATATCCCCATGATTCCAGCAACCCTGCCAGGGCATCTCGACCCATCACGTCATCTTCTATCACCATCACATGGCGGTTTTTCAATTCACCGGTGCCCGCTGGCTGAGCAGAACTCCTGTCAGGCAGATCGGGGCGTGCGCTTGTGAGCGGCACCGTCAGGATCACGCGCGTACCAGCGCCCAAACTCGAATGAAGCACCAAGGGATGCGCCAACAGCCGACAGCAGCGCTCCACAATGCTCAAGCCAACGCCCAGGCCCATTCTGCGATCACGTTGCGGATTGGCCACCTGGTAGAACTCCCGAAACACCTTCTCGTGATTTTCAGGCGCTATGCCAATGCCGCTGTCCCTCACCTCAATGCGCGCGTACAAGCCCGAGCGGGTTGGCCGACAGGCGACCAGGACGCTCCCGTGATGGGTATACCGTATCGAATTGCTGACGAGATTGTGCAAGATTCGACGCAGCAAGGCGCCGTCGCTTTGCAGCCATGCCGCCGACGGGCGAATCCGTAACTGCAGGCCTTTGGCAATCGCTTCGCTTTCAAGGCCGCTGCGCAACGCGTCAAATACCAGGTTGATGGGAACAGCCTGAATCTGGGCCTGGGTTGATTCGACCTCGAGTCGGGATAGGTCGAACATGCCATCCAACATGTCCTGCATTTCGCGCACGGCAGCGTTCGCGCTGGCCACGAGGCCCTTGGATTGCGGGTCGATCGACAATTGATCAAGGCGGTCCATGAACATGCCCAATGCGTGGGCTGGTTGGCGCAGATCGTGGCTGGCGGACGACAAGAAGCGGGCCTTTGCCTTGTTTGCAGCCTCGGCTGCCTCCTTCTTCTCCCGGTGCATCTCGGCGCGTTCAAACTGCAGGCGCTCATTCAAGACCATCCTGCGCAAGGCCACGGCGGCCGCGCCGAGTGTCAGGACAATCAAGACCAAGGACGAAAACCCATAGAGGAAAGTGAAGCGGCGTATTTCTGCAAGCGAGGTGGTGGCGCGCAAATTTTCAACCTGGTACGCATCCAGCACAACCTTGTGCAGGCTGGTGCGCAGGTGCTGACTATCGTGCAGCAGTCGCTGCGCGACACCTGCATCGAGGTCATCCGGTTCGCTCTCCAGGTAGACATCCGCCTTGTCCAGGTACGCTTTGGACTCGGCAACTGCCGTCTTGAAACTCGCGTACTCGCGCATGACTTGACCACTATTGACGTCCTCGGCAGACTTCGCCTGACTGGCGAAGATGCTGTACTCTTTGTAGACCTCTTTCAGCAATGGATGCTTTGCGGGTTGCGCCACGACCTCGCGCAAGGCGACCTGAAGATTCATCAGTTGCACTTCAAGCTTGTAGAAATCCCATACCAGGTTGTCCTTCCCCTGCAAGGACGCCTGCGCCAGCCGATCGATCTGATGGTATTGAAACCAGCCCAAGGCGGTCACCATCAGCACGATCGCGCCTGCCAACCCCAAAAACAAGTGCCTGGAGCGGCCTTTGAAGGTCGGGAGCCAGTTGGACTGTCCCGTCCATGGCACCGGGGCGGTGCTGCCTTCGTCTGGTTGCAACATCGTCATCACTCCACGATGATTTGCTGAAGTTGCCATACTGAGCGCCCGAAATAGATTTCGGTGTTGAGCTGAGGGTAGCTGTCAAAAGGGTAAATCAACAGCACTGGCCCCCGATCTCGGATCTTCAATTCCTTGTCATCCATTCGCAGCGCCAGCACGGGTCCAAAGCGGGCGACATCTTCAATCGGGATGTTGACCTCGTATCGATCCATGGCAATCATGCGCAACAGTTTGCCTTGCGCGCCAACAGCGCCGAGAAGGGTCTTTAGCGCGGGGCCCGAAAATCGGGCGACCGAAGCATGCCAGGGCGTCCTGGTCGCGATTTGACTTGCCGGCATTGCCTTGAGCATCTCAGCGTCGAACTCGGCCGAATCACCCGCGTTTCGCTGACTGATGTTCCCGCTGACAGCCAGGATGACAAGACCTTTTGGCTTTGGCAGCGTTTGCGCACGGGCGGGGGAGATCACCGAGTTCGGAAACAGCAACAGAAAAGCAAGCCCGCAAGCGGTGAAACAGCTCTTTTTCAACTTGATGCCCTCCTTGAGGAGCAAGTCTAACCCCTGCGCTGCGGAAATCAATGCTGGACCGGCAGCGCTGCGGTATCGACTTCAAGCAAGGCGGCGCCCGCCGACACCGTTTGACTGGGCGAGGAATGCGGTCAAGCTGTTTCATCCGGATGGGTGCTGGTCAACGGCTTCGCATTTTGGTGACATCCGGGGCGCCGCAGAAATCGAGGCCATGATCGGGACGCATCTGCCAGCGCGCAAGTACGGCCCGCGATACCAGCGACATCAGATGCAATCCGCTGCGGATATTGACGACCTCATTGTCGTGACACCCGCCGGCGAACGATGCAGGTTCCACCTGGAGACAGAAACCCTGCGCGAGGGAAGTCAGTCCAGGACGGTGATCAGAAACCTCGTGCGCGAAGTTCTGTGATCAATTTTTCGATGCGCCGCTGTCAGTGCAGCGGCACGCCGGTCTTGGACTGCAATTCCTCGCGCGTGACGCCCGGCGCCATCTCGACCACTTTCAGGCCATGGGGCGTGACGTCGAGCACCGCCAGATCGGTGATGATGCGGTCGACCACGCCCACGCCCGTCAGGGGCAGCGTGCATGCGGGCAGAATCTTCAGATCGATGCTGCCGTCCTTCTTCTTGGCGACGTGCTCCATCAGCACCACGACCGCCTTGACGCCGCCCACCAGGTCCATCGCGCCGCCCATGCCCTTGACCATCTTGCCCGGAATCATCCAGTTGGCCAGGTCGCCCTTTTCGCTCACCTGCATGGCGCCCAGAATGCTCAGGTTGACCTTGCCGCCACGGATCATGGCAAAGCTGTCATGGCTGCCGAAGATGCTGGAGCCGGGAATGGTGGTCACGGTCTGCTTGCCGGCGTTGATCAGATCGGCGTCGACCTCGTCCTCGGTCGGAAACGGGCCGATGCCGAGCATGCCGTTTTCGCTTTGCAGCCAGACTTCCTTTTCCGGGGCGACGAAGTTCGCCACCAGCGTCGGCAAGCCGATCCCGAGGTTGACGTAGAAACCATCCTGCAATTCTTCAGCCGCTTTGGCCGCCATCTGGTCGCGTGTCCATGCCATGATCAAACTCCTTTAGAGGTAACGGTGCGCTGCTCGATGCGCTTTTCAGGGGTCGCATTGAGCACGATGCGGTGCACGTAGATGCCGGGCAGATGCACGGCGTCGGGATCGAAGCTGCCGGTCTCGACGATCTCCTCGACCTCGACCACCGTGAGCTTGCCCGCCATCGCCACCGCCGGGTTGAAGTTGCGCGCGGTGCGCCTGAAGATCAGGTTGCCGCTCTTGTCGGCCTTCCAGGCCTTGACCAGGGAAACCTCGGGCACCAGGGAGCGCTCCATCACGTAGACGTGGCCGTCGAACTCGCGCGTTTCCTTGCCCTCGGCGATCAAAGTGCCGACGCCGGTGCGAACATAGAACGCCGGGATGCCGGCGCCGCCGGCGCGCAGCTTTTCGGCCAGCGTGCCCTGGGGCGTGAATTCCAGCTGCAGTTCGCCGGCCAGGAATTGCCGCTCGAACTCCTTGTTCTCGCCGACATAGCTGGAAATCATCTTGCTGATCTGGCGCGTTTGCAGCAGTTTGCCCAGACCGAAACCGTCAACGCCCGCGTTGTTCGAGATCACCGTCAGGTCTTTCACGCCGCTGGCGCACAGGGCGTCGATCAGGGCCTCGGGAATACCGCAAAGGCCAAAGCCGCCCACCGCCAGCAACTGACCGTTCCTGACGATGCCTTCGAGCGCAAGGGCAGCGCTTGGGTAAATCTTGTTCACTTCATGATCTCCTTAAAAAGAACCGGCCGGGCACTGCCCTGGCACTTGTCGTACGATACTACCTATTCAAATACGTAGTATTTCGTAGCGTACAAACCCTAGGCTCAACAACACCGGACCGCATGGACATCGATTACCGCGTCGCCTTCGATCTCGCGCCCGTCGGCCTGATTCTGTCACGCAACCGCGCCATCGTCGACTGCAACCGGCACGTCTGCGAGATGTTCGGCGCCTCGCGCGAACTGCTGACCGGCGCCTCGTTTCAGGTGCTGTACCCCAGCGCCATTGAGTTCGAGCGCACCGGCTCGCGCATTGCGCCGATCCTCAACCGCAGCGGGACCTATGCCGACGACCGCATCATGAAGCGCGCCAGCGGGGAAACCTTCTGGTGCCACGTCACCGGACGCGCCCTGAACCCGAGCACGCCGCACGAAGCCGGGATCTGGACCTTCGAAGACCTGAGCTCGCGCCGACCGGTCAAGGCCGAGCTGACGGCGCGCGAGCGTGAGGTCGCGGCCTACCTGATGGACGGCCTGACCTCCAAGGAAATCGGGCGTGCGCTGAGCATCAGCCACCGCACCGTCGAGATCTACCGCGCGCGCCTGATGCGCAAGTACAAGGCCTCCAACACCGGTGATCTGGTGCACCGGTTGATGGCGGGCTGAGTGCGCGCCGCGAATCGGCGAAAATACGGCAAATGAATTTTCAAGCATCGTTCAAATCTTTTTCAACCAACTGGAGTAACTTATGAGCAACCGCCGCGAATTTATCGTTCAATTCAGCCTGGGTGGCAGCATGCTGGCCGCTGGCAGCGCTTTTGCGCAAGGCGCCATGGTCGCCGAGGCCGATGCCCAGGCCGCCGCGCTAGGCTACAAGGCGGACGCCAGCAAGGCCGACAAGGCAAAATTTCCAAAATACGCCGCTGACCAGAAATGCAGCAACTGTGCGCTGTTCCAGGGCAAGGCGGCGGATGCGGCCGGTCCCTGCCCGCTGTTCGCCGGCAAACAGGTCACCGCCAAGGGCTGGTGCAGCGCCTGGGCCAAAAAGGCCTGACCCGCAGCGCGTCAAGAGCGCCGCCTGAAAACTACTGAAACAGTTTCTCAACTTTCAGCAGGGTCAGCAATCCCATCACGGCAAAAATGCCCGCTGCAACGCTGTGGACCAGCTTCATCGGGATTTTTGCCGCGAACTTGTTGCCGACAAAAACCGCGGGCACGTCGGCCACCAGCATGCCCAGGGTCGTGCCGGCAATCACCAGCAGCGGCGCACCATAGTGCGCCGCCAGAGCCACCGTGGCGATCTGGGTCTTGTCGCCCATTTCGGCCAGGAAGAAGGTCACCAGGGTGGCGCCGAAGACGCCGAGCTGCTTGGCGACCTGGGTTTCTTCTTCCTCGATCTTGTCGGGAATCATGGTCCACGCCGCCATGCCGATGAACGACAGGCCCAAGACCCAGCGCATGACCTCGGGACTCACCACCGAAGTGATCCAGGCCCCGAAGGCCCCGGCCAGGCCATGATTGAAGAGGGTCGCGCACAGGATCCCGGCGATGATGGGCAGCGGCTTCTTGAAGCGCGCTGCCAGGATAAAGGCCAGCAGCTGGGTCTTGTCGCCCATTTCGGCCAGGGCGACCACGCCGGTTGAGATATAGAGTGCTTCCATCAAGAGTTCCCGTGCCGCAATGGCGCTGGATAATGCCACACTTGCCACCCAAGGAAATAACATGACACGCTATCCTGCGCCTGAACTCAAAGATCTGCCCGACGACATCCGGCTGCGCGTGCTGGAGGTGCAGGAAAAAGCCGGCTTTGTTCCCAACGTGTTTCTGGCCCTGGCGCGACGCCCGGCTGAGTGGCGCGCCTTCTTCGCCTACCACGACGCGCTGATGCTCAAGGAATCGGGCCTGAGCAAGGGCGACCGCGAGATGATCGTCACCGCCACCAGCGCGGCCAACAAATGCCTTTACTGCGTCATCGCGCACGGCGCCATTCTGCGCATCTACGAGAAAAAGCCCCTGGTCGCCGACCAGGTGGCGGTGAACTACCGCAAGGCCGACATCACGGCGCGCCAGCGCGCAATGCTCGATTTCGCCATGAAGGTCTGCCTCAAGTCCGACGAAATTGGGGACGCCGATTTCCAGGCGCTGCTGGCGCACGGCTTCAGCGACGAGGACGCCTGGGACATCGCCGCCATCACCGCGTTCTTCGGACTTTCCAACCGCATGGCCTCGTTCAGCAACATGCTGCCCAATCCGGAGTTCTATGCGATGGGCCGGGTCGCCAAGGCCAAATAGCGACGCCCCGGGTATCCTAGGCACTTATGTATTCGCACCATTTCGGCCTGACGCAGGATCCGTTCTCGATCGCGCCCGACCCGCGTTACCTGTTCATGAGCGAGCGCCATCGGGAGGCGCTGGCACACCTGCTGTTCGGCGTGGCCGGGCCCGGCGGCACGGGACGCGGCACGGGTGGCGGCTTTGTCCTGCTGACGGGCGACATCGGCACCGGCAAGACCACCATCTGCCGCTGCTTTCTGGAGCAGATCCCGGCGGGCTGCCATGTCGCCTACATCTTCAACCCCAAGCTCACCGTCACTGAATTGCTGCAGTCGATCTGCGAAGAATTTCACATCCGCGTCGCCGACAGCGCTTCAGCGCCGCCGACCGTCAAGGACTACATCGACGCGCTCAACCTGTTCCTGCTCGAGAGCCATGCCGCGGGACAGAGCAGCGTCCTGATCATCGACGAGGCGCAAAACCTCGAGCCCGATGTGCTCGAGCAATTGCGGCTGCTCACCAATCTGGAAACCAGCGAACGCAAACTGCTGCAGATCGTGCTGATCGGCCAGCCCGAATTGCGCAGCATGCTGGCGCGCCCCGAGCTCGAGCAACTGGCGCAACGCGTGATCGCGCGTTTCCATCTCGATGCCCTCACCGCGGCCGAAAGCGCGCAGTACATCGCGCACCGTCTGGCGGTGGCCGGCCTGAACCGACCCTCGCCTTTTGACGCCCGCTCGCTGCAGCAGATCCACCGGCTGGCGCGCGG
>CAIMBE010000007.1 GCA_903839085.1 uncultured beta proteobacterium | reverse complement strand
GTCAGGCCGCGTTGCATGGCGACGCTACCGCTTCCGTCTGTTGCCTTGACCCCTGTAATCAAGTCATCAATGGCCTGAAAGAAGCCGGTTCCAGAGCTTACTCCGCCTTCCGTGCGCACCACGCGCACAAAGGCTGTGCTGCCGGGGCGGTTGATGGCAATGGTGCGTTGGTCGCCCACCGCCACCTTCATGTGCGTTTGGTCGCCCTGGTAGGTCACGACACCAGAATTCTCGGCAAACGCTGGCGTCTTGACCTTGCTGCCGGAAAATATGTAGTTGCCTGTGGTGTCGGTGCTGTTGGCCAGGCTCAGGAGCTGGTCTCGCAGGCCTACCATTTCTGTCGCAATTGCCGCACGGCTGGTGCTGCCCTGGGTGCCGTTGTTTGCCTGGATCGCCAACTCTTTAATTCGGATCAGTACGTCACTGGCGCTCGACAGCGTGGTGCTTTCGGTATCCAGCCGTGCTTGAATCGTGTCCAGGGCTTTGCTGTAGTTGTCGTTGCGACCAATCACCGATTTCAGCCGTGTGATGGCTGCCGCCTGGTCGGGCGCGTCGCTGGGGTTGAGCACCTGCTTTTGTGCAGAAATTTGCGCCTGCGATTTGGCCAGATCGTTCTGCAACTGGCTCATCTGGGCGCTGGCGCGGTCAAACAGGTAGTTGGTGGATATTTGCATGGGTCACCCGGGTTTCATCGAACTTGCAGGATGCTGTCAAACAACTGGCCAGCAACCTGCAGAATCTTGGCCGAGGCCTGGTAGGCTTGTTGAAAGCGGATCAGGTCGGCCGCCTCCTGGTCCAGGCTGACGCCTGCCACCTGGTCGCGTGTGCTGACAGCCTGGTCGTGCACCACGGTCAGCGCCGCTTTCGCAATGGTGGCCTGGCGCGCAATATTGCCCATCTCGTTGACGTGATCGATGTAGGCATTGGTCAGCGTCTTGCTGCCTATCACGGACTTGCTCTCAAGCGCTGCCATGGCCAGCATATTGTCGTTGTTGCCGGTACCGTCAGCGTTGCCGTCCAGGGTAAAGACATCGCCCTGCTTGGGCGCCGAGGTCAGGGAGAGTTGCAGGCCCTGGTAGGTGACGGCAGGGTTCAGTTTGCTTGGGTCCAGCGTGCGCTCAGCCACCACGGTATTGGTCTTGGTGTCGGTGATGGTGTAGCGAATGACGGTAGCAGCTCCCGAGCCGGTAGTGGAAAACGTCACCGTCATAGGCTGCTGGCGCAGCGCCTGCTTGGCGTCCACTGCTGCTCCACTGTAACTGGCCGCCACCGCGGCAGTGCCTGTGCCAGTTCCGGTTGCAAAGACCAGCAGGTCATCGGGCACCGTGCCACTGATGTAGGCTCCCGTTCTAAAGCCCAGTTTGGCCAGAGCCGCTGGTGTGCCACTGCTGCCAAAGCCAAACTCGATGGGTGTGGTGTCGCCGGCACTGCTCAAGCTGCGATGGAGTGTGACTTGGCCGGTGTACAGGTCGGCTTTGATACCCAAGGCGTTGACGGTGGTACCGGCCATATTCGCAGGACCGATCTGGATATCCTCGCCCTCGTGGCCTGTTGTATTCGTCAGCACGAGTTCACCATCGCGCGAAATCGACGCAACTACGTTGGTGCTTGCCGCTTGCGCGTTGATGGCGTTGGCCAGTGTCTGGACC
>CAIMBE010000006.1 GCA_903839085.1 uncultured beta proteobacterium | reverse complement strand
CGTCGCTACGCTCCTCGCAATGACGGAACCGAAACTCGCAATGAACCACACCACCGTTTTCGTCATCGCGAGCGAAGCGTGGCGATCCATGACTTCGCGTTGCATGGATTGCCACGTCGCTACGCTCCTCGCAATGACGGAACCGAGACTCGCGATGACGGAATCGAGACTCGCAATGACGGAACCGAGACTCGCAATGACGGAACCGAGACTCGCGATGACGGAATCGAGACTCGCAATGACGGTACGGGCTGCTATGGCGATTCGGTAGGGCATCAAGGCTGCTCCTTAGAAGGGCCAGAACTTGAGCAGCGCGCTGGTGCCCCAGCCGGTCTGCGCGGCGGCGGCCATGTCGCCGGTGCCGCGGTAGGTGATCTGGGCGTTGGCCAGTCGGCGCGACTGCACCGTGTTGTTGGGCGCCACGTCCTCCGGGCGGATGATGCCGGCCACCTGAATGATCTCGGCGCCTTCGGTCAGGGCGAGTTGCTTTTCACCGCGCAACACCAGGTTGCCGTTGGCCATGACGCTGACCACCGAGACCGCAATCGAGCCGCTCAGGGTGGCTTGCTGGTCGGCGGTGCCGCTGCCCTTGCTGTCGACGGAGCCGCCCAGCGGGTTGGCGCCGTTGAGAAAGCCGCCAACGCCCTTCATGTAATTTTGCAGTCCGGCCGGAACCACGTCGTTGCTCGACTTGCGGCTGACGTTGGCGTTCTGCGTGCGCGCCGCCTGCGTTGACTCGCTGAGCAGAACAGTGATCACGTCACCAACCTGGAAGTTGCGACCGCGACCAAACCAGCTGTCGCTCTGGCGTCCGACGTAGATGGCGCCGGTGGCCTGGCGCGCCGGCTCTTGCGCCACCGGAAAGACCGGCGCAAATTCGGGCGAGTGGGCCAGCGGCTTGGGTGGCAGCACGGAGCAGCCCGCGATGATCAGCAGCGCAGCCGACAGCAGCAGAAGCGATAGACGTTTCATGCCCTGCCCCTTACATGTTCTGGTTGATGTACTTGAGCATGCCGTCGACCGCCGAGATTGCCTTGGAGTTGATCTCGTAGGCGCGCTGGGTCTCGATCATGTTGACCATCTCCTCCACCACATTGACGTTGGAGGCTTCCAGCGTGCCCTGCATCAGGGTGCCGGCGCCGGTCTGACCCGGTTTGACCACCTGCGGCGCGCCGCTGGCCGGGGTTTCTTTCATCAGGTTCTGGCCAAGCGACTGCAGGCCGCTCGGATTGACGAAGCGCGCAATCTGCAACTGCCCGAGCACCTGCTGTCCGCCGGCCGCGAGTTCCACCGAGACCGTGCCATCGCGTCCGACAGTGAGGCTCGAGGCGGTGGCGGGGACGGTGATGGCGGGCTGCAGCAAGGCGCCATTGGAGGTGACGAGCTGGCCGGTGGCCGAAAGCTTGAAGTTGCCATCGCGGGTATAGCCAATGGTGCCATCGGCCTGCGCGATCTGGAAGAAACCCTCGCCCGCAATCGCGATGTCGAGCGGGTTCTGGCTGTTGACCATATTGCCCTGGGCGTGCAACTTTTCGGTCGCGACGACGCGCACGCCGGTGCCCAGCATCAGGCCGGTGGGCGCCTGCGAGGTGGCGTCGGTCTGTCCGCCCGCCTGGCGGATGTTCTGGTAGAGCAGGTCTTCGAAGACCGCGCGGTCGCGCTTGAAACCGGTGGTATTGACGTTGGCCAGATTGTTGGAGATCACGTTCATGCGTGTCTGCTGGGCATCGAGGCCGGTCTTGGCCACCCACATTGATGCGTCCATTGTTAGCTCCTGTTTCTAATCTGCTGGTTGGGAATCGGATCAAAGGCCATTAACTTGACTTCAGCATGCTGGCGCCGGACTCGTCGACCTGCTTGCTTTCCTTGATCATGTTGACCTGCTGCTCAAACGAGCGGCTTTGCGAAATGAGCTTGACCATCACTTCCATCGCGTTGACATTGCTGCCTTCGAGCGACCTGCTGGTCAGGGACGGCAGCACCGGCCCGGGCTCAATGTCCTGCCCGGGTTTGCCGACCACTTGATATAGCCCGATCTCAGTGCGCTGCAAGGATGTCTTGCTGGTGTCGCGCATCAACAGTTTGCCAACGGAAACCGGCTGTGCCAGCCCCACCTGCGCCGGGTCCAGCGCATAGACTGCGCCGTCTTTGGCGATGGTGGCCTGGAATCCAGGCGGAATCGTGATCGCCGCACCGCCCTGCCCCTGCACCAGATGGCCGGCGCCATTCTCCAGCGCGCCGCTGGCGTTGACGCGAAGATCGCCGCGCCGGGTAAAGGCCAGTTTTCCGTCAGGCGTGCTGACGCCCAGCACGGTCTGGTCGTTCAGCGCCACATCGAGATCGCGGCCGGTGGTCATCAGGGTGCCGGGCGTCATGTTGATGAAATCGGTGCTGAAGGCCTGCGGCTGCATGCGACTCTGAAAGCCCGGGCCTTCGACCTTGACGGCTTGCAGGGCGGCCTCAAAACTGCGCTTGAAGCCGGGCGTCGAGACGTTGGCCAGCTCGTTGGTGGTCATCTGACGTGCCACCCGTTGCTCGTTGATGGCAGCAGCGGCGTTGAAGGCTAGACGGTCCATCTCGGTGTCCTGGTTCTACTGTGCTTTGTCAGGCTCAGCCGGCACGCATGTTGATGATGGCCGAGGTCATGGTGGTGCTGGTCTCGATCGCCTTGGCGTTGGCCTGGAAGTTGCGCTGTGCGGTGATCAGGTCCACCAGTTCCTGCGTCAAGTCGACGTTGGCGCGCTCGGTGGCGCCAGCGCGCAGGGTGCCAAAGCCGGCGCTGCCGGCGGTGCCCAGAATCGGTTTGCCCGAAGCCGCCGAGGCCAGGAAGCTGGAGTCACCAATCTGGCGCAAGCCGACCGGGCTGGAGAAGTTGGTGAGCAAAATCTTGGCCAGCGACTTTTGCGTGCCGTTGGAGAAGCTTGCGCTGACCAGACCGTCGTTGCCGATGGTGACACCGACCAGATCGCCTTCCGGCGCGCCGTCCTGTCCCTGCGACAGGACCGCAAAGGGTGATGAGTACTGGGTTGAGGCCGAGTAGTCGATGTTGATCGTCAAAGCGCCCTTGCCGCCTGCCAGGTACACCGTTTCCAGTTGTGTGCCGGCCTTGGGAGAGACCAGCTTGCCGCCGGTATCGAAGGTCAGCTCGCCCTTGTCAAGGTAGATCGGTGACCAGGCCGGCAGCACGGTAAAGCCGTCGCCGCTGGTGGTCTCGTTGCCCGCGCCGTCGATGTACTTGGGCTGCATTGCACCGCCGACCAGGTCTTTGTGCTGCGTCGGGTTGATCCAGGTCGAGGTCGTACCGCGGCCCGCTTCCACCTGGTCCAGACCCCAGTCCGAGGTGCCCGATATTTTGATAAACGAATCGGCGCCACTGGTGCCGGTGGTGAAGACAAAGCGCTTGTTCATCGTGTCGTAAGTGACTTTGACGCCGTTGACCGTGGACGGCGTGCCATCGACCGCGGTCGCGCCCATGGCGTTGATGCCTTTCTGCAGCTTGGCCATGAAGGTCTCAAGCGAGTAGTCGGCGCCAACCGGCAGCACCACCGTGCCTTTGACACCATCGACGGTGACGACAAATTTGTTGTTGGCTTCATCCACCGCGAAGTTGTTGGTGATGTTGATGGTGGGTGTGGTACCTACGGCCACCGCCGGCTGCGACGCAATGCCGCGCGTGGCCAGGGTAGTGGTTTTAACCTCACCGTTACTCAGGCCAAGCAGGGATGTCGCCAGGGCATTGGTGGCTGTTACCGTCACACTCGATCTGTCACCGGTGCTGCCGGACTTCAGACTGAACACCTTGTTGACCGAGTCGTAGCTCATCACCATGCCATAACGCTGTTCGGCGGTGGCGCGCAGAACGCCGCCATTGGGCAGCACCTTGACCGGGTACAGGCCCGACTCATCGAGCGTTACAGCGGTGGTGGTGAGACCTAGAACATCGTTCTTGACCGCAGTCGTCACCGGCGGGGTACCGCTGGTGACGCTGCCACACTTCAGGGTTATCTTGTTGCTGGCATCAATAAACTTGAAGCCCTGCGTCGAATAGTCGTAGGACACCGTGACCGTGTTGTAGGTTGCAGGGGTGGTGGCGGGTGTCACCGCCGTATGCAGGGCAGATGCGTCGATCTGGGCCTGGATGGCAGCAACCGCCTGATTGATGGTGACCTTGCTCAGATCCGCTGGCAAACCATTGGTACTGGCGGCCAGGCTGACCGTAACAGGGGTCGCGGTGGCCGGCGATCCGGACGTGACCCGTGAATCGGTCAGGACGAAAGTGCGGCTGCTGGCATCGCTCAAGTCAAAATAGGCTTCGTCGCCAAATTTTCGGTTCAAAACATTGGTCACTTCATTGGCAATGCTGGTGCCGGTGAGTTTGGTTGTGCTGCTGGCCAGGTGGCTCAAGTCAACCGTCACCGGGTTGCCGCTGCCATCGACATCAATCGTGAACAAGCTGCCCAATAACGTCTTGTTGGCGGTTGACAGAGCACTGAAATCCACCCCGTTCGACAGATCGTAATCAGCGCTGATCACCGCCGCGCCGCTGACCGTGGCCGGCACCGAGGTGCGCTTGTCGGTCAACTCATCAACCGAGAACAGTTGCGTCTTGGCTGTGGTCAGTTCGTCCTTGACATCGTTATAGGACTTGATCTGACCGTACTGGTTGACGTAGAGCTGTTCGCTGTTGCTGTCGGTGGCCTGCACCAGCGAGGCGTTGACCTGGTCTTCGCCCACAAACACATAAGTTTGCCATTTGTTGAACGGGCTGTTCTGATTGGCGTTGGCGGTCTTGACGTAATAGATGGTGGCCAGGTAGCCGTTGCCACCGTTGTCATACACGGTGAAGGCGGTGCTCTTGTTGAAGGTGGCCGGGTTGGTGCGGTTGAAGGCATCGGTGATGACACTGGCATCGGCCGGAAAATTCAGCCCCAGCGAGACCAGCGAGGTCTGCTTGGCTTCGCCCGAGGTGTTTTGTGGAATCGTCAGTACCACGCGCTCGTTGACATTGGCGCTGCCGGTACTGTCAACGGTGGCCGCCATCAAGCGCTGTCCGGCCGAGTTGACCACGTTGAACTGTTCGTTGAGAAGGAAGGAGCCGTTGCGGGTAAAAATTTCCTGCAATCCGTCGGCCGAGCGCATCGGAAAGAAACCGTCGCCGGTGATGGCGAGATCGAGCGCATTGGCCGAGAACGAGATATTGCCCTGGCCGAACTCCTGGCTGACCTGCTTCAGGGACACACCCTGGCCCACGGTGCTGGACGCTTTTTGCAGCGGCGAGGTGGCAAAGATGTCGCCAAAGTCGGCGCGCGAGCGCTTGAAGCCGGTGGTGCCGACGTTGGCGATGTTATTGCTGGTCACACCCAGCATCGCGGTGGCGGCGTTCAATCCGGTCAGGGAGGTATAGAAAGACATGGTTCAGGACTCCTGGGGTAAGTGATCGGGTGTTTTGGTTTAGTAACCAATGCGCTGGACATCGGCCAGCTTGAGGGTTTTGCCGCCCTGCACCTGCAGCAGCATGCTCTTGTCGGTGTCCTGGCTGACGCTGGTGACGTAGGCCATGGTGCTGACCGCGGGGCTGGTGGTCTTGCCCTGGCTGACCACCGTGGCCTTGAACTTGTAGGTGCCGTTGGCAGCAGCGTCACCGGCATCATTTTTGCCGTCCCAGGACCAGGTCATGTCGCCCACCTTCTGCGGCCCCAGGATCTGGCTGCGCACCAGCGAGCCCCGGGCGTCATAGACGTCAAACTTGACACCGTCGGCGCCGGTAGGCAGATTGACAACGCCCTCGACCGGCACGCCGCCGGCCAGAATGGCGGGACCGTCGGGGACCGAGACGGTCTTGCCAATCAGGTTGGCGCTGCTCATCATGCGCTCCCCGGACATGCTGGTGACGAAGTCGCTGAGCGTCTGCGACATCGTGACGGTGGCCTCGAGTTGCGAGAACTGCGCCAGTTGCGCGACAAAGGCTTCGTTCTTGACCGGGTCGAGCGGATCCTGATTTTTCAGCTGCGTGGTGAACAGGGTCAGAAAGTCTTTCTGCCCCATGCCGCCGGCGGTGCCGGTCTTGGCGGTCAGCGCCGCATTGGCGGCGTCGGCCGTGGTCTTGATGCTCGTGGGCACCGCCGCCGCCCAGGCGGCATTGGACGCGGTATTGGACGAAAGCAGATTCAAGTTTGACATGATGTTGTGGGCCCGCTGACCTAGCTCTTGATGATGTCGAGCGTGCGCATCATCAATTGGCGGGCCGTGTTGATGACTTCAACGTTGTTTTGATAGGAGCGTGCGGCGGCCATCATTTCGACCATCTCCGTCATTTCGTTGACGTTGGAGAGGTAGACGTAGCCTTCCTTGTCGGCCGCCGGATTGCCGGGGTCTGACATGCGGGCGACGGGCGCAGGGTCGTCGATCAGGTTCTCGATCCTGACGCCACCCTTGTTGGGCGAGGGCTGCGCGCCGAGCTGGCCCTCCAGTATGGTTTTGAAGACCGCGCGCTTGCCGCGAAAAGCGTCTTTTTCGCTGCCGGACACCGAACCGGCATTGGCCAGATTGGAAGCGGTGGCGTTCATGCGCGTGGTCTGCGCGTTGAGCGCCGAGCCGGCAATGCCAAAGATGTTGTCGAGTGACATGATGGATCAGTCTCCGCGCAAGGCTTTGCGAATGCCGCTGATGCGGTTTTCAAGAATGCTCAGGGTGGCCTGGTAGTCGGCCGCCGACTGGCCGTACTTGGCCTGCTCAACCGAGAGCTCGACCGTATTGCCGTCAAAGGCGACGTTGAACGGGACCCGGTACATGAGTCCGTTCTGCGGCTCGGTCAGGTCGGTCGGCAGGTGGCTGGCGTGCGTGGTCTCCAAAACCGATTCCTGAGCGCTCCTGAGCATCTTTTTGAAGTCAAGGTCCTGCGCCTTGAAATGCGGCGTGTCGGCATTGGCAATGTTGCGGGCCAGTACCTCCATGCGCTGGCTGCGCATACCCAGAGCCTGCTCGTGCACACCAAATGCCTGGTCAATCATGTTCATGCATTCACCCTCATTGCGTTGCAGCCCCTAGCGGTTTGTCGACACCCGGCTCAAATAAGTCGAGCCTCGAAGTGGGTACAGCAAATCGCGTGCCATGCCGTTCTTGCCGCTTTGCAGCCGTTGTTGACCTCCTGGATCGCGAATTCGGGCAAAAGCGGCAAGCTCTTGCCGCTCGGCCATGCCGCATCGGGCCAAGCCACTGACCGCTTTTTTGACAGGCTTAGTTGGCACCGCCGCTGCCCTCGGCACCGCGCAGGGCCTGCAGGCGTGGTGCGGCGGGCGTGAGCAATTGACCCAGACGTTCCGCTGCGTTTTGCAGCAAGCCCTGGCGAATCGATTGACGCGTGATGGGTGCGCTGGTGTCGCGCCCGACGTGCAGATAACTCGACTGCAACCCGGGTATATTGAGCGCCTGAGTGGGCTGACTCTCGCTGCGCGAGGCCGGCCTGAGCACCGAGAGGTAAAGATCTTCGAGTCCGTTGGAACCCTGATTCTTGAGACCGACCTCCTCAAAATACTTGTCCACCAGAGAGAGCTGCTTGTGCACGCTCAAATCAAGGATGGCGCGCGGATTGGCGGCATACCCGGCCGAGGCGGCGCCGCGCGACGCACCGTCGCAGAACTGGATGATGCCGTGGCAGCGCTGATTGCTGGCCCGCGGATTCATGCCGTCGCTCTCCATCAGGGTCATGCGTGCGAAGTCATCGGGGTTGAAGCGGTGCGTGCTGGCAAGTTGCAGGATCTTGTCGTACACCGCCTCTTTCTCCTGCAGGGGTATGAAGCCTTTGGCCACGGCCCGGGCCAGCGTTTTGTCGAGCACCGGGTGCGCGCCGCTGTCTTTGACGGGGCTGGCAGCGGTGGCGCTGACGGTGCTGCCAGCAGCCAGCACAGATGGCGCAGTCGCGAGCGGCGGCGCAGCAAGCGCGACCGGTGCTGCGCTCTGCATTGACTGGAGCTCGGGCTGCAGTGAATCGAGGCTGATTTTTTGCCCCGGAAATATCCAGTTCGGGTTTTGAATGCCATTGTCAAAGGCGACGCGCTGCGCGATTCGAAATTCCTGCGCCGGCTTCAGGCTCACGCCCTGGCTTGCGGCCTGCTGGCGGACCAGTCCAATCAGCGTGTCGCCGCTGCTGACTGTGCGCATCTGGCCAGCGCCGGCGCCCTCCGTCTGTCGAACCTGGCCCAGTGCCTGGGCAAAGGCGCCCGACCGCTTGTGCTGCGAAGACGCGCTCGCCACCCTGCTCCCGCCCGCACTCAAGGAGGCGATCAGAATGGATGGCGGAATTTTGCGATCAATCAACATGGTCGAAGGCGGGTCGGTGGCACTGTTCTTGCGAAGAATCCGGGATTGATATCCATGCGTGTCAAATTTTCAACACCCTGCTCCACTGCTACGCAAATGTTGTGCCAAATTCCGAAAGCAATGCCCCGCCTCCTCTGGTCGGCGTGGCGCTGCGCGCGCAAGCTGGCAACTCTTTTCTTGTGTGTCGTTGCGACCCAGGCGCCGGCTCAGAATTTGACGGCGCACGAAAACGCCTTGAACCAGGTCTCGCAATGGGTCAAGCAAAACCTTCAGCTCTCGGAGGGCCAGTTCAGCTTTGCGCCGCTGGACTCAAGGGTTCGGGTGCAGGGCTGTGACCGTGCGCTGACGATGGATCTGCCTTTTGCATCGAGAGAGACGGTGCGCGTGCGCTGCCAGTCTGACGCGCCCTGGCAGATGTACCTGCGGCTGGTGCTGGTGTCGCCCGGCTCGGCGCCCGCGTTGCCCAGAGCGTCTGACGCGGCTCCGGTGAGCGCCCGCCGGGTCGTGGTGGCGACCCAACTTCTGCGCCGCGGAACCATGGTGAGCCCTGAACTGTTGCAGGAGATCGATCATTCGGGCCACGGGCTCGACCCGCAGGCTGTCACGTCGATCAAGGACGTTGAGAATGCCGAGATGGTGCGCGACATCGCCGCCGGCACGCCACTGCGCAGCCATGACGTGAAGCGTGCAGTCCTGGTCAAACAAGGCCAGTCGGTTCTTTTGACCATCGTGCAGGGCAATGGATTGAGCGTCACGGCGCGGGTCGATGCCCTGCAGGATGGTAAACTGGGCGAGCAGGTTCGCTTGAAGAATCCGGAGTCCGGCCGCCTTGTGCCGGGCATCGTGACGGGACCCAACGCCGCCCGCGCGCAGCAATGAGGGCAAGAATTTTTGAATTCAACTCAAGTTTTCAACTTAGAGGCCGATAAGCTAGATGTTCAGTCATAAAAGTCAGCTGTAAGCACGAGAAAGAGAACCTGCCATGAGTAACCCTGTTTCACAATACGGCCCCCTAGCCAAGCCGGACAGTCTTTCTCGCTCAGCCTCTGACAAGACTGACAAGAAAAACGGCGCGCAGGCCGTTGGTGGCGTGGGTGCGGAGCCAGTTGGCGCGGGAGCGCCTGCGGCGCCGCCTGCGCCGCAGGACGATATTTTGAACCTGAGCAACATCACGCAGCGCGTCAGGGCCGAGCCTGAATTTGACCGTGCCAAGGTGGACGCCATCAAGAACGCCATCAAGAACGGGCAGTATCCGCTGAACCCGCGTCGCATCGCCGAGAGTTTTGTGGCGCTTGAACAACTGATCCGTGACTGAGTCTTTTCCATCAACCCCCCAGGCTCCCCGGGCGCAGCAACTGGCGACCCAACTGGCTCAGATGCTGGAGCTTGAGTTTCAGGCCCTGCGAAAGCAGGAACTCGATCATTTTGAACAGTTGCAACCGGTCAAGACCGAATTGCTGAGTTCGATCACTGAGCTCACCCCCCCGCTCGAACAACTCCAGAGCGACCCCGAATGGCAGGATTTCCGGAGCACCATGCTCGATTGCCGCGACCTGCACCGTCGCAATGAAGTGCTGATCGAACGCAAGCTCGAATCGATCCGCGGGACTTTGCAAAGTCTTCGCGTTCAGGATCCCGCGAGTTCGCTCGAGGTCTATGACCGACTCGGGCATGTAGCGCGCTTCTCCGGGGCCGGCGGCTACAACGACGCCTGATCGCCTGGGTTGAGATTTTTTTCATCGCCCGGGCGCATGCCCCTGAGCCAGTAGACCCACGACAGAATGACCGCAACCGCCGTGAAGAGTTCGGGCGGGATTTCTTCGTCAACCCGCAGACGCGCGAGCAAAGCCAGCAACTGCGGGTCTTGCGCAACATAGACGCCGTGCCGGCGCGCCTGCTCGATCATCTGAGCGACCTCCTCGTCCTGCGCCTTGGCCGTCACAACAGGCACCTGGTTCTGCCCGTATTCAAGCGCAACCGCCTGCTGTAGCCGGCTCATGCCCGCAGGTCCAGAATAATGCCGCAGTCTGCGGGCAATGGCTCGGGCTGCGGCGCCGGACGCGGGCCATGGATGACCTGCAAGGAGTGCATCACGAGACCGGCCTTTTGCAACTCGGCGCCGAGCGCCTGAGCGCCCTGTGTGGCTTGTTCGACCACACCCGACTGCATCGCCCACATGACCAGATCGATGGTGCTTCGATCG
>CAIMBE010000005.1 GCA_903839085.1 uncultured beta proteobacterium | reverse complement strand
TTCGTCATCGCGAGGCCGCCACCTTCGTCATCGCGAGGCCGCCACCTTCGTCATCGCGGGGCCGCCACCTTCGTCATCGCGAGGCCGCCACCTTCGTCATCGCGAGGCCGCCACCTTCGTCATCGCGGGGCCGCCACCTTCGTCATCGCGAGGCCGCCACCTTCGTCATCGCGAGGCCGCCAGGCCGTGGCGATCCATGACCCCGAGCTTCCTGGATTGCCGCGCTTCGCTCGCAATGACGGATTGGATGCAGGCAATGACCTGCTCAATGTCATCTGAAATCTCTATAAGGGACAATATAACCCTATTCTGTGACAAATCGACCGCCGCCGTTCACTTCAGGGCTGCTGTCTGCTATCAAGACGATTCAAATCAAATGAAGGTTTTTCGAGGCTTCCACCACCCTGGCCTGAACCAGGCCTGCGCCCTGACGATCGGCAACTTCGATGGCGTGCACCGCGGCCATCAGGCCATGCTGGCGCTGCTCAACAGCGAAGCGCAGCAGCGCGGCGTGCCAAGCTGCGCACTGACTTTCGAGCCGCATCCGCGCGACCATTTTGCGGCCATCCGGCAGCAGCCTGAACTGGCGCCGGCGCGCATCGGCACCCTGCGCGACAAGCTGCTCGACCTGGCCCAGTGCAACGTTGATCAGGCCGTGGTCCTGCCCTTCGACCGGCGGCTGGCGGCACTGAGCCCGCAGGCCTTTATCGACGAGGTGCTGGTGCATGGCTTGGGCGCGAAGTATGTCCTGGTCGGTGACGACTTTCGTTTTGGCGCCCAGCGCGCGGGCGACTACGCGCTGCTCGACGCGGTCGGCACGGCGCAGGGCTTCGATGTGGCACGCATGAACAGCTACGAGGTGCACGGACTGCGGGTCTCGAGCTCGGCCGTGCGCCACGCCCTGTCCGAGGGCCGCATGGAGGACGTGGCGCGCCTGCTGGGCCGGCACTACCGCATTTCCGGGCACGTGGTGCACGGCCGAAAGCTCGGCCGCGAACTCGGCTTCAGAACCCTGAACCTGCGCTTTGCCCACTGGAAGCCGGCGGCCAGCGGCATCTTTGTGGTGCTGGTCCATGGCCTGACGCCCACACCGCTGCCGGGCGTGGCCAACATGGGCATTCGGCCCTCGCTCGACCCGAATGACGTCAACGGCGGACGGGTGCTGCTCGAAACCCATTGCCTGCAGTGGAGCGACACACTGCGCGACGAGGGGGCCTACGGTAAAATCATCCGCGTGGAACTTCTGCACAAATTGCACGATGAACTGAAATACGACGGTCTTGACGCCCTCACCCGCGGCATACGGCAAGACTGCGACGACGCACGCGCCTGGCTCGCGACCCGAATTTGACGGGGCCGGACCGACGCACTTTGCCCCGCGTCCTGTTTTGCTTCCAGCCTTGCCAGACAGCGAGGTCCGTGCACCCTTTGCCAGATTGAGATTTGTCATGACTGAAAAAGTTGATTACCGAAGCACCCTGAACCTGCCCGACACCCCGTTTCCGATGCGCGGCGACCTGCCCAAACGCGAGCCGGGCTGGGTCCGCGAGTGGGAAGACAAGGGCATCTACAGGAAACTGCGCCTGGCACGCCGCGGCGCGCCGAAATTCGTGCTGCACGACGGACCGCCCTACGCCAATGGCCAGATTCACATGGGCCATGCCGTCAACAAGATCCTCAAGGACATGATCGTCAAGGCGCGCCAGCTCGCAGGCATGGACGCGGTCTACATTCCGGGCTGGGATTGCCACGGGCTGCCGATCGAGAACGCGATCGAGAAGAAGTTTGGCCGCCAGTTGGCACGCGACGACATGCAGGCAAAAAGCCGCGCCTTTGCCACCGAGCAGATCGACATCCAGCGCGCCGAATTCAAGCGCCTGGGCGTGCTCGGCGATTGGGAGCACCCCTATCGCACCATGGATTTCAGCAACGAAGCCGACGAGATCCGCGCCTTCAAGCGTGTCATCGAACGCGGCTTTGTCTATCGCGGCCTCAAGCCTGTCTACTGGTGCTTTGATTGCGGCTCGTCGCTGGCCGAGTTCGAGATCGAATACGCCGACAAGAAGTCGCAGACGCTCGACGTTGGCTTCCTCTGCGCCGAACCCGACAAGCTGGCCGCCGCCTTCGGTCTGGCAAGCCTGGACCGTCCGGCCCTGGCCGTGATCTGGACCACCACCGCCTGGACCATTCCCGCGAACCAGGCTTTGAACCTGAACCCGGCGCTGGAGTATTCGCTGGTGCAGACAGCGCGTGGCCTGCTGGTTCTGGCCTCGGTGCTGGTGGAAAAATGCCTGGAGCGTTACGGTCTGACTGGTACGGTGATCGCAACCACGCTGGGCGAGCGCCTGGGCGGCCTGAACTTCAAACACCCACTGGCACACATCGACGCCGGCTACGACCGCCTGAGCCCAATCTATCTGGCCGAGTACGCCACTGCCGAAGACGGTACCGGCGTCGTGCACTCGTCGCCCGCCTACGGTGTGGAGGATTTCAACAGCTGCGTCGCGCACGGCATGAAGTACGACGACATCCTGAACCCGGTGCAGGGCAACGGCACGTATGAAGCCGCGCTGCCGCTGTTTGGCGGCCTCAACATCTGGAAGGCCTGCCCGCGCATCATCGAAGTGCTGGGCGAGTCGGATCGCTTGTTTGCCACGTCCACCATCACACACAGCTACCCGCATTGCTGGCGCCACAAGTCCCCGGTCATCTACCGCGCCGCGGCGCAGTGGTTCATCCGCATGGACGAGGGCGAGGGTGTCTTCACCAAAGACAAGGCGCCGAAGTCGCTGCGCCAGACCGCGCTCGAGGCGATCGAGGCGACCTCGTTCTATCCGGAAAACGGCAAGGCCAGGCTGCGCGACATGATCGCGGGCCGGCCCGACTGGTGCATCAGCCGCCAGCGCAGCTGGGGCGTGCCCCTGCCCTTCTTCCTGAACAAGGACTCGGGCGAACTGCATCCGCGCACCATGGAAATCCTCGACATCGCCGCCAACATGGTGCAGCACGGCGGCATCGAGGCCTGGAGCAAGGCGACAACCGAGTCCATCCTCGGCGCTGCAGACGCGGCCCATTACAGCAAGAGCAGTGACATCCTGGAAGTCTGGTTCGACTCCGGCACCACCCACACCACGGTGCTCAAGGGCTCGCACCCGGGCTGCGGCCACGACGACGGCCCCGAGGCCGATCTCTATCTGGAGGGCCATGACCAGCACCGCGGCTGGTTCCATTCCTCGCTGCTGACGGCTTGCGCCATGTACGGCCGCGCGCCCTACAAGGGCATCCTGACGCACGGCTTCACGGTCGACAGCAAGGGCCACAAGATGAGCAAGAGCGCGGGCAACGGCGTCGATCCGCAGGAGACCTCGAAGAAGCTCGGCGCTGAGATCATCCGCCTGTGGGTCGCCGCCAGCGACTACTCGGGTGACATCGCCGGCGACGACAAGATCCTGGCGCGCGTGGTCGACACTTACCGACGGATCCGCAACACGCTCAAGTTCCTGCTCGCCAATGTCAGCGACTTCGACCCGCTGCAGGACGCCGTGCCGCTCGAGCAGATGCTGGAGATCGACCGCTATGCGCTGAGCCGCGCCGCGCAGTTGCAGACTGACATCCTGGCGCACTACGAAGTCTACGAATTTCATCCGGTGGTGGCCAGGTTGCAGATCTATTGCAGCGAGGACCTGGGTTCGTTCTACCTCGATGTGCTCAAAGACCGCCTCTACACCACCGCGCCCAAGTCGCCGGCGCGGCGCAGCGCGCAGACCGCGCTGTGGCAGATCACGCAGGCGATGCTGCGCTGGATGGCGCCCTTCCTGAGCTTTACCGCCGAAGAGGCCTGGACCGTGCTGGGGGCGGCGGGCAAGACGCCCGACGCCACGCGCGAGTCGATCTTCATGGACCGCTACCTGCGGCTGCCCGCCCCGAACGATGCCTTGCTCGCCAAATGGACCCGCATCCGCGAGCTCCGCGACGCTGTCAACAAGGACATCGAGGTGCTGCGCGCCGAGGGCAAAGTCGGCTCCTCCCTGCAGGCCCGGGTGACGCTCACGCTGGCCGCGCCGGATCACGCGCTTCTCGCCAGCCTGGGCGCCGACCTGAAGTTCGTCTTCATCACCTCGGCCGTGGAGCTGAAGGCCGGTGATGCGCTGTCGATCGCCTCCGCCAGCTCCAGCGACGCCAAATGCGAACGCTGCTGGCATTACAGCGCCGATGTCGGACAGGACGGTGCGCACCCGGGTCTGTGCGCTCGCTGCATCGGCAATCTGTTCGCGGCGGGCGAAGAACGGAAGTTCGCCTGATGGCCCGCAAGTCCGCCGCCAGCACGGGCAGCCTGCTGCAGTGGCTTGGCCTTGCGCTCGCCATCTTGCTGCTCGACCAGCTCAGCAAGGTGCTGATCCAGGGCTTGTACGCGCACGGCGCCGGCGTCCAGGTCTGCAGTTACTTCAGCCTGGTCCGGGTCCACAACAGCGGCGCCGCCTTTTCCTTCCTGTCCGACGCGTCGGGCTGGCAGCGATGGTTCTTCAGCGCGGTCGGCCTGCTGGCTGCGGGCGTGATCGTCTGGCTGCTGAAGTCGCATGGCGGGCAGCGACTTTTTTCCTTTGCGCTGGCCTGCATTCTGGGCGGCGCGCTGGGCAACGTGCTCGATCGCATGCTGTACGGTCATGTCATCGATTTTCTTGATTTTCACTGGCGCCATTGGCACTTCCCCGCCTTCAACGTGGCCGACAGTGCGATTACCATCGGGGCTGCCTGTCTGATACTCGATGAACTGCTGCGTGTGCGTCGTGCACACTAGCGGCCCCACTTTGATGAAGAGAATTCGGTGACACATCTGCTCAACCTGCTGGCGGCCATTGCCCTGCTGGTCTGGGGCACCCAGCTGGTGCGAACCGGCATTGTCCGGGTCTTCGGCGCGAGCCTGCGCAACATCCTGGCCAAGAGCGTCAACAACCGACTGGCGGCCATGGTGTCGGGCATCGGCGTCACGGCGCTGGTGCAGTCGAGCACCGCAACGGCGCTGATCGTGGCCTCTTTTGTCGGACAGGGCCTGATGTCGCTGCCCTCGGCGCTGGCCGTGATGCTGGGCGCCGACATCGGCACCAGCCTGATGGCGGTGGTGTTCTCGCGCGACCTCTCATGGCTTTCGCCCCTGTTCATCTTTGTCGGCGTGGTCCTGTTCATCGCGCGCCAGTCAACCACCGTCGGGCGCATCGGTCGCGTGCTGATCGGCCTGGGGCTGATGCTGCTGGCACTGCAGCTGGTGACGCAGTCAACCAGCGTGCTGACGCAGGCGCCGGCGGTCAAGGCGCTGCTCGGCTCGCTCAGCAGCGACCTGATGCTGGAGATCACGGTCGGCTGCGTGCTGTCGATCCTGAGCTACTCCAGCCTGGCGCTGGTGCTGCTGACCGCCACGCTGGCCAGCAACGGCGTGGTGCCGATCGAGGTCGCCTTCGGTCTGGTGCTGGGCGCCAACCTGGGCAGCGGCCTGCTGGCGGTGCTGACCACGCTCAACGCCAACATCGAAAGCCGTCAGGTGCCGCTTGGCAACCTGATGTTCAAGGTCATCGGCCTGGTGATTGCGGCCCCCTTCATCAATCTCTGGCTGAAGAACGCGCTGCCATGGGTGCACGAGGCGGCCACCCTGGTGGTCCTGTTCCATCTGACCTTCAATCTGATGGTCGGCGTGCTCTTCATCGGCTTTACGCAGCTCATCGCCCGGCAGGTGGAACAATGGCTGCCCAAGCAGGAAAAGAGCACGGTGGCCGGGCGCCAGCGCCATCTCGACCCCTCGGCGCTGGAGACGCCCTCGCTGGCCATTTCATGCGCCGTGCGCGAGGCCATGCACCAGGCCGATATCGTCGAGTCGATGCTGCTGGGCGTGATGGGGGTCATCCGGAACAACGACGCCGGCCTGGCCCAGGCGCTGCAGAAGATGGACGACACGGTCGACGAGCTCTACACCGACATCAAGTACTACCTGACCAAGATTTCACGCGAGGCGCTGAGCGAAAACGAAGGACGCCGCTGGACCGACATCATCAGCTTCACCATCAACATGGAGCAGATCGGCGACATCATCGAGCGCGTGCTCGAAGACATCGAAAACAAGAAGATCAAGCCGGGACGCGAATTCTCCGAAGCCGGCATGGCCGAGATCGCCGACCTGCACGCCCGCCTGGTGGACAACCTGCGCCTGGGCATGAGCGTATTTCTGGACGGCAATGTGCGCGACGCGCGCAAGCTGCTGGAAGAGAAAACCCGCTTTCGCGATCTCGAACGCGAATACGCCGCCACCCACCTGGAGCGCCTGGCCGTCAACACGCTGCAAAGCATGGAAACCAGCTCGCTGCACATCGATCTCATCAGCGACCTCAAGCGCATCAATTCGCACATCTGCTCGATCGCCTACCCGATTCTGGACTCGGCCGGCGCGCTGGCGCCGAACCGGCTGCGCGAGCCCAACGCGCACCACCACCATCAGGTCAAGGGCCAGCAGCCAGCGCGGCCAGCAGAACCAAAGCCGCCTCGGTCGTGAACTGATTGCGCTCGAGCCGCGCCACCAATTGCGCCCGATCAAGCAACTCGAACTGCAGAACTTCGCCGTCCTGATTGAGCGGCCGAGTCGCGCCGGCCAGCGTGCAGCGAAACCAGTCAACATGCTCCACCACATAGCCGGCGTCTGCGCCATCGGAGCTTGGCTTGCGCAGCGTGAGGCTGCCGCCCCGGCACAAGTTTTCGACCTCATCAAGCCGGATTCCAGCCTCTTCCCAGGTCTCGCGCTCCAGTGCCGACTCGACGCTGTCAGCGGCAGACACCATGCCGCCCATCAGGGTGTCCCACAGGCCCGGATCAAACGCCTTGTCGAGCGCGCGCTGCTGCACCCAGAAGCGACCGTCCTGCGCCTGCCCCACCAGGTGCACGGCGCGCGTGGCAATCCCGAGCGCCCGCACCAGGCCGCGCTCGACCGTGGCGATGCGCTGGCCCGCAGCGTCCTCGACCGCGAGCTGCTCATTGCGCCAGTGCGCAACCACGCGCCCGACATCGGCCTCAAACAAGCCGCTGGCGATCGCCTGGAGGGCCTGCGTGGCGTCGCCCTGCAGGCGCCAGTGACAACCGCCATCGCCCTGCCCGGCCAGCAGCCACTGGCGTGCCGGCGACGCCGGATGATCGAGTATCGGACTGAAAAAATCGGCCTCCACCGACCCGATCACATGGGGACCCCAGAGCAGGGGCAGGCGCGGGCGCAGCGGCGGCTGCGCGGCGCTGGCCATCAGGTCGGCCTGCCACCGTGGATCGGGTCGCGCCGCCGTCACAGCGTCAGAATGCTGCAGCCGGTGGTCTTGCGCGCTTCCATGTCGCGGTGCGCCTGCGCCACCTGCTCGAGCGGATAGCGCTGGTCGATGCGGACCGTCACCTTGCCGCTGGTCACGGCCTCGAACAGGTCATCGGCCATCGCCTGCGTTGTTTCACGCGTCGTGATGTGGGTGAACAGCGTCTGTCGCGTCACATAGATCGAACCTTTCGGACCCAGGATGCCGGGCGCAAACGGCGCCACCGGACCCGATGCGTTGCCAAAGCTGGCCAAGAGGCCGAACGGCGCCAGGCAATCCATCGACTTGTCCCAGGTGTCCTTGCCGACCGAGTCATACACCACCTTGACCCCCTTGCCGCCGGTGATTTCCTTGACCCGGGCCAAAAAGTCCTCGCTTGAATAGTTGATGACGAAGGCCGCACCGTTCGCCTTGGCGAGCGCGCATTTGGCGTCGGAACCGGCGGTGCCGATCAGTTGCAGGCCGAGCGCGCGCGCCCACTGGCAGGCGATCAGTCCAACGCCGCCGGCGGCGGCGTGAAACAGCACAAAGTCACCGGCCTGCAGGCCACCCTGGGGCAGCGTGCGCTTGAGCAGGTACTGCGCCGTCAGGCCCTTGAGCATCATGGCCGCGCCGGTCTCGAATGAAATGGCATCGGGCAGCCGGCACACGCACTTGGCCGGCATGACGCGCAGATCGCAATAGGCGCCCGGCGGCTGGCTGGCATAGGCGGCGCGGTCGCCGACCTGCAGGTGCACGACCCCGGGACCCACGGCCTCGACAATGCCGGCCGCTTCCATGCCCAACTGCATCGGCATGGTCATCTGATAGAGGCCGTTGCGCTGATAGACATCGATGAAGTTGAGACCCAGCGCCTGATGGCGGATGCGAATCTCCCCGGCACCCGGATCGCCGACCGTCACGTTCACCAGTTTGAGCTGTTCCGGGCCACCGTGCTGGTCGATGCGAATGGCGCGCGAAGAAATCGATGTCATGTGCGAGGTCCTTGGTTGTTCAAGCGCCATTATCGTGCCAGGCACCGATGAGCCGGGTGTCTCAATCTGAGCCAACGTCAGGGCCGGCCTTGTTACAGTCCTGCCATGCGCCAAAAACTGAGCCCGACCGCGGCCCTGCTGCTGACCATCCCGCCGCTGCTCTGGGCCGGCAACGCGGTGATGGGACGCCTGGTCAGCACGCTGGTGTCGCCGCTGGCGCTCAATTTTCTGCGCTGGCTGCTCGGCTTCCTGCTGCTGCTGCCGCTGGCCGGCGCCGTGCTGCGCCCGAGCAGTCCGCTCTGGCGCCAATGGCGACGCTTCCTGCTGCTCGGCCTGCTCAGCGTGGGCAGCTACAACGCGCTGCTGTACCTGGCGCTCAACACCTCGACGCCGCTCAACGTCACGCTGGTCGGCTCAAGCACCCCGGTCTGGATGCTGCTGATCGGTCGCGCCTTCTTTGGCGTCAAGGTATCGCGCAGCCAATGGCTCGGCGCCCTGCTCTCGATCAGCGGTGTGGTGCTGGTGATGTGCCGCGGTCAATTCGCCGAACTGGCGCAGCTGCGGCTGCTGCCCGGCGATCTGTACATGCTCGCTGCCGCCGCGGCCTGGGCCTATTACAGCTGGATGCTGGCGCATCCGACCACCGAACCCGGCGCCATCCGCGCCGACTGGTCGGCCTTTCTGCTGGCCCAGGTGGTGTTTGGCGTGGCCAGCGCCGGGCTCTTTGCCGGCGCCGAAGCAGCGCTCGGCCAGAGCCATGTCCAGTGGGGCTGGCCCTTGGCCGCCGCGCTGCTGTACGTCGCCGTCGGCCCGGGACTGATCGCCTTTCGCGCCTGGGGTGCCGGCGTGGCACGCGCCGGCCCGGCAGCAGCGGGCTTCTTCTCGAACCTGACACCGCTCTTTACCGCGCTGCTGTCGAGCGCCTTTCTGGGAGAAATACCGCACCTCTACCACGTGCTGGCCTTCGCCCTGATCATGGGCGGGATCGTGGTTTCTTCCCGTCGCTAAAGGAATCGGCGGGCGCAGCCTTGTCATCGCGAGGCCGCAGGCCGTGGCGATCCATGGTCCAGTGCCGGCGCGGTGGCCACGGATTGCCGGCTCAGAACGCGCCGGGATACGCGCCACCGTCAGCCAGCACATTCTGGCCGTTGACATAGCCGGCCTGCTGACTGCACAGGAAGGCGCAGATGGCGCCGAATTCTTCGGCCGTGCCGAAGCGTTGGGCGGGAATGGTTTTCTTGCGCGCATCGATGACCGCCTCGATGTTCAAACCGCTCTTTTTCGAAGCCCCGGACATGACGGCCTTGAGCCGGTCGGTGTCAAAGGCACCGGGCAGCAGGTTGTTGATGGTGACCCCCTGAGCGGCCAGCTTGCTGCGCGAGACACCGGCCACAAAGCCGGTCAGGCCGCTGCGCGCGCCGTTGGACAGGCCCAGGATGTCGATCGGCGCCTTCACCGCGCTCGAGGTGATGTTGATGATGCGGCCATAGCCGCGCGCCGCCATGGCGTCGACCGTGGCCCTGATCAGCTCGATCGGCGTCAGCATGTTGGCGTCCACCGCCTTGATCCAGTCAGCGCGGTCCCAATCGCGGAAGTCGCCGGGCGGCGGGCCGCCGGCATTGGTGACCACGATGTCGAAGTCGCGCCGCTTCGCAAACACCGCCTCGCGCCCCTCGACGCTGGTGATGTCGGCCGCCACCAGGTGCACGCTCGCAGCCGACGGACGCAGCGGGTCGGCCTCGATTTTTTCCGCCGCCGCCTGCAGCGCCTCAAGACCGCGCGCCACGATCAGCACATTGACGCCTTCGCGCGCCAGCGCCTGCGCACAGCCAAAGCCCAGGCCCTTGCTGGCGCCGCACACCAGAGCCCATTTGCCTCCAATGCCAAAATCCATAACAATCAAGCCTTCAACAAAAACAAAAACAAGTTTGAATGATACGTGGATAAGGGAGCCCCGATGAAATTCCTGGCACTATTGGGTGCGCTGATCACACTGGCCGCGCCGCTCGCGCTGGCGCAGAACGACGCGGTCGTGACGCGCCGCGCGCTCGAGTTGCGCGAGACGCCCGACGATGCGGCGCGAAGCCTGGCGCCGCTGGCGGCGCAGACACCGGTGACCCGCCAGGCCGGACGCCAGGGCGCCTGGGTTCAGATTCGCACCGCCCAGGGCATCAGCGGCTGGGTCCACATGTTCGAGGTCGGCCCCGCCAACGCGCCGGCGCCCGCCAGCAGCGGCAATGCCGCGACCAGCGCGATGCGCGGCCTGACCGGCCTTTTCGACAAGGGCCATTCGCAGACCGCGAGCACGGGCACCACCTCGGTCATCGGCATACGCGGCCTTGGCGCCGAGGACATTGCCAACGCGGTGCCCAATCCGGCCCTGGTGAACCAGGCCGAGGCGATGCGTGCCGATGCCGCCCAGGCACGGCAATTTGCCAGCGCCGCGTCCCTGACGGCGCGCGAGGTGAAGGCGCTGCCCGTGCCCTCGGCCCGCGCAGAGCCGACCAGCAACAGCTCAAACCGGGAGGCACCATGACGCATCCAATCCGCCGCGCCGTGCTGCTGGCAGCCGCATTGCTCACCCTGTCCTGGGCCAACGTGGCGCAGACGCAGGGCGTGGATTTCAACAAGGCATCGAGCCTGTTTCAGTCGATCCTGCGGCCCGCCATGCCGACCCCTGCCGCAGCGCCGGCCGAGGCGCGCCCTGGCGATCTGATGCAACTGCTGTCGCAGTCGCTGTCCGACATCGATGAGGCCAAGGAGATCGAGATCGGCCGGCAACTGGCCGCCATTCTGCTGGGCAGCAAGCCGCTGCACCGCGACATGGAACTGCAGCGCTACGTCAACCGCCTCGGGCGCTGGATCAGCCTGCAGACAGCGCGCCCCGGCCTGCCGTGGACCTTTGCCGTGCTCGACGATCCGGGCTACAACGCCTTCGCCGCGCCCGGCGGTTATGTCTTCATCACCAAGGGTCTGGTCGACCGCTGCGCCGACGAATCGGAACTGGCCGGCATTCTGGCGCACGAGATCACCCACGTCATCAGCAAGCACCACCTGATCGCGATCCAGAAGACCGCGCGCTCGGGCCTGCTGACGCAACTGCTCAGCTCGCAGTTGAGCAAGAATATTCCCGCCGGCCTGTCCGGCCCGCTCATTTCCCTGGGTCGCGATCTTTATTCGAAGGGTCTCGATCAGGAGGACGAATTCGAGGCCGACCGCAACGGCGCCACCCTGTCGGCGCGCGCCGGCCTGGACCCCTACGGCCTGGTGGCGGTCCTGCAGCAGCTTCGCACCACGGCGCCCGACAACCCGCTGTTCAGCCTGACCATCAGCACGCATCCACCAGCACAGGCGCGGCTGGACCAGATCGAGAGCGCGATGGGTGACCGGCTCGACGGCCTGTCGGGCAGGCCCGCCGTGACCGTGGCGCAGCGGCTGCGGCGCACGCAAAAGTGAGCCGGGCCGGCTTCAGGCCGGCGGCGCCGGCGCGCTGCGGCTGAAGACAAAAATCCCGGCGATCACCAGCAGCGTGCCGGCCGCGACCCAGAGCGTGAAGGGCTCGCCCAGGATCACGACGCCCATCAGAATGGTCGACATCGGACCGACCATGCCGACCTGCGACACGGTGCTGGCGCCGATGCGCTCGATCGCCATCATGACCAGCAGCACCGGCAGCGCCGTGCACAGCGTGGCGTTGAGCACCGAGAGCCAGATCACCTCGGGCGCGACGAGCGCGGCCGCCAGGGGCCGCAACAGCGCAAACTGCGCAATGCACAAGAGGCAGGCGACGGTCGTGGCCAGACCGACCAGGCGCAGCGAGCCCAGGCGCTGCACCATTTCGCCGCTGAAGATCAGGTAGTAGGCATAGCTGAGGGCGCTCAGGAAAACCAGCAGCGCGCCGAGCGCCACATCGCCGCCGTCAAGCCGGACCTCGTGGCCAAACACCAGCAGCACGCCGGCGTAGCTGACCAGCATGCCCAGGGCCTGCCGGCGCCCGGCGCGACGCCGGTAGAGCAGCCAGGCCAGCGCCAGCACCAGCGTCGGATTGAGGTACAGGATCAGGCGCTCGAGCGAGGCGCTGATGTAGGACAGGCCGGCAAAATCAAGAAAGCTCGCCAGGTAGTAGCCGCTGAAGCCCAGACCGCCGATGCCGAGCCAGTCCTTTTGCGTCAGTGGCGCCTTGCCTCGGCTGGCCCACCAGGCCATCAAGGCAAAAATGGGCAGGGCAAACAGCATGCGGTACATGATCAGCGTCACGGCATCGACGCCATGGCGGTAGGCCAGCTTGACGATGATCGCCTTGCCGCTGAAGGCGATGGCGCCGGTGGTGGCGAGCAAGAGGCCAGTGGCGCGGTGTTTCGATGCTACCGAAGCGTTAGGAGTCATTGTTTGCAGGCACTTGACATCACAATTTGTGACTTCAAGTAGGTCCGACTCTCAGGTATGTGTGGGTCGAGGGCGCCGCAGTGTGTGGCTTGCGCTGCCGGCGCACTACCCCTGCTCGAAGATCTGGCTGATGGGGCGCTCAGCGCAGCGGCATCAAGGAGGAGGCCGAAGGCCGGGGGACAGCCGCGGAGCTGAGTGCCCCGTTGGCCAGATCCACCCCGCAGGCGGCCGAAGTTTGGTTTGTCATCATTTCGGCTAGGAACCATGGTGAGGGACAGTTTATCGGCTGGCCGTCGCCATCGCGTCGGTGATAGGCACGGTCTCGACGCTGACCGTGGTCACGCGTTGCAACAGGTCAAGCACTTCTTCCCTGTAATCACAGAAGCGGTAGGTGTCGAACTTCTCGCGGATGGTGGCCTCCCAATAGCCCAGCGGCATGCGCAGCTCGTGCAAGAGCGCGCCATCGACATTGATGTTGCTCTTCGTCGCGGTCTTCAGCGGGTACTCGGCCAGGAAGATCAGGTTCTGCTGCCGGCCCCAGTTCTTGAGCAGGTCTTTGAACGCCTCGCGCACGATGGTTTCGCGCTGGCTGCCGCTGACCTTTTTGATGATGTCAAGCTGCTTGAGGTAGTCGTTGATGAGGATCTGG
>CAIMBE010000004.1 GCA_903839085.1 uncultured beta proteobacterium | reverse complement strand
TGGATCGGGGTCGGCGCCGGATAGGCCCGGCTGTCAAGCGAGCGCAGCAGGGCGGGTGATAGGCCGAGGGAAGAAAAAGGCATGAGGGCAGGCTACTGTGAAAAAGAGGATGATCGCAGGGCCAGTTTAAGCGCCAGCGGACCTCGACCGCCCGCTGCGGAGATAATCAGCGCTTTCCCACCATCCAACTGGAGTTCATTCATGGCCAAAGAGTTTCGTACCGAAGCCGAGCGCAAGGCAAGTCCGCGTCCGGTGCCACCCAAGGGCGTCTGCTTCACCGCGCCCCGCGGGCAGCTGCGCAGTCTGGAGCGCGGTACCGCCACCAACAACAAGAAGAATCCCGGCAAGCGCTGCAAAAAGGGCGGCTGAACTCCTGCGTGCCCTCGTGTCATTGCGAGGGTAGCGAAGCAATCCATATCGCTGTTCGCCGCCATGGATCGCCGCGGCCTGTGGCCTCGCGATGACGAAGGTCGGGTTTGACTCGCGATGACGAAGGTCGGATTTGACTGGCGATGACGAGGATGGGCCTGCCTCCTGGCGATGGCGAGCGTCTTTACATATTGCGCCGGTACTGCCCACCCACCTCGAACAGGGCGTTGGTGATCTGACCCAGCGAGCAGACGCGCACGGCGTCCATCAGCACTTCGAACACGTTTTTGTTCTCGATCACGGCCTGCTGCAGACGCTTGAGCTGCGCTGGTGCCTCTGCGGCGTGTTGCGCGTGGAAGTCGGCCAGGCGCTTGAGCTGACTCTGCTTTTCATCGTCGGTCGAGCGCGCCAGTTCCAGCTTGTCGAGCACCGCGTCACCGTGCGGATTGCGGAAAGTGTTGACGCCGATGATGGGCAGCTCACCGGTGTGTTTGAGCATCTCATAGTGCATCGATTCGTCCTGGATCCGCCCGCGCTGGTAGCCTGTTTCCATGGCGCCCAGAACACCACCGCGCTCGGCAATACGCTCGAACTCGGTCAGCACTGCTTCTTCCAGCAATTCGGTCAACTCTTCAATGATGAAGGCGCCCTGTGACGGGTTCTCGTTCTTGGCCAGTCCCCACTCGCGGTTGATGATGAGCTGGATCGCCATGGCGCGGCGCACCGAGTCTTCGGTCGGCGTCGTGATGGCTTCGTCAAACGCGTTGGTGTGCAGGCTGTTGCAGTTGTCGTAGATGGCGATCAGCGCCTGCAGCGTGGTGCGGATGTCGTTGAACTGGATCTCCTGCGCGTGCAGGCTGCGCCCGCTGGTCTGGATGTGGTATTTGAGCTTCTGGCTGCGCTCATTGGCGCCGTACTTCTCCTTCATCGCCACCGCCCAGATGCGCCGCGCGACGCGACCCAGAACCGTGTACTCCGGGTCCATGCCATTGGAGAAGAAGAAGCTCAGGTTGGGCGCAAAGTCGTCAATGTGCATGCCGCGCGCCAGATAGGCTTCGACCAGCGTGAAGCCGTTGGAAAGCGTGAACGCCAGTTGGCTGATCGGGTTGGCGCCGGCCTCGGCAATGTGGTAGCCGCTGATCGAGACCGAGTAGAAATTGCGTACCCGGTTGTGTACAAAGTACTCGGCAATGTCGCCCATCACCTTCAGCGAAAACTCGGTCGAGAAAATGCAGGTGTTCTGGCCCTGGTCCTCTTTCAGGATGTCGGCCTGCACCGTGCCGCGCACGTTTTCCTGCACCCACTCCCTGATCTTGGCCAGTTCGGTATCGGTCGGCTCGCGGCCGTTCTCGGCCTTGAACTTGTCAATGTTCTGGTCGATCGCGGTGTTCATGAACATCGCCAGGATGGTCGGTGCCGGGCCATTGATGGTCATGGAGACCGAGGTCGTCGGGCTGCACAGGTCAAAGCCGCCGTACAGCACCTTGAGGTCGTCAATCGTGGCAATGCTGACGCCGCTGTTGCCGACCTTGCCATAGATGTCCGGGCGCGGATCGGGGTCGTTGCCGTAGAGCGTCACCGAATCAAACGCAGTCGACAGGCGCTTGGCCGCCATGCCCGAGCTCAGCAGCTTGAAGCGCGTGTTGGTGCGAAAGGCGTCGCCCTCGCCGGCGAACATGCGTGTCGGGTCTTCGCCTTCGCGCTTGAAGGCAAAAGTGCCAGCCGTGTAGGGGTAGCTGCCGGGCACGTTGTCCAGCGCCAGCCATTTAAGGATCTCGCCATGGTCCTCAAACTGCGGCAGCGCCACCTTGCGGATCGTGGTGCCACTGAGCGACCGTGTGGTGAGCGCCGTGCGGATCTCCTTGTCGCGGATCCTGACCACGTACTCGTCGCCGGCGTAGGCCGCCTGCATGGTCGGCCATTGCGCCAGCAGCTTGCGCTCTGCCAAGCCCAGCAATCCCTCACGCTGCACTGCCAGATCCATCACCGCCTCGTAAGCATCGCTCTTGCTGGCGTCAGCAAGTTTGAGCATGCGCCCGCTCTCGCGCAGTTGCTGCAACTCGCGCGCCAGTCTGGCCTGGCCTCGGGCGCGCTTCTTGTAGCTGCGCACGGTGTCGCTGATTTCCGCCAGGTACCGCGTGCGCGCGGCCGGCACCACGGGTGACTGGTTCGTGCTGTGGCGCACGGTCACGCCCGGAAGCCGCGACGCTGCCGCCACTTTCAACCCCAAATCGGCCAGCCGGACCTTGAGTGCCTGGTACAGGGCCGTGACGCCGTCATCGTTGAAGCGCGCTGCCATGGTGCCGAACACCGGCATCTGCTCGGCCGGCGTGCTGAAGACCTCGCGGTTGCGCTGCACCTGCTTGGCCACATCGCGCAGGGCGTCGAGTGCGCCCTTGCGGTCGAACTTGTTGATGGCGACGAACTCGGCGAAGTCCAGCATGTCGATCTTTTCGAGCTGGCTGGCGGCGCCAAACTCAGGCGTCATGACGTACAGCGGCACATCCACGTGCGGCACGATGGCCGCGTCGCCCTGGCCGATGCCCGAGGTCTCGACCAGGATCAGGTCGAAGCCCGCCACCTTGCAGGCCGCAATCACATCGGGCAGCGCCGGACTGATCTCCGAGCCGTAGTCACGCGTGGCCAGACTGCGCATGAACACGCGCTGTCCAGAATCCACGTCCCCGACGCCGCCGGGCCGCCCCAAGGCGGCGGACGCCCCCCCGGGGGGCAGCGCAGCACGCGCAGCGGCAAGCGTGGGGGCCCAAGGACTGATGGCGTTCATGCGGATGCGGTCACCGAGCAGCGCACCACCGGTCTTGCGGCGCGACGGATCGATGCTGATGAGGGCAATGCGCAAGCAATCGTCCTGATCGAGCCGCAGGCGCCGGATCAACTCGTCTGTGAGGGACGATTTGCCTGCCCCACCGGTGCCTGTGATACCCAGCACCGGCACCTGCCGGCCGGCGGCCACCTTGCGTATCTGCTCGACCAGGGCGCTGAGCGAGGCGCTGGTCGCACCCTTGCCCTGACCATCGGCCTTTTCGTTCTCCAGCGCCGTGATCAACTGGGCCAGCGCGCGCCAGGCCATCTCGCCATGGCCCTGAATGGCAGCCAGGTCCTTCGGCGCATAGCCCGTAAGATCCTGGTCGCAGCGCATCACCATCTCGCCGATCATGCCGGCCAAGCCCATGCGCTGGCCGTCTTCGGGGCTGTAGATGCGCGTCACGCCATAGGCCTGCAGTTCGCGGATTTCTGGTGGCACGATGACGCCGCCACCGCCGCCAAAGACCTGGATATGGGAGCCGCCGCGCTCCTTGAGCAGGTCGACCATGTACTTGAAGTACTCGACGTGCCCGCCCTGGTAGGAACTGATGGCGATGCCCTGTGCGTCTTCCTGCAAAGCCGCCGTCACAACCTCGTTGACGCTGCGGTTGTGCCCCAGGTGGATCACCTCGGCGCCCATGCTCATCAGGATGCGGCGCATGATGTTGATGGCCGCATCGTGCCCGTCAAACAGGCTGGCGGCCGTCACAAAACGCACCTTGTTGACAGGGCGGTAGCTGGCGAGTGCCTTGAACTCGGCGGACAGATCGGTCATGGTGGGACTCCGGCAACTTGACGTTTACGTAAACGTCAATCTTACCGGTTTTTGAAACAAAGGGCGCTTGCGCGCCCCTTGACTTGTCTGATTGGCAACAAGAAACCGCTTATTTGTACAGCAGATGCGGCAGCCACAAACCGATCGCCGGGAACGTATAGAGCAGAACAATGGCCAGCACCTGAATCGCCATGAATGGCATCATGCCGGCAAAAATCTGGTTCAGCGTGACATGCGGCGGGCTCACGCCCTT
>CAIMBE010000003.1 GCA_903839085.1 uncultured beta proteobacterium | reverse complement strand
GCCTGTTCCTGTCGCCTGCCCTGCAGGTCCAGTGTGCGCTCACGCAGGTTGAGCAGGCGCCAGCGTTGCAGCGGTTGCTCGGTCAAAGGGAGCGCCCTGGCAACATACTCCATTGCCGCTTCATGGGCAAAGCGCTCGGCGGCGTGCTCGGCGGCGCGGGTGAAGAACTCGCAGCTCTGCTCACGGTCGCCGGCCCTGGCAAAGTGCTCGGCTGTGGCGCCCAGAAAGTCGTTGGCGCGCGCTCCGGTCTGCGCGGCGAGCCAGCCGGCGGCCGTGGCATGGTATTCGCGGCGGGTCCGCTTGAGCAGCGTGTCGTAGGTGACCTGGTGCAGCAGCTGGTGTGCAAACGCGTATTCACGCACGCCCTCGACCAGGCCGTCCAGCGCAGTCTCCTGGTGCGCGGTGGTCAGTTCCTGTTGCAGCAGCGCCGGTAATGTGGGGGGTGACCGGGGATCCAGCGCCGCCAGCGCCTGGTCCCAGAACACGAAACCGATGGCGCTGGCCTGTTGCAAGGCCAGTTTCTCTGCCGGCTTCAGACCATCGAGCCGCGCCTGCAGCACGCCGGTAAGCGTCTGCGGAACATGCGTGCTCAGCAGTTTTTCCAGGTTCACGCTCCAACCCTCCTGCTGGTTGTCAATGACGCCCACGTCGACCAGCATCTTTACCAGTTCTTCCATGTAGAAGGGGTTGCCGCCGGCGCTGTCGGTGATCAGCTCGCGAAGCACCGCCGGGATCTCGCGCATCTTCTTCAGCAATTCCTTGACCAACTGGTGACTGCTGCCTTTGTCCAGGGCATTGAGGATGATGCGCTGACTGTCGGCGGCGCCGGGCCAGTCGGCGCGCCGCTCGAACAGTGCGGGGCGCGTCAGGGTCAGCATCAGCATGGGTACGTCGCGGTTGACCTGGACCAGATAGTTGAGGAAGTCCAGCGAGCTGTCGTCGGCCCAGTGCAGGTCGTCGAGCAAGAGCAGCAGCGGCGCGCTGTCCTGCGCCGCGACGCGGCGCAGGATCTGCGCCGCCGCGTGGAAGCCGCGGTTGCGGATCTGCCGGGCATCGTGCTGGAGCGCCTGAATGTGTTTGCTATCGGAAAAATCGAGTCCGATCAGATGTCCGAGCAAGTGGGCGTGCGCCTGCGCCATGCCTGCGCCCTCATCCGCCTCAAACAGGGGCACGACGCCCTCTTCGACCTTCTTCCGGGCCTGGTCCATGCTGTCTGTGTCAGCCATCTTCAGCTGCCTGGCGATGATGTCGCGCAACAACCCATAAGGCTGGGTCAGAGTCAATGGCTGGGCGCGACCCTGGAAGAAGTTGAAGGCCCCGGTGTGTGTCTCCAGCCATTTCTTGAATTCGTAGAACAGCCGGCTCTTGCCCAGGCCCGCCTCGGCCGCCACCGTGACCAATGTCAGGCTGCCCTGGTCAAGAAGACGACTGAAGGCATCCTGCAACTGTTCGAGTTCGATTTCGCGACCGACCATGCGCGTCCTGACACCCTCGATGCCGCGGTTGGCAGTGCCCACGGCACGCGGCTTGCGGCGCTGTACCAGGTAGGTGGCGACCGGTTCGGCGACGCCCTTGACCTCGATCGGCGGCTGCGCCAGCACGTCGAACACGCCGCGCACGCGGCTGTAGGTCTGCTGGCTGATGCGCATGGCGCCGGGCGGCGCCGTCTGCTCCATGCGCGCAGCGACGTTGACGGTGAAGCCTCGAATGTTGCCATCGCCATCAACGCCCCTGCCCAGCAGCACATCGCCGGTGTGCACCCCCACGCGCACATTGAAGCCGGCCTGCCCATGATGGCGCAGCACCCGTTCACCCTGGCGAGCGCCCTCCTTGAGCAGAGCCAGGCCGGCCAGCACGGCGCGCTCGGGATCGTCTTCGCGCACCTCGTCGGCGCCGAAGGCCGCCAGCACGCTGTCTCCCGCGTAGTTCAGCACCTTGCCCCGATGCGTCTGCACGATCGCGGTAAATCCTGTCAGCGCGTCATTCATGATGTTGTGGACATCTTCCGGGTCGAGCTGCTGGCTCAGTGTGGTGGAGCCGACCACGTCAACAAAGAGGACGGTGACCTGCTTCAGCGCTTGGCCGCCGGCGACCGAAGCGTCTGCGGCCTGCCGGGCGGAAAGAACGGCCAGCCGAGCCCGCATGGGGCCGACGGCGGTATCGACCACCGAGTCACCGAGCAGCAGGCGCTGCGCTTCAAGCGCGTCGATCGCGGCCGAGAGTTGCTGGTGCTCGGTCGTCATGCGCGTTGGGGCGGCAGCATCGGCAGCGCAATCTGGTCAGATCCGCCCGGGATGGGAGCGTCGATAACCGCGACCCGATTTCACCCGGCTTTTCAATTTCTTTCGCAACTGGGCGACCTTGTCATCCTCGAAGGCGGCCTGTTCCCAGCGGCTGGTCCTGGGGTCGAAAATATTGAGGTAGCCACCCGGGTTCATGCCGAACGATTCCAGCGTCTTGCCGTCGTGGTGTCGTCCCAGGAAATCATTGCGTCGCCCCTTTTGCTCGCCCAGGCTGAAATAGCTCGGCAACACAAAGTTGGACAGGAGGATGCCGTCGAGCGAGTAGCTCTCGGCCTGCACCGCATCGCACATCTCGAACATGTGAAAGACGCGGCGTCGGCGGTCGGCCGGATGATTGCCCTCGACCAGCAAGTTGGTCATCGGATCGCCGACCAGTTCAAGCGCCTCGTGCGACAGGGTAATCGACCAGGCCTCCTTGATCTGATCGCACAGGCCCAGAAAAACAAAGCCGTAGGGGATGTCGCGGTAGTTCGCCAGATGCCAGCCCGTGGCCCCCAGCGCATTGACGCCGTCCAGCAGGTACAGCACGGCATCGCCACGCATGTCACTGAGGCTGCTCACTCTGGCGCGCTGTCCGATCGGTCCCTCAAGGCGAAGCGTAGCGCCAAAACTCCAGTACGGCTCGAAATCGTCCCGGATCTGCCGGTTGATGGCGCGGATGACCTGCTGCACTTCTTCATCGCTGATGACTTTGGAGTGGTTGACGAGCGAGATGATCATGGCAATCCGTTCAAAGAATGATTGAAACCCGGGTTTCTGCCTCATCAGCACGTGGCTCCCTCCCTTGGCCGCGCGCGATGCCGTTCCGATTGCATAAGATCGGGCTGTGATCTTAACCATCTCGTTCCTGGCAGTCCATCCCCCATGTGGGGGAGGGCGATGACGCGCCACAAGCTCTCCGGCATTGGCTTGTTGCTGATGCTGGTGCTGATCGGGCATGGTCTGCTGCTGTCCTGGCTGGGTCAACAACTGCAACAACTCCGACCGCTGGTGCCGATGGCCGATCCGATGTGGACCCGGATCGTCGAACCAGTGCGTCCCCCCCTGCCCGCGCGACAAGCCCAGCCCCGGCGCCAAAGGGAAGCGGTGCCCTCAAGCCCAGCGTCGCTGGCCGATCTGCCGACACCGCCAGCCACGACGCCGGAGCTGGCCGAACAGGATCGGGCAGAGCGGCCGCGCGAAGCCGAGCCAGAGCAGGCGCAAGCGGTCGCGCAGGCAGACGAGCCCGCTCCCTCGGTGCCGGCTGAAGATGGCCCGCCCAGCGACGGCTGGCCGGCGGATACGCGCGTGTCGTATGTCCTGGGCGGTTTTTACCGCGGTAACCTGCATGGCAGCGCCCGGGTTCAATGGCAGCGCGCGCAAGACCGCTACCAGGTGCGGCTTGATCTGAGCATGGCGCTGGTGCTGCGGGTTTCCATGATCAGCCAGGGCGTGGTCGGAGCCGACAGCCTTGCACCCGCGGTCTACGAGGAGCAACTGCCATGGGGGCAGCGCCGCGCGCTGTTCGATGGCAGCGTCGTCCGGTTCAATGATGGCGCGCAGGTGCCGCAACCGCCCGCCCTGCAGGACACGGTGAGCCAGTTTGTCGAACTCGCTCACCGCTTTTCCAGTGGACGACAGGTCTTGAAAGTGGGCAGCGAGGTCAGCCTGTGGATGGCCAGGCCGCAGGGCATGGCCTTGTGGACCTATGACGTGGTCGAGGAAGAGATGCTGCAGACGCCCGAACTCGGGCTGGTGCCGGCTTTCCATCTGCGACCCCGACCGATCAGCAACCCGACCGGCGTGATCACGGCCGAAATCTGGTTCGCGCCCAGCCTGCAGTATCTGCCGGTGCGCGTGCGCATTGCGCTGGGCGAGGGCAACTTTGTGGATCTGATGGTCGAGCGCATCGAGCAGGGCGCTACGCAGCCGCTGCCGACAGGGGATCTGCGCCAACCCCTAAAATGACGTCAAATGCTGCGCTATCAAACCATACCCGTGACCTCCTTCCAGCAGAACTGCTCGCTGGTCTGGTGCGACCAGACGATGCAGGGCGCCATCATCGATCCCGGGGGCGACGTCGATCTGCTGCTGGCGCAGGCGCAGCAGCTTCAGATTACCCTGACGCAGATCTGGCTGACGCATGCCCACATCGACCATGCGGGCGGGACCGCGGAACTGGCGGCGCGCCTGAAGCTGCCGATCATCGGACCACACCAGGCTGATCAGTTCTGGATCGACGGCTTGCCGATGCAGGGCAGGATGTTCGGCCTGCCCCACTCGGACACCTTCGTCCCGACACGCTGGCTGTCGGACCAGGATACGGTCGAGGTCGGGCACTGCACGTTGAAGGTGCGGCACTGTCCCGGTCACACGCCGGGCCACGTGGTGTTCTATTCGGCCGAGGCGGGCCGTGCCTTCGTAGGTGATGTGCTGTTTGCCGGCTCGATCGGACGCACCGACCTGCCTCAGGGCAACCATGACACGCTGATTGCCAGCATCGTCGAGCGCCTCTGGCCTATGGGGGATGCGACCGTGTTCATCCCCGGTCACGGACCCGAGAGCACGTTCGGGCGCGAGCGAAAAAGCAATCCGTACGTGGCCGGGACCTGACCAGTTCTCCCCGGACTGATTGACCCAAGGCCGGCCGCTGATTCCCATGCAGTCGTTTGCGGTCTTCCTTTGCGCCGCGCTGCCCTGGCTTAATCCCTTTGCCTTCGGGCCCGCGCCGCCAACTGTCCAGTGGCTGTTCACCCTGGCCTGCTGCGCCCTGCTGTTGCCGGCGATCTGGCGTGTGCCCCTGGCCAAGGTGCTGGCATCGGCCTGGCTGGCCGCGGCCTTGCTCAGTGCCGCGATGGGGTTGCTGCAGTATTTCGGCGTCGCTGCGATCTTTCGGCCGTGGATCAACACGGGCGAACTCGGCGAGGCGTTTGCCAATCTGCGCCAGCGCAATCAGTTCGCGACCCTGAGCAATATCGGTTTGGCAGCCCTGCTCTGGTGGAACGCGCGGTATGCGCTTCGACCGGCAGCGCGACATTGGCAAACTGCAGTGATCGTGGCCGCCGTTCTGCTGGCGCTGGGCAATGCGGCATCCTCGTCGCGCACCGGTCTGCTGCAGTTGCTGCTGTTGCTCGCCATGGCCTGGGTCTGGCAGCGGCCTTCTTCTGTCCAAGCGCAGTCCGGGCAATGGCCGGTGCTGCTGACGGCTGCGCTGGCCTACGTGGTCGCCGCCTTCGCCTTGCCGGCCCTGGCGGGGCTCGATTCCCAGGCCGGCGGCGTTCTGGCGCGCCTGCAAAATGGCGATCCGCTGTGCGTCAGCCGGATGACACTGTGGTCCAACGTGCTGCACCTGATTGCGCAGAAGCCCTGGTTCGGCTGGGGTTGGGGTGAACTCGGCTACGCGCACTTCGTGACACTGTATCCGGGCGAGCGGTTCTGCGACATCCTGGACAACGCGCACAACCTGCCGCTGCATCTGGCGGTTGAACTGGGCGTGCCGATGTCGGCCGCGCTCTGTGCGACCGGCGCCTGGCTGATCTGGCGCACCAGGCCATGGCGTGAGACCGATGCGACGCGGCGACTGGCGTGGGCGGTGCTGGCGCTGGTCCTGATGCACAGCATGCTGGAGTACCCTTTGTGGTACGGACCTTTCCAGATGGCATTTGGCTTGAGCCTGCTCTTGCTATGGCAGCCAACCGATCGGCCTTTGGAGAAGGTTGCCGGCGCCTCTGGACCGCTCGCCTTGGTGAGCGCGATGGCGGCGCTGGTCCTGCTGGCGGCCGTCGCCTGCGCCGCCTGGGACTACCGCCGCATCAGCCAGATCTATCAGACGCCTGAAATGCGTGCGCCGGCTTACCGCGAAGACACGCTGGCAAAGATTGGCAACTCCTGGCTGTTTCAAAATCAGGTGCGCTTTGCCGAACTCACGGTCTCGACCGTGACCCCAGGCGATGCCAAGCGCCTTCACGACATGGCGGCGCAATTGCTGCACTTTTCATCGGAGCCCCGCGTCATTGAAAAAATAATCGAGAGCGCGGCTCTGCTCGGGCTGGAGCAGGAAAGGCAGTTCTACCTGCTGCGCTACCAGGCGGCGTTTCCCCAAAGCCACGCGCTCTGGCTGCAGGAGAATTCCGGCAAGGCGCCCGACACGGCAGAACTGCGCCTGCCGCCTTCGGCACCCTAAGCGGCCACGTAGCTCCCCGACTTGCCACCGTGCTTTTCCAG
>CAIMBE010000002.1 GCA_903839085.1 uncultured beta proteobacterium | reverse complement strand
GGCGCCTGGGACGCCCTATGGCACGTGCTGCCGAAGGACGAGCGCGGCAATGTCGCCCAGGGCGACGTGCTGCTGCAGGACTGCGACAACACGCTGGCGCTGTCAGACGGGCGGCTGGTGGCCTGCGTCGGTGTCAGCGATCTGGTGGTCGTGGAGACAGCCGATGCCATCCTGGTGGCGCACAAGGACAAGACGCAGGACGTGAAGAAGATCGTCGACAGACTGAAGAAACTGGGCCGCAGCGAGGGCTCGATCCACCGCAAGGTGTTCCGACCCTGGGGCTCGTATGACGGCATCGACGCCGGCGAGCGCTTTCAGGTCAAGCGCATCGTCGTCAAACCCGGCGGCACGCTGTCGCTGCAAATGCACCACCATCGCGCCGAACACTGGATCGTGGTCAAGGGCACCGCCAAAGTCACGCGCGGCGACGAAACCCTGCTGCTGTCAGAGAACCAGTCGACCTTCATCCCGCTGGGCACCCGGCATCGCCTGGAGAACCCCGGCCGCGTGCCGCTCGAGATGATCGAGGTGCAGTCAGGCTCCTATCTCGGCGAGGACGACATCGTGCGCTTCGAGGATGTTTACGGTCGTTAGGAAAGGGCGCGCTGAATGATGATTTTCTGCACGTCGGACGTGCCTTCGTAAATCTGGCAGACGCGCACATCGCGGTAGATGCGCTCAACCGGAAAGTCGTTCACAACGCCGTAGCCGCCCAGGGTCTGGATCGCCACGCTGCACACCTGTTCTGCCATTTCGCTGGCGAACAGCTTGGCCATGGCGGCTTCCTTGAGGCATGGGCGCCCCGCGTCCCGAAGGGCGGCGGCGTGCCAGATCAACTGGCGTGCGGCCTCGATCCGGGTCGCACAATCAGCCAGCCGGAAGCCCACCGCCTGGTGGTTGAAAATCGCCGTGCCAAAACTCTCGCGCTCTTTCGCGTAAGTCAGTGCACACTCAAAAGCGCTGCGCGCCATGCCGACGCTCTGCGCGGCAATGCCGATGCGTCCGCCTTCGAGTCCGCCCAGGGCGATCCGGTAGCCCTCGCCCTCCAGGCCGATCAGGTTCTCGGCCGGGATCCGGCAGTTGTCGAAGTTGATCTGCGCCGTGTCACTGGAATGCTGCCCCAGTTTGTCCTCGATGCGCGCCACCCCATAACCGGGTGCATCGGTCGGCACCAGAAAGGCACTCATCCCCTTCTTGCCGGCGCCCTTGTCGGTGACCGCAATGACGATCGCCACCTGACCGTTCTTGCCGCTGGTGATGAACTGCTTGACGCCATTGAGCACATAGCCGTTGCCGTCCTTCACGGCGCTCGTGCGCAGCGCCGACGCGTCCGAGCCGACATGGGGCTCGGTCAGGCAAAAGGCGCCCAGCATCTCGCCCTGCGCCAGCGGCGTCAGCCATTGCCTCTTCTGCTGCGCATTGCCATAGCGCAGCAGAATGGCGTTGACCGGGCAGTTGGTGACGCTGATCGCCGTGCTGGTGCCGCCGTCGCCGGCCGCAATTTCTTCCAGGACCAGCGCCAGCGTGACGTAATCGAGCGCGGCGCCGCCCCATTCCTCGGGCACGCAAATGCCGTAGGCGCCCAGCGCCGCCAACCCCCGGTGCGCCTCTTTCGGAAAGTGGTGCTCCTTGTCCCAGCGGGCGGCGTTCGGCCAGAGCTCCGCCTGGGCAAAGTCGCGCACCGCATCGCGGATCATTTCCTGGTCTTGGGTCAGCAGCATGGGGCACGATCTCCGGCGTCGGTCACAAAGAATTTCTATGGGTTCGTCATTGCGAGCGCAGCGCGGCAATCCATGACTGAAAAATGCATGGATCGCCATGGCCTGCGGCCTCGCGATGACGCAAGGAGGAATCTACAGCATTTCAAGCGCAACGGCGGTTCCCTCGCCGCCGCCGATGCACAGCGTCGCGACGCCTTTCTTCAGGCCGCGCGCCTGCAGGGCATAGAGCAGGGTGACCATGATGCGCGCGCCGCTGGCGCCAATCGGATGGCCGAGCGCGCAGGCGCCGCCATTCACATTAACGATCTCATGGCTCAAGCCGATTTCCTTCATCAGCGCCATCGGCACCACGGCAAAGGCTTCGTTGACTTCCCACAGGGCGACGTCCTGCACGCCCCAGCCGGCCTTGGCCAGCACCTTCTTGACGGCACCGACCGGCGCCGTGGCGAACCAGTTCGGCTCCTGCGCGTGCACTGCATGGGCGACGATGCGCGCCAGCGGCTTGAGGCCGAGTTTGGCGGCGCTCGACGCGCGCATCAGCACCATGGCGGCGGCGCCGTCGTTGATCGATGAACTCGAAGCGGCGGTGATGGTGCCGTCCTTCTTGAACGCGGGCTTGAGCGCCGGGATTTTTTCCAGCTTGACCTTGCCCGGACCCTCGTCGATCGAAATCACGGTGTCACCCGCGCGGCCCTTGACCGTCACGGGCGCGATCTCGGCCGCAAACGCGCCGGATTTTGTCGCCGCCTGCGCCCGCTGCACGCTGGCGATGGCGAAGTTGTCCTGCTGCTCGCGCGTGAACCCGTACTTGGCCGCGCAGTCCTCGCCAAAGGTGCCCATCGAGCGCCCGGCCTCGTAGGCATCCTCCAGACCGTCGAGCATCATGTGATCAAAAATGCGGTCATGACCGATGCGGTAGCCGCCGCGCGCCTTGGGCAGCAGGTAGGGCGCGTTGGTCATGCTCTCCATGCCGCCCGCCACCAGCACCGAGGCCGAGTCGGCCAGCAGCATGTCGTGCGCGAACATCGCCGCGCGCATGCCCGAGCCGCACATCTTGGACAGCGTCACCGCGCCGGCGCTGATCGGCAGGCCGCCCTTGAACGCCGCCTGGCGCGCCGGCGCCTGGCCCTGCCCGGCCATCAGGCAATTGCCGAACAGGACCTCATCGACCTGCTCGCCGGCCACCCCGGCGCGCTGCAGCGCCGCCCTGATGGCCACCCCGCCCAGGTCGTGGGCCGCCAGGCTCGAAAAATCGCCCTGAAAACTCCCCATCGGGGTGCGGGCGGCGCTGACAATAACAATGGAATCAGTCATGGTGTGGATCTCCTGTGAAGTGAACTAAAAAAACGGTTAGTCGTCGCGCGCCTATCGTCATCGCGCCTATCGTCATTGCGACCCTCTCGTCATTGTGTCTTTCCTACCGTCACTGCGAGCGCAGCGCGGCAGTCCATGCATGGATCGCCACAGGCCTTCGACCTTCGCGATGACGAAAGTGGCACCAAGGCGATGCGGTTCGTGGAGAGCGCAGCGCGGCAGTCCATGCCTTCTGGATTGCCGCGCTACGCTCGCAATGACATGATGTAAGCACGGCTTCATCGCTCCTGCTCCGGATGAAAGCGCTTCTCGCGATCATACGGAAACACGTCGAAGACATGACCCGCCAGAATGCGCTCCTTGTGGCCCTGCCAGAAAGCCACGTCCAGCAGGTCGGCGTGGTGCTTCATGAAGGCCTCGCGCACTGCCGGGTTGCCGAGCAGAAAGGGGGCGAAGGTCTCCGGAAACACATCCCTGGGGCCGACGTTGTACCAGACCTCGCCCGACATCTCCTCTTCCTCATTGCGCGGTGTCGGCACCTTGCGAAAGTGGCAGTCGGTGATGTACTCGATCTCGTCGTAGTCGTAGAACACCACCTTGCCGTGGCGCGTGACGCCAAAGTTTTTCCACAGCATGTCGCCCGGGAAGATGTTGGCGGCCACCAGGTCCTTGATCGCGTTGCCATACTCGACCACGGCGCGCTCGATCTGTTGGCGAGACCTGACCGCCACCGGGTCCTGCGGGTCGGCCTGCGCGCCGCCGGCGTCGAGCGCTTCTTGCAGATAGATGTTGAGCGGAATCATGCGGCGCTCGATGTAGACGTGCTTGAGAATGACTTCAATCTGGCCGTCGCCGTCGCGGTCGCTGACCTCGATCTGGCTCGGCGCAAATTCCAGTATTTCAGCGATCAGTTCGTCGTCGAAACGGTCGCGCGGGAAACCCACTTCGCTGTACTCCAGCGTGTCGGCCATGCGCCCGACCCGGTCGTGCTGCTTGACCAGCAGGTACTTGCGCTTGATCTGCTCGCGGCTGGTGTCTTTTTGCGGCGGGTAATAGTCCTTGATGACCTTGAACACATAGGGAAACGAGGGCAGGTCGAAGACCAGCATGACCATGCCCTTGATGCCGGGCGCGATGCGAAACCTGTCGCTCGAATGGCGCAGGTGATGCAGGAAATCGCGGTAATAAAGCGTCTTGCCCTGCTTGGCCAACCCGAGCGCGTTGTAGATTTCGTTGCGCGGCTTGCGCGGCATCATGCTGCGCAGGAACTGCACGTAAGCCGACGGAATTTCCATGTCAACCATGAAATAGGCGCGCGCAAAGCTGAACAGCAAGAGCAGGTCGTCCTCGCCGAACAGCGCGGCATCGATCATCAGCTTGCCGGCCGCGTTGTGCAACACCGGCAGCGCAAACGCGAACTCGCTGAAACCGTTGATCAGCTTGCCAACGACGTAGCAGCCCTTGTTGCGAAAAAACAGGCCAGTCAGCACCTGGATCTGGAAATTGGCGCGCAGCTTGGCCTCGCCCAGGCGCGCCAGCATGGCGGCCTCCACCAGTGCAGCATCGCCCTGCAGGTCCTCGAATGACAGGCACAGGTCAAAGTCCTGCACCATCCGCAGCAGCACCTGGCCCAGGTCGCCGCTGGCCGGGTAGTAGGCGCGGTAGGTCGGGCGCGATTCCGGCTCGCTGTTCTCGATGTACTCGGTGCTGACCGCCGGGCGCACAAAGATGAAGTCGTTCTGGAAATAGCTGCGGTGCAGGATCTTGGTGGTGACCGAGTTGAAGAAGGTTTCGGCCAGTTCGGGCTGGTGATGATTGACCAGCAACCCGATGTAGTGCAGCTTGATCTGCTGCCAGATGTCCATCGGCTGTTCACCGGCCTTGAATTCACGCTCCAGGCGCCGGGAGCACTCGCGCACGCGAAGGTCGTAGAACTCGATGCGCTCGCGCTGGGCACGCTGCTGCCCGTGCCAGTCGGCGGTCTCGAAACGGTGCTTGGCGCGCGCCGACTCGGTTCGAAAAAGACGGTAATGCCGGTTGAAGCCATCCATCATGGCCTTGGCGACGTCGTAGGCCAGCGTGGAGTCAAGACGCTGCGGAAACATCGGATCAGACCCTTGGCGACACCTGGCGCGGGTAGCGTTTCAGCGCGTTGCGGAAAACATCAACCACCTCATGCGCGCCCTGCATGCTGACGCCCAGGTCCTTGACCAGACCGTCCTTGAGGCCATAACACCAGCCATGCACCGCCACCTTCTGCCCGCGCCGCCAGGCGTCCTGCAGCACGTTGGAGAGGGCCACATTGCCGACCTGCTCGATCACGTTGACCTCGCACAACACGTCCTCCTGCTCGGCGTCGACCAGATGGTCAATGCGGCGCCGATGGCGCAGCTTGACATCGTGCACATGGCGCAGCCAGTTGTCGGCCAGGCCGACGCGCGTGCCGCGCAAGGCGGCCAGCACGCCGCCGCAGCCGTAATGACCGACCACCATGATGTGCTCGACCTTGAGGTGATCGACCGCGAACTGGATCACCGACAAGGCGTTCAGATCCGAGTGCACCACCACATTGGCGACGTTGCGGTGCACAAACACCTCGCCCGGGTCCAGGCCCGTGATCTCGTTGGCCGGCACCCGGCTGTCGGAGCAGCCGATCCAGAGGTATTTGGGCGTCTGCTGCTGCGCCAACTGGCTGAAAAACCCGGG
>CAIMBE010000001.1 GCA_903839085.1 uncultured beta proteobacterium | reverse complement strand
TCCGCCAGCGGCGCGGCAAAGCGGAAATTCTGCTCCACCAGCACGATGGTATAGCCCCTGGCCTTGAGCGCCAGAATCATCTCGGCGAGCTTTTGCACGATCACCGGCGCCAGCCCTTCCGAGATCTCATCGAGCAGCAGCAGTCGCGCGCCGGTGCGCAGGATGCGCGCCACGGCCAGCATCTGCTGCTCGCCGCCCGACAGCCGCGTGCCGGGGCTGCTGGCGCGCTCCTTGAGGTTCGGAAACATGGTGTAGATTTCTGCCACGCTCATGCCACCGCTGGCGATGGTCGGCGGCAGCATCAGGTTTTCCTCGGCCGTCAGGCTGGCAAAAATTCCGCGCTCTTCGGGGCAATAGCCGACGCCCAGACGAGCCACCTTGTGCGGCGCCAGATGGATGACCTCGGTGCCGCCAATCTTGATGCTGCCTTTGCGTTTGCCGGTCAGGCCGACGATGGCGCGAAGCGTGGTGGTACGCCCGGCCCCGTTGCGCCCCAGCAGCGTCACCACCTCGCCCTTGTGCACGGTCAGGTTGACGCCATGCAGAATGTGCGACTCGCCATACCAGGCGTGCAGGTCTTCGATCTTGAGCAACTCGGCTGTCATCAATGGGCACCCTGGAGGGCCGTGTCGACGGTGCCCATGTAGGCTTCGATCACCAGCGGATTGCTTGCGACTTCGGCGTAGGGACCGTCTGCGATGATGGCGCCGCGCTGCAGCACCGTGATGCGGTCGGCGATTTTCGCGACCACGTTCATGTTGTGCTCCACCATCAGGATGGTGCGTCCGGCAGACACCTTCTTGATCAACTGGGTTACGCGGTCCACGTCCTCGTGGCCCATGCCCTGGGTCGGCTCGTCGAGCAGCATCAGTTCCGGCTCCAGCGCCAGCGTCGTCGCCAGTTCCAGCGCGCGTTTGCGGCCATAAGGCAGGTTGACGGTTAGTTCGTCCTCGAAGTCCTTCAGATCCACCGCAGCCAGCAATTCGCGCACCCGCCCGTGCAGATGGGCCAGCGTGCTTTCGGATTTCCAGAAATGAAACGAGGTGCCGAGATTTCGCTGCAAGGCGGCGCGCACATTTTCGAGCACGCTCATGTGCGGAAAGACCGCCGAGATCTGGAACGAACGGACAATGCCGCGGCGCGCCGTTTGCGCTGGTTTCTCGGTGGTAATGTCAATGCCGTTGAATTCGATGCTGCCGCTGCTCGGATGCAGAAACTTGGTGAGCAGATTGAAGAAGGTGGTCTTGCCCGCGCCATTGGGACCGATCAGCGCGTGGATGTGACCGCGCCTGACCTTCAGGTCGACATGATTGACCGCCACGAACCCCTTGAATTCCCTGGTCAGTCCACGTGTTTCAAGAATGAACTCCGATGACAAATTGCTCTCCGGCTTTTGAAGTCGAGTAAATGGGTGCCCTGATTTGCCACAGAGTGGCATGCTAGCGACTTAAGGCTCAGGGCGCCAGCGGGTTAAAACTTAGGTAGTTCTACGTGCCTCCGAGTTCGGCTTCCGCCGACTCTTGTCTGTACAAGTAAACAATTAAATTTCATTATTCCACATTCAGCAAAATTAAACATGCAATCCATTTGATTGTGAAATATAAGCTCAAAATCATTAATAAATAGATTACATATTTCTTTTGAGCGCTTCTACCATTGACGCATTGATCTTTTGGAGCATTCCATGTGTGGCATTGTCGGAGCAGTCTCTACGCGCAACATCGTTCCCATACTGGTGCAGGGTTTGGCCCGACTCGAGTACCGTGGCTATGACTCCTGCGGTGTCGCGGTGGTCGCCAATGGTTTGCAGCGTGCGCGCAGCACATCCAGGGTGGCAGAGCTGGCCGAGCAAGTGAGCGCCAGCAAACTTGAAGGGCAGACTGGTATCGCGCATACGCGCTGGGCCACGCACGGCGCACCCGTCGTGCACAACGCGCACCCGCATTTCAGCCACGGTGTCGGGCCGGACGCCGCCACTCGGGCTGGCCGCGTGGCCCTGGTGCATAACGGCATTATTGAGAACCACGATGAGTTGCGCGCCCATCTTCAGGCCAGAGGCTATGTGTTCCAGAGTCAGACGGATACGGAAGTCATCGCGCACCTGATTGACAGCCTCTACGAGGGCGACCTGTTCGAAGCGGTCAAGGCCGCTCTGCCCCAGTTGCACGGCGCCTATGCGATCGCGGTGTTCTGCAAGGACGAGCCTCAGCGTCTCGTTGGCGCTCGCGCCGGTTCGCCCCTGGTGCTGGGCATCGGCCAGGACGGTCAGGAGCATTTTCTGGCGAGTGACGCCATGGCTCTGGTGGGCGTTACCGATCAGATCGTCTACCTCGATGAAGGCGATGTGGTCGACCTGCAACTGGGGAAGTACTGGCTCTTCGACAAGGCCGGGAAGGCGGTGGCCAGCGTCCAGCGCCCGGTTAAAACGGTGCTTGCACACAGTGGCGCGGTCGAACTCGGCCCCTATCGCCACTACATGCAAAAGGAGATTTTCGAGCAGCCGCGTGCCATCGCCGACACGCTCGAAGGCGTTGACGGCATCGTTCCGGAACTGTTCGAGGGCACGGTGAGCGCGGCACGGGTCTTCAAGGACATCGACTCGATTCTGATCCTGGCTTGCGGCACCAGCTACTACAGCGGCTGCACGGCCAAATACTGGCTTGAGAGCATGGCGAAAATTCCGACGCAGGTCGAAGTGGCGAGCGAATACCGCTACCGCGACTCGGTGCCCAATGCCAGGACCCTGGTCGTCACCATTACCCAATCGGGCGAAACAGCCGACACGCTGGCCGCCCTGCGCCACGCGCAAAGCCTGGGCATGACGCACACCCTGACCATCTGCAACGTCGCCACAAGCGCCATGGTGCGGGAATGCGAACTGGCCTACATCACGCGCGCCGGGGTGGAGATCGGCGTCGCCTCGACCAAGGCCTTTACGGCGCAGTTGGCCGGCCTTTTTCTGCTTACGCTGGCGCTGGCCCAGGCCAAAGGCAGGCTCAGCGAGGCGCAAGAGGCGCGTCATCTCAAAGCCATGCGCCATCTGCCCACGGCCCTGCAGGCGGTGCTGGCGCTGGAGCCGCAGGTGATCGCCTGGGCCGAAGACTTTGCAAAGATGGAGAACGCGCTGTTTCTCGGGCGCGGCCTGCACTACCCGATTGCCCTCGAGGGCGCGCTCAAACTTAAGGAAATCAGCTACATCCACGCCGAGGCCTACCCGGCCGGAGAACTCAAGCACGGTCCGCTGGCGCTGGTCACGAGCGCCATGCCGGTGGTCACTGTCGCGCCCAACGACGCCCTGCTGGAAAAGCTCAAGAGCAATATGCACGAGGTCAGGGCGCGCGGTGGCGTGCTGTATGTGCTGGCCGACGCCGATACCAGGATCGAGAGCAGCGAAGGCCTGCACGTGATCCGCATGCCCGAGCATTACGGCGAGTTGTCACCCCTGCTGCATGTCGTGCCACTGCAACTGCTGGCTTATCACACGGCCTGCGCACGTGGCACCGACGTTGACAAACCTCGCAACTTAGCAAAAAGCGTCACCGTGGAGTAGGCAGGGGGATGATCAACAAGATCGCGCTGTCGGTGGCGGATGCGCTGGGCGGCGTCAAGGACGGCGCCACCGTCATGATCGGCGGCTTCGGCACCGCCGGCATTCCCAACGAACTGATCGAGGGACTGCTGGCACAGGGTGCGAAAGACCTGACGGTGGTCAACAACAACGCCGGCAATGGTGAGGCGGGGCTCGCTGCGCTGCTCAAGACCGGGCGCGTGCGCAAGGTCATCTGCAGTTTTCCGCGCCAGAGCGACAGCCATGTGTTTGACGCCCTTTATCGCAGCGGCAAACTGGAACTCGAACTTGTGCCACAGGGCAATCTGTCGGAGCGCATCCGGGCGGCTGGCGCCGGCATCGGCGCTTTCTATACGCCCACCGGCTTTGGCACCGAGTTGGCGAAGGGCAAGGAATGCCGCGAGATCAATGGCAGGAACCACATACTGGAATACCCGATTGACGGCGATTTGGCGCTGATCAAGGCCGAGCGTGGTGACCGCTGGGGCAACCTGGTTTACCGCATGGCCGCGCGCAACTTTGGCCCGGTGATGGCCATGGCCTGCGCGAAGACTGTGGCATCGGTGCATGAGATTGCGGAACTGGGCGAACTCGACCCCGAGAACATCGTGACCCCCGGCATCTTTGTTCACCGGATCGTCAGGATCGAGCGTCAGGCCACGCAGGCGGTCGGTTCCAGGAAGGCGCCATGACTTACGCGAGGCGCACCATCGACCAACTCGCCGCCCGCGTGGCGCAGGACATTCCCGAGGGCGCTGTCGTCAATCTGGGCATTGGCATGCCGACACGGGTGGCCAATCACATCCCGGCAAGTCGCGAGGTGCTGTTGCACAGCGAGAACGGGATCCTTGGGCTGGGTCCGGCGCCGGCCGCCGGGGACGAAGACTTCGACCTGGTCAACGCCGGCAAGCAGGCTGTGACCTTGCTCAAGGGAGGTTCCTTTTTTCACCATGCCGACAGCTTTGCCATGATGCGCGGCGGTCACCTCGACATCTGCGTGCTCGGCGCTTTTCAGGTGTCGGCCAGCGGGGACCTGGCCAACTGGCACACGGGCGAGAAGGACGCCATTCCGGCCGTCGGCGGCGCCATGGATCTGGCCATCGGCGCCAGGCAGACCTGGGTCATGATGGATCTGCTGGACAAGCAGGGCCAGAGCAAGGTGGTGCAGAAATGCAGTTATCCACTCACCGGCATCGGCTGCGTCAAACGCATCTATGGCGACCTGGCCACACTGGCGTGCACGCCGCAGGGGCTTGAGTTGATTGACAAGGTCGATGGACTGGCGCACGCCGAACTTGAAAGGCTGATCGGCCTGCCGATCGGACAGGATGCAAAACCCTGGCGCTGAATGGTGCCGCCTTCCTGCCCTATGATGCTTGTCATTGAGCAGCCAAGGAGCAATGTGAACGGGTCAGATCATCCAATTTTCAGTGGCACGGGTTCGTCGTCTCCCGACGGGGATGAAGACGCTTTGCTGATTGACGTGCGAACGCCGGCTGAATATGCATCGGGCCACGTCGATGGCGCCGTGAACCTTCCGCTGAACCGTTTTGTGCAGGAGTATGCAGGCGTCGCCCCCGACAAGGACCGGCAGATTATTCTGTACTGCCAATCGGGTGGGCGCTCCGGGCAGGCCGCGCAGTTCCTGTTGCAGCGCAACTACAAGAAAGTGGTCAACGGTATTTCGGCGGGCGTTGTTGCGCTGCAAAAAAACCTGCCGATCCGCCGCCTCTAGCCACATTTTCGGCGCGCTGACGGCTGGGTTTTCAATTTTCGATCGAGCAATTGCTCGACCCTGGCGGTCGTGCTCTGCCGACGACCGACGGACCCGTCGCGGTAGTCCGCCTTGAGGTCCTTGCCAAGGCGCCACGCACCAATGACAGGTGCTGCATGCAGCAATCTGGATGGAAACGCCGCCGAGTCGTTGCTTGAAGTCTGCGCTTTCCCTTTGCGTCGTCCGGAATTTCGCCTATAATGCGAATCGTTATCATTTACCATGAATTTTACCGGAGTCCGTATGAAGCGCCATCTGTCAATTGCAGTCCTGTCTCTCGCTGCCATCAGTGCCTTTGCAGCGGACGATGAATTCATCCTGACGATCAAGGGCCACGCCTTCGAGCCCAAGGAACTCACGGTACCGGCCGGAAAGAAAATCAGGCTCAAGGTGGTGAACAAGGACGCCACGGCGGCCGAATTTGAAAGCAAGGCGCTCGGTCGCGAAAAGCTTGTTCCAGGAAACTCGGTCGGCATTGTCAATCTGGGTCCGCTCAAGCCGGGACGCTATGCCTTCGTCGAGGAATATCACGAAAACGACGCAGCGGCCCAGGGCACGCTGATCGTCAAGTAGCGCCGGGTTCCGAGTCAACATGTTTGCCGCCGCCCTCATCGTTTTTCGCGAGTCGTTGGAAGCGTCGCTGATCATCAGCGTCATGCTCGCTGCCACGCGCGGTATTGCACTGCGTGGACGCTGGGTCGTCGCCGGCGTCCTTGCCGGACTGGTCGGGTCGGCCGTGGTCGCCTCCAGCATGGAAGTCATCGCGTCTCTGGCCAGCGGCATGGGCCAGGAACTGTTCAATGCCGCTGTCTTGATGCTGGCGATCGGCATGCTGGCCTGGCACAACATCTGGATGTCGGTGCACGGACGCGAAATGGTGGCACAGGTCTCAAACGCCGCGCGCGCCGTCAAGGATGGCTCGCGAAATCGCTCGCTGGTTTTTATCGTGGTCGCCTTGGCCGTGCTGCGCGAGGGTTCCGAGACCGTGCTGTTTCTCTACGGCCTTGCCAGCAGCGGTGAGGAGGGATTGCGAAGCACGCTGCTGGGCGGCTTCGGCGGCCTGGCTTCGGGGGCGCTGGTGGGAGGCTTGCTGTATGCGGGGCTCCTTCGCATTCCGCTTCGCTGGTTCTTTTCGATCACCGGCGTTCTGGTGTTGTTGCTTGCCGCCAGCATGGCCTCTCAAGCGGCGCGTTTGCTGATCCAGGCGGATCTGTTGCCCGGTCTGGCAACGCCTTTGTGGGATACCTCGGACCTGCTGTCGCAGAGCAGCCCGCTCGGAACATTGCTGCATGGCCTGATCGGCTATGAAGCGCAGCCCGCCGGCATGCAGGTCGTTTCCTATGTCAGCGCCTTGCTGTCGATTGCGGGCGCAATGTATTGGGTCAGTTCGCGTGCAAGGACCGAAGCTCAGCCGCCGTTGGCCAGGCACGAAAGCAACGCCAGTTCGACCCTGGCGGACCTGGCGCCAAAGACGTAACGTACAAGACCCTACAATTGAAATGGCGGCTTGAATGCCGCCTTTGCCGGTGGCTTGGATCGCCTTTGATCCTGTTGCCGAGCATGGCATGACGATGCCCGGAGCGCGCTCAATCTGCGCAAACCGAAGTGATCGCTCAACTCAGAGGTCAATGATGTCGCTGGATTCCCTGTTTCGCCCGTTTCAGTGCAAAACGCTCAAGCTCCCCAATCGGGTCGTCATGGCGCCCATGACGCGATCCTTCTCCCCCAACGGCATCCCGACAGAAAAAGTGGCCGAGTACTACCAGCGCCGCGCCGCCGCCGCAGTGGGCCTGATTGTTTCCGAGGGCACGGTGATCGAGCGCCCGGCCTCGTCCAATGATCCGAATGTGCCCCGTTTTTGGGGCGAGGATGCGCTCTCGGGCTGGAAGAAGGTCATCGATCAGGTGCATCAGGCCGGCGGTGTCATGGCGCCGCAGCTCTGGCACATGGGCGCGGTGCGCAACCGGCGCACCGATTGGGTGCCGCCCGGACCGATCGACGGCCCGTCGGGACTCTCCTCCCCCGGGAAGAACTATGGCGAGGCGATGAGCGACGCGGCCGTCGCCGACACCATCGCCGCCTTTGCCCGCGCCGCCGCCGACGCCCAGGCGCTCGGTTTCGATGCGATCGAATTGCACGGCGCCCACGGTTACCTGATCGACCAGTTCTTCTGGGAAGGCACGAATCGGCGCAGCGACGGCTATGGCGGCGCCACGATCGTGCAGCGCGGCCGCTTTGCGGCCGAGATCCTGCGTGCGGTGCGAACGGCGGTCGGTCCCGACTACCCGGTGATCATTCGCCTGTCGCAGTGGAAGCAGCAGGATTTCGCGGCGCGCCTGGCCAGAACTCCACAGGAGATGGAGGCCTGGTTGCGCCCGCTGGCCGATGCCGGCGCCGATATTTTTCATTGCTCGCAGCGGCGTTTCTGGGAACCTGAATTCGAGGGCTCCGATCTCAACTTTGCCGGTTGGGCCAAGAAGTTGATCGGTAAACCGACGATCACCGTCGGCTCGGTCGGACTCAGCGGCGAGTTCATCGCCGCTTTCGGCGGGGAAAGCTCCCAACCGGCGTCGCTCGACGAACTGCTGCGCCGCCTTGATCGCGGCGATTTCGACCTGGTCGCCGTTGGGCGCGCGCTGCTCACTGATCCGCTATGGGTGCAGAAGGTGCGCGACGGCCGTCACGCCGAGTTGCTGGATTTTTCACCGGCCTCGCTCGGCACCTTGTTCTGATCGGCTTTGCCGGCGATGCAGATGGAGCCTGTGGCCGACTTGCTGCAAAGCGATTTCGCTCTCATCAGCGATCTGATCCGCCAGCATGCGGCGAAAGCGCCGCGCCGTCGCGCGCTGGTCGAAGGCGAGCAGTCGCTCGACTACGGCGCGCTCGACATTCTGCTCGATCGCGTGGCAGCGGCACTGCAGCGTGATGGCCTGCTGGTCGGCGATGCGATCGCGATCTGCGCGGGCATGTCGATCGCCTACGCGGCGGTCTTTCTGGGCGCCTTGCGCGCCGGCATCGTGGTGGCGCCGTTGGCTCCCGGCGCGACCGCCGGGAGCCTGATCGAGATGGCTTCCGATGCACAGGCAAGGATGCTGTTCATCGATGCCGGCTACCCCGCGCCAGAGGCTTTTGCAGGCACCGGCGTGGCCGTGCGCATCACGCTGGACGGCTCGGCGTCGGGCCGGGCCTTTGATGACTGGCTGGCCGCGCCCGGGCAAATGCCCCGCGCCGTGCAACTCGAAGCCAACTCGCCCTTCAATATCATTTACTCTTCCGGAACCACCGGGCAACCCAAAGGCATCGTGCAGTCGCACGGCATGCGCTGGGCCCATGTGCGCCGCGGCAAGAGCTACCGCTATGGCGCCGCCACGGTCACCGTGTTGTCGACCCCCCTGTACTCGAATACCACGCTGGTGGTGTTCTTTCCGACGCTCGCTTTTGGCGGCACCGTGCTGCTGATGCACAAGTTCAACGCGCTGGCGTACCTGCAACTGGCGCAACGCATGCGAGCAAGCCACACCATGCTGGTGCCGGTGCAGTATCAGCGCATCATGGCGTGCGATGACTTCGACAGTTTCGATTTATCCGGCTTCGAGGTCAAGTTTTCCACCAGTGCGCCGTTTGCAGCCGCTCTCAAGGCCGACGTTGTGAAGCGCTGGCCCGGCGATCTGGTGGAGTTTTATGGCTTGACCGAGGGCGGGGGCACCTGCATTCTTGAAGCGCATCGGCACCCCGCTAAATTGCACACCGTGGGCAAGCCGGCTGCGGGGCATGACATACGCCTGATCGACGAGCAGGGGCAGGAACTTGCGCCCGGCGAGCCGGGCGAAGTGGTTGGCCATTCGCCGGGCATGATGCTCGGATACCACCGCCAGCCCGGGAAGACGCGCGAAGCCGAGTGGTTTGACCCAAGCGGCAAGCGCTTTATCCGGACCGGCGATATCGGATGCTTTGACGAGGACGGCTTTCTGGTTCTGCTCGATCGCAAGAAAGACCTGATCATCTCCGGCGGCTTCAACATTTACCCCAGCGATCTTGAGGCAGTGCTGCAGCGGCATGCCGACGTCAGGGAAGCGGCGGTGGTCGGCGTGCCTTCGGCGCAGTGGGGCGAAACGCCGGTGGCGTTTGTCGTTGGCAGGCCGGGCTGCGGCGTTGCGGCCGACGATCTGCTGCAGTGGGTCAATCAGCGCGTCGGCAAGACGCAGCGCCTGTCAGCGCTGCAACTGCTGGCCGAGCTGCCGCGCAGCGCGATTGGCAAGGTGCTCAAACGTGAATTGCGCGATCGTTACCTGACACGATCCTGATCGACGCCAGGCCGCGCCGGCGCCGGCTGCAGGTCGCGCGCTGAGGGCCTCAGAGTTCAATGCCCTGCGCGAGCAGGGCCTTGTTCAGCTGCTCGAGCGCAGTGGAAAAATTGAACTCATGGATGGCGCCCGAGATCGACGAAAACGCGTCTCCCAGCGCGGCCCGCAGCAAGTCGGCATCGCGGTCGAAAGTGTCGCCGCTGCTGAAGTCGTCGGCGGCCAGTTGCGCTGCGAGCCGGCCGCCGATCTCGCGCAGCCTGCCCATGTCGACGCCGGCCCCGGGCGCGCCGCCTGACTCGATCGGCGCGCTCGCCTTGATGGCGCCGATGAGTTCGGCCAGCTTGTTGGCGAGGGCTGTCTGCGCCGCCGCAAAACTGGCCGGATCTTCGTGGCGCCGGATCACTGTCTCAAGATTCTCCGCCAGGCCGCGCAACTCGCCGGCCCCGATCTGCGCCGCCAGCCCCTTGAGGGTATGCACCAGCCGTTCGGCTGTCGGCCAGTCCCGACTCGCCAAGGCCGCTGTCAACTGAGCGGGGAAAGCCTGTCGCCCGCTGACAAACTTGCGCAGCAAGGAGCGGTAGAGCGTCGCGCGCCCCAGTGCATGGCGCAGACCAAGCTCGATATCCAGGCCGGCGATGGGCGCCATCGCGGCACGGTCCGGGCCGGGTCCGGCAAGCGGCGGCCTGGCAACTGGCGCGGCGCCGGAAACGTGCCGCGGCTTGATCCACTTGACCAGCGTGACCCAGAGCCTTGCGGGGTCGACCGGCTTGGACAGATGGTCGTTCATGCCGGCTTGCAGGCAGCGCTGGCGGTCGCCGGCCATGGCGTTGGCGGTCATGGCCACGATCGGCAACTGTGCGCACTGCGGCAGCTTGCGGATCTCGCGCGTGGCGCTCAGCCCGTCCATCACCGGCATCTGCATGTCCATCAGAACCATGTCGTAGACCTCGTGGTCCTGCGCAATTCTGGCCAGCCCGATGGCGCCGTTGTCTGCCACGTCGACGACAAAGCCCGCGTCCCTCAGCAGTTCGGTTGCGACCTCCTGGTTGAGTTCGTTGTCCTCCACCAGCAGTATGCGGGCGCCGGCGATGCTGGCGAGGCCGGCCCACGGTGTGGTGGTCTCCACGCTGCGCGGCTGCTCGGCGCCCTCGCCCCCCAGAATGCGCATCACGCTGTCGAATAGCAGTGACGCGCTGACCGGCTTGACCAGCAAGTCATCGATGCCCGCGTCGCGTGCCGACTTCATCACCTCGTCGCGGCCATAGGCGGTCACCATCAGCAGACGGGGCGGACGCTCGAGCGCCAGGCGCCCGATCTCTGTGGCCGTGGCGATGCCATCCATCACCGGCATCTGCCAGTCCAGAAAGACCATGTCGTAGGGTTGGCCCCCCGCCGCCGCGCGGCTCACCTCGGCTACCGCCTGCGTGCCCGACGGCACGGCGCTGACGACAAAAGTCATGCCGCGCAGCTGCTCCGCAAGGATGTCGCGCGCATGCTGGTTGTCGTCAACCACCAGCATGCGACGACCGCGCAGGTCCGGCGTGGGCAGCAACGGGCGCGCGCGGGCCTCGCCCCGACCCAGCCGGGCTGTGAACCAGAAGGTGGAGCCCACGCCCGGCTCGCTTTCAACGCCCACCTCGCCCCCCATCAGCTCGGCCAGCTGCTTCGAAATGGACAGCCCCAGGCCGGTGCCGCCGTACTTGCGCGTGGTCGACGTGTCGGCCTGCTGGAAACTCTGAAACAGCCGGCCGCGCTGCTCCGCGCTCAGTCCGATGCCGGTGTCGCGCACCGAGAACCTGAGCGCCATTTCGCTGGTCGAGGACTGCAGCACGGAGACGCGAATCGTGATCTCGCCCTGATCGGTGAACTTGACGGCGTTGTTGGCGTAGTTGATCAGCACCTGTCCCAGGCGCAGCGGATCTCCAACCAGATCGGTCGGTACATCGCTGTCGACATCGACGATCAATTCGAGCTTCTTGGCGGCCGCCTTTTCGGCAATCAGTCCGGTGACGTTGTCGAAGACTTGGTCCAGGTCGAACGGGATATGCTCGACCACCATCTTGCCGGCCTCGATCTTGGACAGATCAAGGATGTCGTTGATGACGCCCAGCAGGTGCTGGCTCGAACTCTGTATCTTGCGCAGGTAGTCGCGCTGGCGCGGCGTCAGCTCGGTCTTCATGGCCAGGTGCGCCATGCCGATGATGGCGTTCATCGGCGTGCGGATCTCATGGCTCATGTTGGCCAGGAAATCCGATTTCATGCGCGCTGCGGTCTCGGCCGCTGCCCTGGCCTTGCGGATCTCTTCGACGACGGCGCGTTCCGCGGTGATGTCGTCAATCACCCAGACGGTGCCTTGCGCGCGGTCCGCAAGGTCGACCGCCCTGCCGGTCAGTCTGGCCCAGAACAGGCTGCCGTCCCTGCGCATCAGTTCCTGCTCGCGGCGGTGCGAGGTGCCGCGCCAGATCTGCTCGTAGACCTCGCCACCGCCCGCGGCATTCGCTGCTTCGTCGGCGTACCAGACCGCCGTCCGCTGGCCGATCAGGGAGCCCGCGGGCCAGCCCAGTATTTCATGCAGACGGTGGTTGCAGCGTATCAGGACGCGGTTCCTGATCAGGGCGATCCCGGAGCTGGCAGTATCAAAAACCGCCTGCTGCTCGGCCATCGCCAAACGTATCGCCTCGGCGGCCACGTGCTCAGCGCCGACATCCTCGAACATGACGACCGCGCCCTTGTCCGGGTCGGCGGGATCGATAGCCCGGCTGGAGATACGGCACCACACCGGATGACCGTCCTTGTGTCGAAACTGCATCTCCCTAACATCGATTTCGCCGGCTTCAATCCGGGGATAGATGGCATCGCCCGCGCTGGTGTAACTGTCGCCGTCCGGATACCAGATGCGAGTTGTTTCTCCGACCACTTCGCCTTCCTGGTAGCCGAACATCTCATCCATGCGCCGGTTGCATCGGACAATGGTCCTGGAGCGCAGCAGAACGATGCCCGCGCTGGCGGCATCGAACAGCGCGCGCTGCTCACGGACCGAGGCATTGAGCTCCGCCGTGCGGCTTTCTATGAGTTGTTCCAGATGTTCGCGGTGGCGGTCAAGTTCATCGCTCATGCGCTTCTTGTCGGTGATGTTTTCCTTGATGGCCAGGTAGTGGCTGATGCGCCCATCGCTCTGGCGGATCGGGGTGATATTGGCCAGATCGATGTATTCGCTGCCATCCTTGCGCCGGTTCAACAGCTCTCCGCGCCACGATTCACCGCGCAGCAGCGTGACCCACATGTCGTCATAGATGGCCTTTGGCGTGCGACCGGACTTGAGGATGCGGGGGTTCTGGCCAATCGCCTCGTTGCGGCTATAGCCGGTGTTTTGAACGAAGGCCTCGTTGACGTACTCGATGTTCGCCGCGGTGCTGGTGATCACGATGGCCGCCGGACTCTGCTCCACCGCCAGCGACAGTTTCTGCAACAACTCCTGCGACGAGCGGTTGGCAAGCAGCGCATCGCGAAAGGCGAGCACCGCGCGAGCCATCTCCAGCAGCACGCTGCGGCGATCGGCGGCGATGACGCCCACCATGGTCAGCGACGGCGGATCGATAGCTCCCGCCGCCAGATGCTGCAACGTGCTTGTCAGGGCGTTCATTCGCCGGGTCAGTCGGTAGGAGACCCAAAGCCAGAACAGCAGCAGCGCGGCGACCAGAAAACCCCCAATGCCTACTGTGCGCGAGGTGCGCGCCTCCAGACGCTCGGCTAGCGCCTGGCCGCGTTGCGCCATGGCCAGCGCGGCGGCCTCGGTGATGTGCTGCGTGTGCTCTGACAGGTCAACGTAGCTGCGCGAGGCCTGATAGACGCGGCGTGTGGCGCCGGCCGGGTCGACGGCGGTCAGGTCGGTGATCGAGATGATCAGCTTGTGGTAGGTATCGAAGTCGCGCCTGGCCTCGGCCACGGCGTCATCGCTCAGGCTGCCGCCCTTGATCGTCGGCAACTGCTTTTCCATCGCTGCCAGGCGCCTCGCAACGTCGGCGTGAACACGCCGGGCGCCGGTCTGGTCGAGTTTGCCGGCCGATGCGTCGGTCAGCGCGTCATCCACCCGTCGCTGGATGGCGACCAGTTCCTGATTGAACCTGCTTGCCGCAGCGACCAGTTCGATTTCGACCGCCTGCGCGTCCAGATTGTCCTGATTTGCCCGGCGCAGATCGAACAGGAAGTACAGGTTGAGGCCGCCCACGAGCAGCGCCACCAGCAGCACTGGCAGAACGAAAATCAGCAGGTAGAGTGGGATCCTGGCTGGCTCGATCTTCATGGCCATGGCCTCGCGCTCAACGTATCAAAGTGGCGTCGGATCATGGCAATGGCGGTTTGATGCTCAGTGATCTTCTGACACCGGGTCGGCGTAGCGCCTGGCGATTTCGGCGAAGCGTTCACGGCAGTCGACAAAGGCGTCGACCACCGCCGGGTCGAAGTGCTTGCCGCGACCCTCCATGATGATGGCCGTCGCCTGATCGAGGGTCATGGGCGGTTTGTAGACTCGCTGGCTCATCAGCGCGTCGAAGACATCGGCCAGTGCCATCAAGCGCGCCGAAACCGGGATCGCTTCGCCGACCTGCCCTGCGGGGTAGCCGCTGCCATCCCATTTTTCCTGGTGACCCAGGGAAATCTCGTGCGCGACGCCAAGAAACGCGAAAGCGCCGTTGGCAAGATCGGTGATCGGAGCGTCAGCGCCGGCCTGCGCCTGCGCCATCGCCTTCTTGATGGCATCGGCGCCGATCTGCGGGTGCGTCTTCATGATCTCGAATTCCTCGGTCGTCAGCTTTCCCGGCTTGAGCAGAATGGCGTCTGGAATGCCGACCTTGCCGATATCGTGCAGCGGAGCGGCTTTCACCACCATGCGCAGCCGGTCGCCCGCCAGCGCGTCCCTGAAGCGCTCGTGCCCGACGAGTTGGCGTGCCAGCAACTCGACATAGATCTGGGTGCGCACGATGTGGTGCCCGGTTTCGTTGTCGCGCGCCTCTGCCAGACAAGCCAGCGCCCGCACGTTCAAATCCTGGATCAGCAGGTTCTCGCTCATGCGCCTGGCCACTTCCCGCTCAAGCCACTGGTTGTTGTCGGCCAGCCGGTCGCGTGCCTGCTTGAGCTCGAGCTGCGTTCGCACGCGGGCCAGCACGATGCCCGGTTTGAAGGGTTTGGCGATGTAATCGACCGCGCCGAGCTCCAGGCCACGCTCCTCGTCCCCGGTGGCGGCCATGGCCGTGACGAAAATCACGGGAATGTCATGGGTCGCGGCATTCGCTCGCATTTGTCGAAGCACCTCATAGCCATCGATGCCCGGCATCATGATGTCGAGCAGCACGATGTCCGGTCGTGGCGCGCTGTTCATCACCTGCAGCGCGCGCTCACCATGGCTGGCCACGCGGACACGGTAATGTGCCTGCAGGATTTCGCCAAGAATCAACAAATTTTCCGGCGCATCGTCAACGATGAGCACAGTCTTCAGTTCAATGCTGCTGTCAGCCATTCAGCGACGCCTTTTTCAGTGTTTGGATCGTGCAGTGATTGTGCCATTTGGACGAGCCGGCGAACGCGCGCCCCAATTGCCCGAAAATAGACCGATGCAGACATCCAGCACCAGCGAACTCGACGCCTTCTTCTACCAGCACGGCATTCGCGATGTCGAGTGTATCTTTGCCGATATCTCGGGCTACCCGCGCGGCAAGCTGATGCCGGCGCGCAGTTTCGCGGCCGGCGCCGAGCTGCGCATTGCACAGGCGATTGCCATGCAGGCGGTCACCGGGGACTACTCCTTTGATCCGATCTTTCCCGCCTCCGACCCCGATGTGCGCCTGATGCCCGATCACGCCACGCTCAGGGTGGCACCCTGGTCCGCCACGGCGCGCGCGGTGGTGATCCATGACTGCGTCGAGCTCGATGGCGCGCCATGCGTCTTCGCTGCCCGTTCGCTCCTGAAGACGGTGCTGGCGCGCTACGCGGCGCAGGGTCTGCAGCCGGTGGTGGCGCCAGAGATCGAGTTTTACCTGACGGCGCCCAGTGCAGATCCGAACCAGCCGCTTGCCGCACCCGCCGCGCGCAACGGGCGCGCCGAGGCCGGGCAGTCGGCCTTCAGCCTGAACATGCTCAATGAGTTGGCGCCTTTCTGGGATGATTTTCGCGCCGCGCTGGACACGCTGGACGTGCGCGCCGACAGTTGGGTCCATGAGGTCGGACCGAGCCAGTACGAGATCAACCTGCTGCACGGGGACGCGCTGGCGGCGGCGGACCAGGCCTTTTTGTTCAAGTACGCGGCCAGGGAAATTGCGATTCGCCATGGGCTCAATTCCGTCTTCATGGCCAAGCCGATTGCCGGCGCGGCAGGCAGTTCGATGCACCTGCACCAAAGCGTGCTCGATGCCGGCGGCCGCAACATTTTCAGCAAGGACGACGGCGCCGAGAGTCCGCGCTTTCGGCACTTCATCGCCGGCCTGCAGCGCTATGTGCCGGACCTGATGCTGATCTTCGCGCCGCATGTCAACTCCTACCGCCGTTTTGTCAGGGACAGCCAGGCGCCGGTCAATCTGCTCTGGGGCTACGACAACCGAAGCACCGGCCTGCGCATTCCAGTGAGCGCGCCGGCCGCACGCCGCGTCGAGAACCGCCTTGCCGGCGCCGATGCCAATCCCTATCTGGCGATTGCCGCCTCGCTGGCCGCAGGTCTGGCCGGAATGGACGAAGAGTTGGCCCCGAGCGAACCGATTCTGGTCAGCGACAGCGCCTATGACCAGGGCCACGCGCTGGCGCGCAGTTTTCTGCCGGCGCTCGAGCAGATGGCGCGCAGCGCGACCGGCCGGCGCCTGCTCGGCGATGCTTTTGTGACCGGCTTTTGCGCCGTCAAGGCGCTTGAATACGAGAGCTACCTGCGCGAGATCAGCGCCTGGGAGCGGCGCTTCCTGCTGCCGCAGGTTTGAGCGGCGCCCCGCAAATGAACACGCTTGCACCCAAACTTCCCAACGACATCACCGTTTTCGAGCGCGGCTGGCTGTCCTCGAACAACATCCTGATCCGCGGCCGGGATGCCACGGCGCTGATCGACAGCGGTTACGTCACGCATGCGCCACAGACGCTGGCCCTGGTCGGGTCCGCCTTGCAGGGCCGCGCGCTCGACCTTCTGCTCAACACCCATCTGCACAGCGACCACTGCGGTGGCAATGCGGCGCTGCAGGGCAGGTATCCGGACTTGCGCACGCTGATACCGCCGGGCCACTCGCACCATGTCAGCGCCTGGGACCCGCAGGCGCTGACCTACACGCCGACCGGCCAGAGTTGCCAGCAGTTCGGCTTTGATGCCCTGCTGCTGCCGGGTAGCGAGATCAGGCTCGGCGAGCGCTTGTGGCAGGTGCGCGCGGCGCCGGGGCATGATCCGCACTCGGTGATCCTGTTCGAGCCAGCCACGCGTGTGCTGGTGTCGGCCGACGCATTATGGGAACGTGGTTTTGGCGTTATCTTTCCGGAGCTCGAGGGAATCGAGGCCTTCGACGCGGTGGCGCAAACCATCGACCTGATCGAGTCGCTGGCGCCGGCGATCGTGATTCCCGGCCACGGCAGCGTCTTTCGCGGTGTCGAGGCGGCGATTGCGAGTGCGCGCGATCGCCTTGAGGGCTTCGTGGCAAACCCGCCAAAACACGTACGGCACGCGGTCAGGGTCTTGCTGAAGTTCAAACTGCTTGAGTTGCAAAGCCTGGAGACCAGCGCCTTCGTCGCCTGGGCGCGGGCGACGCCCTACTTCCTGACGATCTACGAGAAGCATTTTTCAGCGCTCGACTTTTCGCAGTGGATTGAGACGCTGATTACGGACCTGGTGCGCGCCGGCGTGGCGACGCGCGATGGTTTGCTGGTCCGCAACGCATGATGAGAAGCGATGTCAGCCACAGTGACCTGCGGGCCTTGCAGGGCGTCTCCAATTTTCGCGACCTGGGCGGCTACGCCGGCGATGCCGGCCGTCGTGTTCGCCGCGGTCGCGTCTTTCGCTCCGACCATCTGGCTGACCTGACACCGGGCGATGTGGCGGCGCTGCAGGCGCTGTCACTGAGCCACAGCATCGACTTCAGGGGCGTGGCCGAGAGGGCCGCCCGGCCCTACCGGATTGCCGGCGTGACGACGCTTGCCTTGGCGATCGAGCCGACCGTCGCGCGGCGCCTGCGCGCCCTGATGGCCCTGGGGCAGGTCCCGAGCACGGCCGAAACGGTGGCGGCGATGTGCGAGACCTACCGCGGCTTTGTGCATGATCACGGGGCCACCTTCGGTCGCTTCCTGCGGCACCTGTTGTCGCATTCCACGCCGCTGGTGTTCCATTGCACGGCCGGCAAGGACCGCACCGGCTTCGCCGCTGCCCTGCTGTTGTTGATACTGGGTGTGGAACGCGACATCATCATGCGCGATTACCTGCTGACCAGGCAGTGCTACCGCCGCAGCCCCTCGCTCGAAGGGGACGGTCCGGCGCATGTGATGGATGTCGTCTGGGGTGTGCGGCCCGCTTTTTTGCAGGCGGCGTTCGATGTCATGGACCGCGACTACGGCGGACTGTCAAATTACCTGGCCGGGCCTGTGGGCCTTTCGGATGAGGAGTGCGAACATCTGCGTCACATTTTGCTGGAGTGATAAGCGCATATTGACGACCCGATTTTGAGGAGTCTCCCATGCGTGTGTGGGCCGCGGGTGCCGCTGTGGGTGGCTCCGCGAATGTCATCCGGCCTTCGGCCTCCTTCCCTATTTCGCTGCGCCGCCCGCTGCGGCACCCGCGGCAACGGGCTTGTGTAGTTTGCGCCGGCAGCAGTAAATCAGCCTATGGGACCTTCTTCTGCGCACAGGCTGCGCAAATGCAGGCCGCGCCGCGTGCCGGCTCAGGCAGGCTTGCCATCAGCGCGGGCTCGAATTTGACCTCAGTGCACCAGCAGGGTGGCTGCCTGACGCCGGTCGCCTGCTCGGCCTCCATCGCGCACTGATTGACCTGCCCGCACAGCGGGCAGCGGGTCGGGTCGGCGCTGGCGCTGGTCTCGCTCACGCAGCCGCCTTGACCTTGAGCCGCGAGGCGTGCAGCAGCGGCTCGGTATAGCCGCTTGGCTGCGCCAATCCCTTGAACACCAGGTCGCAGGCCGCCTGATAAGCCATCGAGGTCTTGAAGTTGCCGGCCATGTTCCGGTACAGCGGGTCGCCGGCGTTCTGCCTGTCCACCACGGCGGCCATCCGCTCCAGCGTCTCTCTTACTCGCTCCTGCGTCACCACCCCGTGGTGCAGCCAGTTGGCGATGTGCTGGCTGCTAATGCGCAGCGTGGCGCGGTCTTCCATCAGGCCCACGTTGTGGATGTCGGGCACCTTGGAACAACCCACGCCCTGATCGACCCAGCGCACCACGTAGCCCAGGATGCCCTGCGCGTTGTTGTCGAGTTCCTGCTGCTTCTCGGTTTCGCTCCACCTGGGTGACTTGACGACCGGAACCGTCAGCAGGTCGTTCAGGATGGCATCGCGCTGGGCGGCCACGTCGGCCTTTTCCAACTGCTTTTGCACTACAAAGACGTCGACCTGGTGGTAGTGCAGCGCGTGCAGCGTGGCGGCGGTCGGGCTCGGCACCCAGGCCGTATTGGCGCCCGCCCTGGGATGGGCGATCTTCTGCTGCAGCATGGCCGCCATCAGGTCCGGCATGGCCCACATGCCCTTGCCGATCTGGGCCTTGCCGCGCAGGCCGCATTCCAGCCCGGTCAGCACATTGCTCTTCTCGTAGGCCGCAATCCAGCTGCTGGTCTTCATGTCGCCCTTGCGCAGCATCGGCCCGGCTTGCATGGCGCTGTGCATCTCGTCGCCGGTGCGGTCCAGAAAGCCCGTGTTGATGAAGGCGACACGGCTCCTGGCCGCGGCAATGCAGGCCTTCAGGTTGACGCTGGTGCGGCGTTCCTCGTCCATGATGCCGAGCTTGACGGTGCTGTCGGGCAGGCCGAGAAGGCGCTCGACCTGGCCAAACAGTTCGCTGGCAAAGGCGACTTCATGCGGGCCGTGCATCTTCGGCTTGACGATGTAGACGCTGCCGCGGCGCGTGTTGCGGATGGCCGCGACGCCATGCGCGTTGCTTGTCAGGCCCTGGCCGTCGGCCTTCTTGAGATCGTGCAGCGCGATGGTGGTGGTGATGACGGCGTCCAGGATGCCTTCCGGAATTTCCCGGCCCTGCGCGCCCCACAGGATGGCGGGGTTGGTCATCAGGTGGCCGACGTTGCGCACAAACAGCAGCGAGCGGCCATGCAGCGCCACGTCTTCGCCGCGCGGGCCGGTGTACTGGCGGTCGGGGTTGAGGCCGCGCTTGAAGGTCTTGACGCCGCCTTTGCCGTCGGCTTTTGTCACGTCTTCGGTCAGCGTGCCTTTCAGGATGCCCAGCCAGTTGCCATAGGCCAGCACCTTGTCGGCGGCATCGACCACCGCGACCGAGTCCTCAAGGTCCAGTATGGTGGACAGGGCCGACTCCAGCACCAGATCGGCTACGCCCGCCGGGTCGCTGCGGCCGATGGCATGCGTCTTGTCGATGCGGATGTCCATGTGCAGTCCGTGGTGCGACAGCAGCACCGACGAGGGCGCTGTCATCTCGCCCTGAAAGCCGACGAACTGCGCCGGATTCTTCAGGCCCACGGTCTTTCCCTTGTTCAGGCTCACGGCCAATTGGTTGTCGATCACGGCATAGGCCGTGGCGTCCAGGTGCGAACCCCGGGTCAGCGGCACGCAGCGGTCGAGCACATGGCGCGCATATTCGATCACCTTGGCGCCGCGCCTCTCGTTGTAGCCCTTGCCCTTTTCGCAGCCGCCCGCCTCCGATATCACGTCGGTGCCGTAGAGCGCGTCATACAGGCTGCCCCAGCGCGCGTTGGCGGCGTTGAGCGCATAGCGCGCGTTGGTGATCGGCACCACCAGTTGCGGGCCTGCCTGCAGGGCAAGCTCGGCGTCGACGTTCCTGGTGCTGACCTTGACCTTGTCGGGCACACTCACCAGGTAGCCGATTTTTGTCAGGAATTTGCGATAAGCACGCATGCCGCGCGCGCCGGCAATCGGACCCGGGTTCGCCTTGTGCCAGTCATCGAGCTCGGTTTGGAGTCGATCGCGCTCGGCCAGCAGGGCCGCGTTCCTGGGTGCCAGATCGGCCACCAGGGCATCAAAGCCGGCCCAGAACCTGGCGCTGTCCAGACCGGTGCCGGGCAGCACGTCCTGCTCGATGAAGTTGTACAACTCGGTGGCCACCTGCAGGCCGTGAAGGGTGATGCGTTCGCTCATGGTGATACCTTGGAGGAAGTGATAAAAGGTTTGCTAGTTGGGTTCGTCACTGCAAGGAGCGGCGCGATGTGGCAGTCCAAGCATGGATTGCTTCGCTGCGCTCGCAATGGCGTGAGACGGGCTTGCGATTCCCGGAAAAAAATCGAGGACATCGCGCAGCGTGCTGCCCGTGCGCGTGGGTTGGGTGCCCAGTTCTTCAAAGGGCAGCTGGTAGCGGTTCACCCACAGCGTCTGGTAACCGTACCAGGTGGCGGCCAGCGCGTCCCAGGCATTGCTGCTGACGAAGACGATCTGCCTGGCCGCCAATCCGGAGGCCTGCTCGCCCAGCGCATAGGCCTCTGGGTGGGTCTTGTATTTGCGGATCGGGTCGACGCTGATGACGTGGTCGAGCAGGCCCTCAAGTCCGGCCGATTTGACGGCCAGGTTCAACATGGCGGCGTCGCCATTGCTCAGGATACCGCTCGGGATGCCCTTTGCCTTGAGCGCCGCAAGCACCTCCCTGTTTTCGGGGAAGGCGCTGAGGTGGCGGTACTGGTTCATCAGGCGCTCGATCGGCCCATCGAGTTGATCGTCAGCGCCCGCGGCCAGGGTCGGCCCGATGATTCTCTTGAGGCTGTAGCGCAGGGCTGAGCGGGTCAGTTCCCAGAACGGCTGGTAGTGCTTGCCATGGTTGCTGGTGGTCACGAGCCGTGTGTATTCGATCTGCTTGTCGCGCCACAGCACGCTCAGGGCCTGACCGTGACCCGGAAACAACTGCTCTGCCAGCAAGGCGACGCTGTAGACGTCGAACAACGTGCCATAGGCGTCGAACAGGACGGCGCGCGGCACCGGCGGGCGGCCTGCTCTGGGTTTCCTGACACTTTGGGGGCTGGAATTCATGTTGCCCCTACTGTATTCGACACTCCTCTCTACATTAATGGCGATTAAATCTATTTATCCGTGACAAAAAGAGATGTAATCGGAACTTGAATGGCGGCGCGCTTCAACAGCGCGTCGCCGCAATAACCTCGATTTCAAGCCGTCCGCCCAAGGCCAGACCGCTCGAGCCAAAGGCGCTGCGGGCCGGGTAGGGCGGGCCGAAAAACGTGGTGTAGACCGAATTGAAAGTGGCCCAGTCGTTCATGTCGGCCAGCATCACCGTGCACTTCACGACGTGGCCCATCGAATAGCCGTGGGCTTCGAGCGTGGTCCTGATATTCTGCAGCGCCTGATGTGCCTCGGCCTTGATGCCGCCGGGCGCCAGCGTCAGGGTGCCGGGCAGGTTGCCCATCTGGCCCGACAGATAGAGCGTGTCACCGACGCGCACGATCTCGGAGAACGGCAGGCCGATCGCCGCAAAGGCTGGCGAATTGAGAAATGCCACCGGCGCGGCAGCAGGTTCAGGATCGGGCATGGCAGTCTCTCCAAAATGACGTGACTCCCAATGTAACCCAAGCCTGCGCCGGTCCTCACTATTGAGACTTTCATAAATCATGACAGTCCGGATCGTCATTGCGAGGAGCCTGGCGACGCGGCAATCCAGGAAGTCATGGGGAATGGATCGCCACGGCCTAAAAGGCCTCGCGATGACGAAAGCAAGTGTCTTGAATTCCG